>DASYQZ010000001.1:0-13095 GCA_036004865.1 Vicinamibacterales bacterium
GGCTTCGATTGATGCGGTGCGAAGCAATCGAAGAACGCCGCGTCGCCCGGCGCCATCGGATAGGCGGCGAACTCGACGCCATCCAACTCCCGTCCTTCGAGCGGCTCCCACCGCCGCCCGATCAGGCCGCGCGTGTGATGACCGCTCGCGAATTCGAGGCAGCCGTTGTCGACCGTGTTGGGATCGACCGCGATCATGACGGAGATGAAATACGACGCGTACGCGTCCCAGCCCGGCTGAATGTCCTGGTGCGGCGTGAAGCCGCCGCCGCCCGGCATCTTGAAATTGATTTTGTCCTTGAACAGCACCGCGTCCTCGCCGAGCAGCTCCGCGACCGGCTGCACGATCTGCGGACTGCGGACGAGCGCGCCGAGCTCGCGATGGAACTCGGCGAACTTCTCGATCCGCGACAGCACGCGCCGCCCGGGATCCAGCAGGCTCTCCTCGAAGTACGTCATCTGCCTGCCGACTTCGAGCGGACGCGCCGCAAGGTCGTCGATCCAGGCCGACAGCTCGCGCACCTCGGACGAGGTGAACAGCGCGCGCACGATCACGAAGCCGTCGCGATGAAAGGCGCGCCGCTGGTCTTCGTTCAACATGCGGTCCACGGAGGGCGAGGCATGATCACCGGAGCTCGAACCGCGACGGCGCCGGAAACCATCGTTCGAGCGTCCGGGCGACGAGCGCGACGACACGCGGATTGGGCCGCTCGCCGAAGTTGTCGTTCATGCAGAAAAACTTCGGCCGCTGGAGACGGAGGCGCAGAAGGCCGGCGCGCTGAAACGTCACGACGTTGTTCAACGGATGATACGCGGACTGCCGGTGCGCGTCCATCGGCGGGACCGCCACGCCGCGGCGCTCCGCGATCAGGAAGTGCGGATACAGATGCTCGGGCGCGACGTTTTCGGTCGCGCGGAAGCGGCTCGCGGACGTCCGCGCGAACGCGTCGGGCCACGACGTGATCATCGCGCGCCAGCTCTCGACGTCGATCGGCACGGCCGTATGGCTGACCGCGCGGCGCGCGCTCGCGCCGTAACGTTCGTCGAGCAGGTGATTCGAGAACGCCAGCGCGCGATTCCAGGGACTGAGCGCGGCGTCGAATCGATCGGCGGCGGTCCGGCTCAGACGCCGCTTCAGCCGCACGCGCGGCCGTCCCTCGCCGTCGAAGAGATCGGACGGCTGAATCGGCGCGCCGAACAGTTGATCGTCCTCGATGTACACGAACCGGCGCGAGAGCCCCTCGATGCGGTGCAGGTTCGCCACGATGGCGAACGAGTTGAACGTCGGCACGTCGGCGGGCGGCATGAACGCGTCGTGGTGCACGAGCCGGGACGCGCGCGTGTCGAGCCACTCCGGCTTCTGCGGGCGGCACGTGACCACGAACACGTGCCGGATCCAGGGCGCGTACCGCTCGAGCGATCGCAGGTTGTATTTCAGCAGATCGAGGTTGTCGCGGTACCGGTTCGGATTGAGGTCGTGGCGATCGGCCGCATGGCGCCGCAGCAGCTCGTCGTAGCCGGGCCACGCGCCGTCGACCCAGGTGAAAACGGCGTCTATCGGTTCTGCGGCCTTCGAAGCCTGTTGAACCGGTTGAGCCCGTTGAACCGAGTGAGCCATGACCAGATGCCGAGAGAGTTGTCCTGCAGATCCTCGACGATGCTGCGGAGCCGGCTGTAGGGGCGCGTCGCGCCTTTGTCGCCGCGGCGCGGCGTGCGGAACGCGGGACCATAGCGATGGCGCAGCACGCCTTCGACGTTGTCCGGCACGCGCACGGTGGCCCCGAGAAACGACGCCGTGACCCGCCGCGCGACGAGGGCGGCGGGAATGTCTTCCTGCGGCGAGGCGACGAGGCTGCGCAGCACGCCGCCTTCTTCGCGATACGGGTACACGTCGGCGTAGTAGCGCGTACGAGCATCGTAGATGCGGATGACGTTCCGCAGCCGCCCGCCTTGATCGGTGATCTCGTAGCCGCGCGCGGTAAACGCGCGCGCGAGCGCCATGAGCCGCGGCCGGTCCGACTCGAAGATGCTGAGATCGGCGTCCTTGTCGCCGCGAATGATGTCGCGCTCGCGGTAGAACCCGAGCAGCGTCCCGAAGTCGCACCAATAATCGATCGCGTGCGCCTCGAGCACGGCGCAGATGCCCGGCACGAGACGGCGCAGAGCCGCGCGCCGGTACGCGTCGATGGCGGGCGTCAGCGCGAGCACGCCCATCGCAAGCGCCACCGGCGTCGCGATCGCGAGCTCAACCGTGTGGGCGAGAGTCATCGCCGCGAATAGTACTCTGAAGCCACTCGTCGCTTTCAGCTCTCAGCTTTCAGACTTTCAGAAGCGAACCCCGAGAGGTGAGCAGCTCCTGATAGATTGCGTCGAGCCGCCGCGCGACGATCGACCAGTCATACGCGCGCACCGCCTCCAATCCGCGTGCGCCGAGGGTGCGGCGAAGCGTCGCGTCGCCGAGCAGCGACCGAATCGCGGCGCCGAGCGCGCCGGCGTCGCCGCCGGGCACGAGCGTGCCGCAGCCCGCCGGTCCGACGAGCGCCTCGTATCCCTCGATGCGGCTCGCGACGATCGGCTTCTGGCACGCCATCGCTTCGAGCAGTACGATGCCGAAGCTCTCGCCGCCCGTCGCGGGCGCACAGACGATGTCGCTCGCCTGAAGGTATGCGGGCAGCGCGTCATCGTCGACGCGTCCCACGAACACGACGTCGGTGCCGACGGCGCGTGCGAGCGAGACGAGTGCGGTCCGATCCGGGCCGTCACCGACGACGATCAGCCGCGCCTTCGGGGCCACGTTCTGGGTGTTGTTCATCGGGGCCATCGCCCGAATCAGATGGTCCACGCCCTTGCGCGGTTCGAGGCGTCCGACGTAGAGCACGTGAAGCGGGTCTCGATCCATGGCGCTCGGCGTGCTCGACGTGCTCAACGTGTTCAACAGGCGCGGCCGCGATCGAGGCGCGCGAAACGCGTCGACGTCGATGGCGTTGGGGACGATCTCGTAGTCGCCGGGAAAGTGCGCCGCGACGGTTCGCCGCGCGGCGTCCGAGACCGCGAGGCGTACGTCGATCCGATTGATGAGCGACCGCAGCCAGGGGCGGCCGAGGGGATACCATCGATGACCTTGCTCGCGGTGCACGTGAAAGGTCGCGACGACTCGCGAGCGCGCGTACCGCAGCGCGAACCACGGCAGCAGCGGCACCAGCGGCTCGTGCACATGGACGATATCGAACGGCTCGGTCCTGAACAGCGCCGCGACGCGCGATCGGCTGCGCGGATCGAGGCCGAGCCCCGACTCGGTTCCGCCGAACGTCACCACAACGCTCCCGCTGAGCGCCACCTCACCCTCGTCGGGAGGCGCCGAGGCGGGACCGTAGATGCGGACTGTGTGTCCGAGCTGGCCGAGCGCGCGCGCCTGCGCGCGCAGGTGCGTGTTGACGCCGCCGGCGCGCGCGAGATCGTAGGGCGCGACCAACGCTATCCGAAGCGGCTGCACGAAGAGCCGGATGGTAGCACGGCCGTCCGAGTCACGATCCTTGCATCCTGACGCGCCGGTGAATCGTCGATCGCGCCTGCCGTTCCTGATCGTGGCGGCGCTGGGTGTGGTGTTTGGCGACATCGGCACCAGCCCGCTCTACGCGCTGCGTGAGTGCTTCGCCGGCTCGCACGCCATTCCCGTGACGACCGCGAACGTGCTCGGCGTGCTGTCGCTCATCTTCTGGTCGCTCGTCGTCACGGTATCGGTGAAGTATCTGCTGTTCGTCATGCGCGCGGACAACGGCGGGGAAGGCGGCATCCTCGCGCTCGTCGCGCTGGTGCGCGGGAGAACCGGGCCGCGCGCCGTGCTGATTTCGATCGGATTGTTCGGCGCGGCGCTGTTGTACGGCGACGGCATGATCACGCCGGCGATCTCGGTGCTGAGCGCGGTCGAAGGCCTGAGCGTCGCCACGCACACCTTCGAGCCGTACGTCGTGCCCATCACGGTCGCCATCCTGATCGCGTTGTTCTTCGCGCAGCACCGCGGGACCGCCGGCGTCGGCAGGATCTTCGGCCCGATCATGATCGTGTGGTTCGCGACCATCGCGGCGCTCGGGCTGCACGCGATAGTCCGGAACCCGGACGTGCTGTGGGCGATCAACCCGTGGCATGCCGTCGAGTTCTTCGCCCTTCACGGCGTCCGCGCGTTCGTCACGCTCGGCGCGGTGTTCCTGGCCATCACGGGCGCCGAGGCGTTGTACGCGGACATGGGACAATTAGGCCGCGCGCCGATTCGGATCGCATGGTTCTCGCTCGTGCTGCCGGCGCTGGTCCTGAACTATTTCGGGCAGGGCGCCGTCCTGCTGGAGCGCGAAGCGGCGCGCGTCAATCCGTTCTTTCACCTCGCCCCCGACTCGATGCTCTATCCGCTCGTGGCGCTGGCCACCGTCGCGACGGCGATCGCGTCGCAGGCGATCATTTCCGGCGCGTTCTCGCTGACGCAGCAGGCGATCCAGCTCGGGTACTCGCCGCGGTTCGACATCCACCACACCTCCGTTCACGAGAAAGGACAGGTCTACATCCCGGAGATCAACTGGCTGTTGATGCTGGCGACCGTCGGCCTCGTGTTCGGCTTCCGGTCGTCGACGAACCTCGCCGCGGCGTACGGCATCGCGGTGACGACGACGATGGTCATCACGACGATCCTGGCGTACGTCGTGGCGCGCGAGCAGTGGCGATGGAGCGCATGGCGCGCCGGTCTCGTGATCGCGATCTTCCTGCTGATCGACCTCGCGTTCTTCGGCGCGAACCTGATCAAGATTGAGTACGGCGGCTGGTTCCCGCTGGTCGTGGCCGCGGCCGTGTACACCGTGATGGTCACGTGGCACCGGGGACGGCAGCTCGTCGTCGAACGGCTGCGCGAGTCCGAAGTGCCGCTCGACGCGTTCCTGCGCGACCTCGCCGCGCGGCCGCCGGTGCGCGTGCCCGGCACCGCGGTCTTCATGACCGCGCGCGCGCAGGGGGCGCCGCCGATTCTCGCGCACCACCTCAAACACAACAAGGCGCTGCACCAGTGTGTCGTGCTGCTCACGGTGTCGATCGCCGACACGCCCACGGTCAGCGTGCTCGATCGCCTCGAGGTGGAGCCGCTCGAGCGCGGGTTCTATCGCGTCATCACGCGCTACGGATTCATGGAAACGCCGGACGTGCCGAAAGCGCTGGAGTCAGCCAGGCTGGAGGCCGTCGAAGCGTGCGGTGACCACGTGACGTACTACCTCGCGCACCTCACCCTGTTCGCGACCGATCGCCTCGGGATGGCGAAATGGCGGGAGCAGCTGTTCATCTTTCTCGCGCGCAACGCCCGGCGCGCGACGAACTATTTCTGCATCCCGCCGGACCGGGTCGTGGAGATCGGCATTCAGCTCGAACTTTGAAGGGTCAGGTGGGCCTGGTAGGTCTGGTAAGTCAGGTAGGTCGGGTGGGCCCGACCCACCAGACCTAACTCGAAGGCATCCCGTCCACGTCCTCCGGCCGCATCGGCGATCGGAATTCGACCGTCGTTGTCGAGCCGTCGGCGGCGCGGATTCGGAGGCCGCGGTCGGCGCCGGCGTCGGTGGTTTCGACACTCACGTCGATCGGTTGGACGACATGCGTGACGTGGCTCCGCGGATGTTCGCCGACCATGATGTCGACGCGGTCCCGCGTCGGCGCGTCGCAGCTCACGCCGACCAGCGGCAGGTCGTGCGCTTCGGTCTGGCATTTGCCATCCGATCCCGACACGTCGACGTTGACGATCCACCCTTCGTGCTGGCGGCTGAAGGCATCGAGCTCGCTGCACCACTCACTGCGTGGAATGTTGCGTGTCATGCTACTCCCTCACTTTTTTGCACTGGCGGCGGGGCCCTTCACCTCCGCTCGCCATCAATTCTCGCGAGCGACGGTGGACCCACCGTCGCCTTCGCGGAGGTGGGCACCCCGGCGCGACCTGTCGCTGATGCCGCGGGCGCTGACCTCCCGCTATCCTGTCCGTCCAAGGTGTGACGTGAACCAGTCGGCGGCGAGTCGCGCGACCTGCTCGAGCGCGCCGGGCTCCTCGAAGAGATGCGTGGCGCTGGGCACGATCTCGAGCCGAACTTCGGCGCGCATCTGCGCCATGGCGCGCCTGTTGAGCTCGATGACCGTCTCGTCGCGCTCGCCGACGATGAGGAGCGTTGGCGCCAGCACGCGCGCGAGCGCCGGGCCGGCGAGATCGGGGCGGCCGCCGCGCGATACCACGGCGTGGAAGTCGTGCGGCCGCTCGGCAGCGGCGACGAGCGCCGCGCCGCCGCCGGTGCTCGCACCGAAAAGGCCAACCTGAAGGTCGCGCAGTTCGGCCACGGTCTGCGCCCAGTCGCGCAGCGCGACCAGTCGGTTCGCGAGCAGACCGATGTCGAACCGGATGCGGCCGGTCACGTCGTCTATCGCCTCTTCCTGCGGTGTCAGCAAATCGATCAGCAGCGTGGCGAGGTCGTTCTGGTGAAGGACGTCGGCGACGTAGCGGTTCCGCGGGCTGAACCGGCTGCTGCCGCTGCCGTGCGCGAACATGACGAACCCGCGCGCGTGCTCCGGCACCGCGAGATCGCCGGAGAGGGCGTGCGGCCCGATGGCGACCTGCACCGGACGAGCCGCGCGACGCGTTGAAGTGGCTGAGGAGGCCATCGGTTGTCGACTCACAGTCCTGAAGGAAATGTTTCAGCAGGCTCGCCGGTTTCCCAGCCCACGGTCCGCTCGAGCGGTTCGAGCGCGGTGGTTTCGTCGAGATGCAGCACGAAGTCGAACTGATTCGGCAGCCGCGCGACGAAGTAGTGGCTTTGCCGTTCGGTGCGCGGCAGGTAGATGACGCCAATCGCGCGCTCGAGGCGCTCGGTCGCCAGCGCGCTCGCCAGCACGAGATCGTCGCGGAGTGGTAGCAGCATTCGCTTGACGCCGGCGTCGTGCAGCAGGCGCTCGTAGCTGCCGGTCATCGACGGCCGGACGATCTTCCGCTCGGCGGGGTGGTCCCATTCCGGCGCCGCCGTCACTGTTCCGGTATGCGTCGTCTGACCGATCAGCACGGCATCGGTCCCGTACCGTTCGCGAACGAGCTGGCCGACGTTCAGCTCGCCGCGCGCGCCCATCTGGGTCGCACGCGCGTCGCCGAGATGCGAGTTGTGCGCCCAGACGACGATGCGGGGCGGTAATCCCTCCGCGCTGAGGAATTCCATCAGGGCGGTGAGCGTTTCGGTCATGTGCCGGTCGCGCAGGTTCCACGACTCGTCGCGCGAGCGGAACATCGAGCGGTAGTACTGCTCCGCGTCCTTCACGAGCCGCGCGTTCTGCTCGGCATAGAAGAATTCGTCGCGCGCGACCCGGCCGTCCCGCGAGGCATATTCCGCGCGCTTGCGTTGCAGCTCGACGAGCGCGGCGATCGCCTCCCGCTCGCACGTCGGCGACAAGCCGAACTCGGTCGCATACCCGTAGGCCTGCGGCTCCTCCTGAAACTGATCGAAGCAGCCGTAGCGCTGCCGCGCGCGCGCGGCTCCCGCCGGATCCACTTTCGCGAGATACGTGAGCACCGCCTCCATCGACGCGCGGAGACTGTAGAGATCGATGCCGTAGAATCCGACGCGCCGGTCTGGCGGCTGCGTGTCGTTGTGCGCGCGCAGCCACGACGCGAAGTCGACCACGTCGGTGTTGCGCCACATCCAGGTGGGGAAGCGCCCGAAGTCGCCGAGCGCTTCGACGCTGTCGCGATCGTCGGACATGCCGCGGACGTACCGATTGACGCGGTACGCGTCCGGCCAGTCGGCCTCGACGGCGACCGCGGAGAATCCCTTTTCCGCGATCAGACGATCGGTGATGACCGCACGCTCCTGGTAGAACTCGTGCGAGCCGTGCGTCGCTTCGCCGATGAGGACGAGCCGTGCGTCGCCGATGGCCTCGATGAGCGCGTCGTAATCGCGCGCGTCACCGTTCAGCTTCTGCGCGTGGGTTCGAATGGTTTCTTCGGGTGTCGTCCCTGCATGGCTGGCTCGAATCGTCTCCTTTGCGTTCGAACGGGCAGGTTCAGGTGCGAACGTGTTCGCCTGCTCGAGCAGGTGGGTGACCTCTTCGTCGCTGGTCTGATCGAATCGCTCGTACCACATGCCGACGGCCTGAAACGGCTCGGGCGTTCGCGCGCAGACGATCTCGTCGGCGGTCTGCCCCAGCCGCGCGGCCGAGTCGGCTGCGCATACCGGCGCCGCGACGACGACCCGTGCCGGGTGATACATGCGCACCGCCTCGACCGCCGCCTCCATCGTCGCGCCGGTGGCCAGACCGTCGTCGACGAGGATGACGGTGCGGTCGCGCAACTCCGGAAGCCGCCGGTCGGCGCGATACAGACGATCGCGGCGTTCCAGCTCGAGCCGCTCGCGCACCGCCACCTGCTCGACCGCCGTGCGCGGAATGCCGAGCTGGGAGATGAGGTCTTCGCTCAGCACGCGGACGCCGCCGCTGGCGATCGCGCCCATCGCCAGCTCAGGATGGCCCGGCACGCCGAGCTTGCGGACGAGAAACACGTCGAGCGGCGCATGCAGAGCTTTCGCGACCTCGAACGCGACGGGCACGCCGCCGCGCGGCAGCGCCAACACGACGACGTCGTGACGGCTCGCGTATTTTTTCAGCGCATTCGCGAGCGCTTGTCCCGCTTCGGTTCGGTCTTTGAAACGCATGGGGCACTTGTCCGGTCTGACATGTCGGACTCGTGACATGTCCATCTGTGATATGTCTCCTCGTGCAACGCACGTGCCCGCTTGTGTCTGCCGCGTGACAGGCTTACGATGGCGGCCTCATGAAAAAGCTGCTTATCGTTGCCGCCGCCATGTGGTGCCTGGCCGGGGCCCCCGCGGCGCAGACCGCCCCGTCGGGCAAGTCGACCGAGCTCGGAACGATTCAATTTCCGACGTCGGCGAAGGCCGCCGCGCAAGGCGCCTTTCTCACCGGCGTGAAAGCGCTGCACAACTTCGAGTTCGACACCGCCGCCGATGCGTTCCGTGAATCGCAGAAGGCGGATCCGGGCTTCGCGCTCGCGTACTGGGGCGAGGCGATGAGCTTCAACCACCCGCTCTGGGCGCAGCAGGACATCGCCTCGGCGCGAAAGGTCCTCGAGCGGCTCGCGCCGACCGCCGCCGCGCGCGCCGCGAAGGCGCCGGTGGGCAAGGAGCGCGATCTGGTCGAAGCGGTCGACGTGCTGTACGGCGCGGGCGACAAGTACGCGCGCGATATTGCGTACTCGGCGGCGATGAAGCGGCTGCACGACAAGCATCCGAGCGATGACGAGATCGCGATCCTCTACGCACTCTCGCTGCTCGGACTCGGGCGGCCCGGAGAGAACAACCTGCGCAACGCGATGCAGGCCGCGGCGATCGCCGAAGGCATCTTCCAGCGCAACCCGAAGCATCCGGGCGCCGCGCATTTCATCATCCACTCGTTCGACGATCCGGATCACGCGATCCTCGCGCTGCCCGCCGCGCGCGCGTACGCGAAGATCGCGCCGTCCGCGGCGCACGCGCTGCACATGCCGTCGCACATCTTCGTCCAGCTCGGGATGTGGGACGACGTCATTGCGTCCAACGTCGTCGCCTACAAGGCGGCCATCGATCTCGCGGAGGCGAAGAATCTGCCGCGCGGCCGCGAGGACTTCCACACGCTGTCGTGGCTCCAGTACGGGTATCTCCAGGAAGGCAAGTTCGACGAGGCGGAAAAGACGCTCGCGACGGCAAAAGCGGTGGCGGACAAAGACAAGAGTCCCGGCGTGACCAACGGCTACGCGGGGATGAAGGCGCGGCAGATCGTCGAGAGCGCGAAGTGGGAAAAGATCGCGCTGCCGGCGACACCGGTTCGTGACGGCGGCGCGCCCGGCTACGATGGCAGCGCGGCGTACGTGTTGGCCGCCGGCCTCGGCGCCGCCAAACTCGGCGATCTCGACACGGCGAACATCGCCCTCGAGCGGCTGCGCGCGCAGCGCACGCAAGCGGAATCCGGATCGAACGCGTACCGCGCGAAGCCGGTCGCGATCATGGAAAGAGAAATCGCATCGGCCATCGCGGTCGCGAAGAAAGATACAGCGGCCGCCGAGCAGTTGCTGAAAGAAGCCGCGGCGATCGAGTTGACCCTGGACGCGCCATCCGGACCGACCGAGCCAATCAAGCCGTCGTTCGAGCTGTACGGCGAGTTGCTGCTCGATCAGGGCCGCATGAAGGACGCGGCGGCACAATTCGAACAGTCGCTCGCGCGGACACCGAATCGCCGCCTGTCGGTGCAAGGACTCCAGCGCGCAACGGCACAGCGCAGCACCGCCGGACAGTAGGGCAGGTGGGGCGGGTAGGGCGGGTAGGGCAGGTAGGCAGTAGGTAGATCTAAACATCAGCGCCTGCGGCATCAGCGACAGGTCGCGGCGGGGGTGCCTGTCCGCCGTAGCTCGCGGGAATGCACGCGAGCGGAGGCGGAGGGCCCCGCCGCCAGTGCAAAAAAGTGGGCCCCCGCCGCCAGTGCAAAAAAGAAGGACAGCCATGAAGCGATTTCTCTGCGCCTCGACGATCGCTCTCAACGTTGCTCTCGTCGGCATTGCGGTTCACGGACAGGAGACGCGATCGACGACGCTCCTGACGACGGAGCACTATCTCGACTGGGAGCGCGTGAGAGACGCGCAGATCTCGCCTGACGGCGCGCGCATCGTCTACACGCGCGAGCATGTCAACAAGCTCGAAGACAAGTGGGACAACGAGACCTGGATTTTGAACGCGGACGGGACCCAGCACCGGTTCCTCGTCAAAGGCGCGAGCGCGCGCTGGTCGCCGGACGGCAAGCGGCTGGCGTATCTCGCGGACGGCGAGCCGAAGGGATCGCAGATCTTCGTCCGCTGGGTCGACGTCGACGGACCGGCGACGCAAGTGACGCACGTGCTCGAAACGCCGCGCAACGTCGCCTGGTCGCCCGACGGGAAGTCGATCGCGTTCTCGATGTTCGAGTCCGAGCAGGAGAAGTGGACCATCAGCATGCCGGCCGAGCCGAAGGGCGCGAAGTGGACGCCGGCGCCGCGCGTCGTCGGCACGCTGCACTACCGCCAGGACCGCGTCGGGTTCCTCGAAGACGGCTACACCCATCTGTTCGTCGTGCCCGCCGAGGGCGGCACGCCCAAGGCGCTCACCTCGGGCAAGTGGAGCGTCGGCGCCGGCGAGCTGCGCGGCGGCGCGACGATCGACTGGACGCCCGACAGCAAATCGATGGTGTTCGACGGCATTCGTGAAGGGGACGCGGACCTGAAGTACCAGGTGTCGCAGCTCTACGTCGTCGACGTGGCGAGCGGTGCGATTCGCGATCTCGTGACGCGGCCCGGCTCGTGGGCCAACCCTGCTGTGTCGCCCGACGGCAAGCTCGTGGCGTTCACCGGCTACGAACCGACCGGCCGCACGCACTCCGTCAGCGATCTGTGGGTGGTGCCGATCGGCGGCGGCGCGTACCGCAAAATCAGCGGCGACTACGATCGCAATCCCAGCAATCTCCAATGGGCGCCGGACGGCAGCGGCGTGTACTTCGACGCCGAGGATCGTGGGTCGAGGAACGTCCAGTTCGCTGCCGCAAACGGGGGCGTCAAGGCCATCACCACCGGCACGCACGTCCTGACATTCGATTCGGTGGCTTCAATCACAGGTGGTCTCGTGGCAGCCGGCACGTCCGCCGACTTCGATCATCCGCAGGACATCGTCCGCTACAGCCTGAAGCAACCGGGTCAGATCACGAAGCTCACCGACGTCAACGCCGACGTCCTCGCCGGCAAGCAGCTCGCGAAGATCGAGGAGCTCTGGTACACGTCAACGGGAAATACGAAGGTCCAGGGCTGGATCGTCAAACCGCCGACGTTCGACGCGTCGAAGAAGTACCCACTCATCCTCGAAATCCACGGCGGGCCGTTCTCGATGTACACCGTCGCGTTCAACTGGATGTTCGAGAACTTCGCCGCGAACAACTTCGTGGTTCTCTACACGAACCCGCGCGGCAGCACCGGCTACGGCAGCGCGTTCTCGAACGGCATCGATCACAACTATCCGGGCCCTGACTACGACGACCTGATGGCCGGCGTCGACACCGTCGTCGGCAAAGGCTACATCGATACGTCGCGCATGTACGTCTCGGGCTGCAGCGGCGGCGGCGTGCTTTCGAGCTGGGTGATCGGCCACACCGATCGCTTTGCCGCGGCCGCGGTCCGGTGTCCGGTGATCGACTGGATCAGCATGGCGGGACACACCGACATCCCGCTCTTCACGTACAGCTTTTTCAAGAAACCATTCTGGGAAGATCCGTCGGACTGGCTCGCGCACTCGTCGCTGATGACGGTCGGCAAGGTGACGACGCCGACGCTGTTGATGACGGGCGTGCTCGATCGGCGCACCCCGATGCCGCAGACCGAGGAGTACTACGCGGCGCTGAAGGTGAAAGGCGTGCCGACCAAATTGCTGCAGTTCAACGAGGAATATCACGGCACGGGAACAAAGCCCTCAAATTACATTCGTACACAGCTCTACATGATGAGCTGGTTCAACCGGTACACGCGCCAGGCCGGCGGCCGTATCACCAGTACGTACCACCCCTGAAGTCCCATATCAGGCCCGCGATATTCGGGGTAGGATCCATCTCTCGCTCTTCCAAATAGCCCTGCCTCCCCCCGCCCGTTACTTGGCGCGGGGTGTGCCTTCGTGATCCCGCGTGAGGTGTGCGCGATGACTCGCGTTCGTGTCCTGGGTGTGGTTTTGCTCGTCGCCGCCGGAATGGTCTCGCCAGGCTCGGGTATCGGCGCGGCTCAGCCGCCTGCGGATCAACTCGCCGACATCTCGGCCGAAGCGCTCGCGCAGATCGATGCGCTGATCGCGGAAAAGGAAACTCGCACGCCGGCCCAGCAGAAAATCGATTCGCAGCTCCTCTACGAACAGAGGATGGAGCGCGGCCAGCCGGTCGCCAACGGCATCTGGGCGATCGAGACCGATTTGCCCTACGCCGGTGATGGTCATCTCATCGTGGATGTGCAGACGCGCGATCCCGGCGTAACGGCGCGGCTCGCGGCTGC
>DASYQZ010000002.1:0-5938 GCA_036004865.1 Vicinamibacterales bacterium
TCGATCCGAACTGCGTGAGGGTATACGTCTGGCCGCCGACCGTGATCGTGCCGCTACGTTGCGTCGGGCTGCTGTTCAGCGCGACGGAGTATCCAATCGTCGCGGCGCCGCTGCCATTCGGCGGCGCGTTCGTGATGGTGATCCACGATGCCGACGCGCTTGCGCTCCACGCGCAGTTCGCAGCCGTGTTCAACGTGAAGTTTCCGCGGCCGCCGCGCGACGAGATGCTGCCGGCAGTCGGAGCGATCGTGTATGCGCACGGCGGCGGTGTCACGACGGTCACGAGCACCGGCACGGCATCGATCACATTCGCCGCCCCCGGCGCTTTCAATGCGAGCACGCCTGAATAGGCGCCGGCCGCAAGGGCGTTGGCGTGAACGTCGAGCGACACGCTCGACGGCGCCGTTCCGCTCGCCGTCGACAACGTCGCGCCCGGCAGTCCCTCGATCGCGACATCGAATCCGATCGCGCCGCTCGTCGAGCCGACCGATACCGCGACAGGCGCAGGCGCGGGCGACCCCTGCACGTACGTGATTTGAATCGAGCGCTGACCGAACGTCACAGCGGGCGCTTCGCCCAGCGCGTTGTCGATCGTGATCTCGAAAACCGCGGACAGCGTGTTCGGCGGCGTTGCGCTGTCGGTGACGAGCGCGCGAATCAGCCAGCTGCCGGCATGCGCGGGCGTGCCCGACAGCGTGGCGCCGACGAGACTCAACCCGGGCGGCATGTCCCGATTCGGCAGCGCCTTGATCGTGTACGGTCCTGTGCCTCCGGACGGAACGAGCGACACCGAGTACGCGGTGCCGACGCGCCCGCTCGGAATGCTGTTCGGTGTCAGCGCGATCGGAGAAACCCTGAGCGTGAACGGCACCGACTGCGTTTGGCCGCTCGAGTCGGCGACGTCGAGCGAGAACGTGTACACGCCCAGTGTCGTCGGCACACCGGCAAGGTAGTCGGAGACGCTGCCGCTGCCGGACACAATGGCGAGGCCGGCCGGCAGACTCGATCCCGACGCGACGCTCCACCTGAACGGGGCAACACCGCCTCGCTGCGTCACGAGCGCGAACTGGTACGGGACGCCGACGGATGCGTCTCCGAGCGTGGTCGCCGCCGCGATGAGCGCCGGCGGCGTGTCCGCCGGTGTGATGGAAAGCGTCAACGCGAACGCGCGCAGCGTGCGGGCAGCCGCATCGGTGATGACGAACGCGATTGGAACGCTCCCATTTTGCGTGGGTGTCCCGGACAGCGTGCCGTCGGCGCCAAGCGTCAGCCCTGGCAGCAGCGGCGTCGCCGGCGACATCGCGAACGTGTAGGGCGGCGAGCCACCGGCCGCCTTGATGATCGTCGAGTACAGCACGCCAACGTGCGCAGGCGGGAGATCGCCAATCAGGATCGTTACCGGCGGCGACGTAATCTGCATCGGCGCGACGTTGAACCTGAACAACCGATCGGCGACATTCGAGCCGTCGGCCGTGTCCGTTGCACGCAGTGTGTAGGTGAAGAGACCAGGCGCCTTCGGCTGGCCGACGAGCGCCGTCAGTGCCGGATTCTGCGGATTGGTGCCAATCGAC
Source organism: Vicinamibacterales bacterium (assembly GCA_036004865.1). Lineage (GTDB taxonomy): Bacteria > Acidobacteriota > Vicinamibacteria > Vicinamibacterales > CAVVIG01 > QHWF01. The sequence continues at coordinate 1,572 of DASYQZ010000002.1, forward strand.
ACGCCCGGCGGCAGAGATCCGCTGACGATCGTCCACGAGTATGTGGACGGTCCGTTGGTGAACAGATTCTGCACGAAGCCGCTTCCCACATACACGTCAGCCGGATTGCCCGAGGTGATGGTGAGCCCCGCAGTGCTATTCACGGCCAAGCTGTAGTTGCGCGCGAAGGAATGGCCCGCGGCGTCCTGAACGCGGACGATGAAGAAGAATCTACCGGTTGCCGTCGGCGTACCAGACAAGACTCCCGATGGCGAGAAGGCGAGTCCTGGCGGCAGCGTTTCCGGCGGCTGTATCGAGAGTGTCGGCGTGAGTGTAAATACGTACGGCGGCACGCCACCGACGGCCGTGAGTTGCGCCGAGTACGGACTGTCCACTGTCGCGAGCGGCAGATTGCCGATGAGAATGCTGATTGGCGACACGTTGAGCCTGAACGTCCGCGCGGTCGATCGGCCCTGCGAATCGGTGACGATCAGGTCGAAGACGAACTGCCCGGCCTGAGTCGGTTGTCCCGCGAGCAGCGTGAAACCCGGAATCGTGGACGGCGGCAGCGCCGCGCCCGTGAGCAGCGCGAGGCCGGCAGGCAACGACGAACCGGGCGCCACACTCCACGCAAAGGGCGCGAGTCCGCCTGACGGAACCAGTGCGAAGTTGAAGACCTGGCCGACCGTGACGTCAGGCAGCGTCGTCGCCACCGGCGCGAATGTCGGTGGAGGCACATTGCGCGTCCGCACGAACAGGTTGAACCGGCGCGTGATCGAATTGTTGGCCGAGTCGGTGGCCGTGACGATCAGCTGTGACGTCGTTCCGCCGGCGCCGGGCGTGCCGCTCAATGTGCCGTCCGGCGACAGCGTCAGGCCAAAGGCGACTGTGCTGACCGGATCGAGAGACCAGGTGACGGCACCCGTGGCGCCGGTCGCCGCAAACGTGTACGTGTACGGTTCGAGCGCGGTCGCGATCGGCAGCAGCGCTGGTGCCGAGATCGCGAGCGGTGAAATCCTGATCGCATAAGTCGACGAGAACACGACGCCGCTCGTGACGTCGGTCACGTTGACAGAGAACGAGTACGTGCCGGCTGCCGTCGGCGTCCCGCTCAACAATCCTGCAGACGAAAGCGTCAGGCCCGCGGGCAGCGCCGTGTTGACGCTCCACTGCACGGCCCCGGCGGTGCTGCCCGCGACGAGCTGTTGTGAATACGGAACGTCCACCGAGCCATCTGCGACGGAGTTGCCCTGAAGCAGGCCTGTGTTCGTGACGATGCCGATCGGCGAGACGACCAGCGTGAACGTGCGCTGGCCGACGTTCGATGCGGAGTCCTGAACACTGAGCGTGAACGTGAACGTCCCGGCTGCGAGCGGCGTGCCTGTCAACGTGTACCCGGAGCCAGCGCTCGGCGACTGGATCGCAAACCCCGGTGGGAGCGGCGTGAGCGCCGTGACCGTGTACGGCGGCGTGCCGCCGGTGGGATTCAGCGGGATGACCAGCGAGAAACCCTGCTGAATCGGTCCCTGCCTCGAGTTGGCGGCGAATGTCACAACGCCCGTTCCGCCGCCGATGTTCATCGAGATGAAGTTGGTGATCGTGCGGCCGGCGCCGTCCGAAACCGTGACCGGCACACTGAAGAACCCGCTGTCGAGCGGCGTACCGCTGATCTCGCCGGTCGCGGCATTGAGCGTCAGTCCAGCCGGCATCGTCGCGGACCATGTGTACTGACCCGATCCGCCGAGCGCGAGCAGGAACTGCGAATAGCTCGCGCCGCGGATCAGTGTCGTGTTGGTCAGCGGCAGGTTGAAATACTGCTGGTTGATCCCAGATACGATCCACATGAACGTCCGCGTCGCTGAGGCGTTGACGGCGTCCGTGACGCGCAGCGTGAACGAGTACGTGCCGACCTGCCGGAGTCTGCCCATCACGTACGCGACTCCAGGCGCGAACGATGACGACTCGGCGTCGCCGGAGGCGACGACGCGCGTGCCGGGCGGCAGCGTGCCCGAATCGAGCGACCACGAGTACGGCGGCGTACCGCCTCTTGCCGACAGCGCAAGGCCGAACTGACTGCCGACGGTAAGGGGACCCACGGAACCGGCGTTCGTGATCGACAGCGCCTGTGGCGGCGACGGCCTGATGATGAGCGACATCACCTTGTCGACGGCCTGCGTGGCGCTCGCAAGGCGAACCGTGAAGAACGAATTGAACGGCGCGGTGGGCGTGCCCGAGATCAGACCGTCGGACGAGATCGTCAATCCAGCAGGGAGCGCATTGTTGAGAACGGACCACGTGCACGTGCCGCTGCACCCGAGCTGCGCGAGCTGCACGCTGTATGGCGTCCCCTGCGTACCAACCGGCAACACGCCCGGCGTCGTGATCCCAAACGCGTTGGTCAGCAGCGTGAAGCCCACTGAGAGCGATTCATGCGACGCATCATCGGTCACGGTCACGATCGGGAACGACGTTCCCGCTGCCGCCGGTGTGCCGTGCAGTTCGCCGCTCGCCGCATCGATCGTGATGCCGTTCGGCAGGTTCGTGGCCGACCAGGAATAGCTGCCGCTCCCGCCGGTCGCTGTGAACGTGAACGAGTACGACGTATTGACTTGCGCTCTCGGCAACTGACTCTGTGAGACGAACGTCAGCGGCGACACGGTCAGCGTGATGGGTCTGTCGAACGTATGCGGCGGATTGGCCGAGTCGGTCACACGAATCGACGTCGTGTAAACGCCCGGGCTTTCGATGACGCCGATGAATCCGCCGAACGCCGATGACGAGAAGAACGTCGGCAGCGGTGGCCCGTCCTGGACTCGCATCCCTGGAATGACGTTCGCGCCGGGCGACAGCGAGTAGTGATACGGCGGCACGCCACCAGTCGTGTTCTGCGCGTTGAATTGGATCGTGAATTGACCGATGACGAGCGGGCCGAACGCCGACGAAAGATTGAGGAAGAGCGGCGCCGTCTGTCCCTGCGGATAGATCGCGAGGTTCAGGAAGACCGACGCCCTGTTGCCCGCCGTGTCGACGACGGTGACGAGGAAGCCGAACTGACCCGGACCCGTCGGCGTGCCCGACAACAGTCCCGCGCTCGTCAGCGACAGGCCGGGCGGCAAATAGTTGTACGGCGCGACCGACCACGATGGCGAACCGATCGCGCCATTGATCTGGAGCTGTTGACTGTAAGGCACGCCGACGTTGCCGAACGGCAAGTTGAACGGGAACGCCGGCGGGAACGTCAGCGTCGTGACGTTCAATGTGAACTGGCGAACGGCGAAGTTGTTTGGATCGTTCGCGTTTTCGACTTTCAGCACGAACGTATACGTGCCGGCCTGAAGCGACGGCGCGGTCAACTGCACGTTGTTGCTTCCCGGCTGCGGCGTGAGCGTCAGGTTCGCGGGCGCTGTGCCGCCGACGATCGACCATGTCGTCAATGGGAGGCAGCAGGCGACCACGGTCGCATTCAACGTCGATCCGGCCGTCCACGTGCCCAGATCGCCGTTGTGGTTGATCTGGATCGTGCTGTTGCCTGGACCGGCGATGAAGATGGACTGGCGCAGATGCAGCGTGTGCGCGTTCGGTGTCGCGCTGTCGGTGAACAGGAGGTCCGGAAAGAAACTGCCGGTTTCGAGCGGCGTGCCCGACACGACCTGCGTGGCGGAGTTCAGCGCCAGGCCGAGCGGCAGCCGGCTCGACGGCGAGGGATTCACGATCGCGGCGGTGTAACCGAGATCCCCGCCGATGATCCGCAGCTTCTCGGAGTACCCGGTTCCGTACGTGCCGCTCGTCAGAAACGAATTCAGCTCGAGCTCGGACACGTGGAGCGGGAATGCGTTGGTGCCCTGCGCGCCGGTCGCGTCGGTCAGCGTGACCGTGACGTTGAAGTCACCGAGCTCGGTCGGCGCCCCCCACAGCTCCGCGTCGCCGGGCGTCAGGAACGGGCTCGGTGCGCCGTTCGGGTCGCTGAACCGCAGTGACATCCCTGGCGGCAGTCCCGTCGCCGACCACGTGAACGGCGCCGCCGCTCCGCTCGAGGGGAACAGCGTTCGGAGGCACGGCCATCCAAATGTGCAGTCGGCGAGGCGATCTCCGGGCGAGACCGACGGCAGCACGGCGGGCGTCGCGACGGCGTGAATCGCGAACCGGCGTGAATACGAAATCCCGTTCGTGTCGGTCGCGGTCACCGTGATCGAGAAGCGTCCAGGTCCGAAGGTGAAGATCCCGCTGATGACGCCGGTCTGCGGATCGATCGCGAGACTCGCCGGCAGAAAACTCGCCGAGAAGGTGTAGCCGCCCGCGCCGCCGGTCGCGACGATCGTGGCCGTGTACGGCTGGCCTGACATCGCGTTCGGGAGCTCGCCGTCGACGCCGCCGGCCAGCGGCGTCGA
>DASYQZ010000003.1:0-20278 GCA_036004865.1 Vicinamibacterales bacterium
CCCGGATAATTCACGAAGGGGCCGATTCGAGTAGAGACACAAAAGCCTCCGCATGGTACAAAGCCGTTGCCACACGAGCTTTTTCCCACACGGAGGCTTTCGATTGCGCGACGACACCATACCACAGACTGTTCTCTTCCCAGACCTTTTCAACAAACCCCTGGTCGCGACGTTCGATCAGCCCCACGCGAGCTCGGATGGCGGAGCGATCTTGCTCAAGGCCGCGGAAGCGCGCTACGGCTTGATCGATGGCTTCGCCCGGTGCCTGGTCGAGGATCGTCAGGCTGGGAAAGTGCGGCACACGCTCGAGGATCTGTTGGCGCAGCGCATCTATGGGCTCGCCTGCGGCCATCCCGATGCGAACGACGCGGATCGTCTCGCGGAGGACCCGATTCACAAGCCCGAGGGACTTCGCAGCCCGCGCAGCAGCACTCGCGTGACACCCTCCTCGGACTGGACGAGGATGACGCCGGCCGACTTGCAGGTCCAGTACAGATTTCCCTCGCGATCGAGCGCGAGGTTGGTCGGCTCCGGTTCACCCTGGTGGAGCACAGTGAATTCGCCGCTTTCGAGATCGAGCTTCACGACCGAGTTCGATCCGGGCACCCCCGGAGTCGGTACTTGCGAGAAGTAGATCGTTTCGCTGCCTTCGAGCGTGAGGCCGAGAGGCCGGTCGAGGCCGGCTGCCACGATGCGGAATCGATACTCCTGAGCAGCAGCGGCGGTGGGCAGAACGGTCAGCAGCGCGAGAAGCATCGAGCCGGCGTGCGTCGTCCATCGTTTCATCGGCAGACTCCTTTGATTGTCGGTGGCGTTCCCATTCGAGATGGCGTGCGCACGCATGTCTCTTAGTCGCGGGCGGCGCGAAAATCCCCGCTGCCTCCGGAACGATCGCGCGCCGGATGTGCTATACGTGGCGTCGATGCGGGATTGGGGTCGAGTTCGTCGAACAATTGCGGCGTGTCTCGCCGCACACGCGTGCGCGCCGGCGATGATCGAGGCGCAGACGATTCCGTACGTCGGCGGCGTAGCCGGCATCTCGACGCTGTCGGCTGACGGCCGCGCGTCGATCAGCGCCGACGCGGCAGCCGTGTCGCTCTACGCGCCGGAGAACGGTCCCGCCGTGAACCTCTTCGCCGGCGTGCATCTGTCTGACTACGTCAGCGTGCAGGGGAACTACATCGCGAACTCCAATCGCCTCACGCTGACGGCGAGCACAGGATCCGATCGCGGCATCGCGTTCTACGAGCAGGAACGCAGCAGCGTGCAGCATGCCGCGATCGCGGATCTGCTCGCGTACTTCCGCGAGCCGACGCGGCGGATGCGGCCCTATCTCTCGGCTGGTCTCGGTCTGGTTCGCTTTGCGAGCGATGCGGTGGAGCTCGGGGCCAGGCACGGCGATCTCGCGATCCCCTCACGCCGGGTCACATCGCTCGCAGCCGTCCTGAGAGTGGCCGTCGGCATCGATCTCGCGGGCCGGAACGGATGGGCGATTCGCTATACCTTCAGCGAAGCGATTCGCAGCAACCCGATCAGCAGGGAGCTCTCGCCGGCGGGCCAGCGGGGTCTCGCGAACTTTCAGAACCTGTTCGGCATCGTGAAGAGCTTCCCCTAGGCCGTCCCGCAAAGCACGGCGAACGATCCCTTCCGCCAGATCACCTCGACGGCGAATCCGCTGCGGCGCAGCAGATCGATCTCCGCGTCGAGGGGCACGTAGACATCTTCCTTCGCCCATGCCGCGAGCAGCGCATCGGCTTCCGGCGGCGTGTACGACAGCCGCAGGTGCGCCAGCCAGGCGTCGCGTTGCGCGCGCGCGACCGTCCGTGCCGTCGCGGGATGGCAATCGACGCTGACGAAGACGCCTCGCGGCCGCAGCGCGGCGCGAATCCGCCGGTACAGCGCCGTCTTCGCCGCGCGCGTGCGCACGTGGTGCAGCGCGATGGAGGCCACGACCGCGTCGCAGGCCGGCAGCTTCGCGCGGAGAAACGACTCGTTGATGAACGTCGCGCTCTTGCCGAGCCGCTTCTCGGCCAAGGGCAGCATGTCAGCGTCGGCGTCGATGCCAACGATGCGCGCGTGCGGCGCGCGCCGCAGACACGCTGCGGCGAGGGCACCGGTGCCGGTGCCCAGGTCGACGATCGTCCGCGCGCGCTCCGGGATCACTGCAGCGGCCGCCGCGAGCATCGCCTCGTAGTCGGGGATGAACATCCGAATCCGCGCGTCGTAGTCGGCGAGATCGATGCCGAGGTGTGCGGCGACGCTCATGAGTGATGCGAATTGTAACGAGTCTGACAAGTCAGACTGATTGCAAATTGTGACAAATTAGCGCCGTCTCGCGTCGATTGCCGCTGACACCGCGAAGCCGAGGGCAGCCATCAACACGACGGCGAGGCCGTGCGCCTCGAGGACGTGCGCGGGCGACGACACCTCGCACGCCAGCCGCCAGCCGGAGTCGGCGAGGACGCCGGCGGCGAGGCCGCACAGCGCGCCGACGAACCCGGGCCGGGTCGGAAATGCGCGCATCGCCAGCACGCTCGCGAGGAGCAGCATCGGCGCGGCAATCGTCATCGGCCATCGCACGCACTCGACCCAGTACCTGAACGCGCGTCCCGGCGGCACCTGTATCGGATCGACGGCATAGGTGACGATCGTGACGAGCACGATGACCGCGGGTGCGCCGACGAGCGCGGCGATCACGAACCGGCGCGACAATCCGCGCCCCGGCACGGCGTGACGAAGAGCGACGGCGAGGATCAGCAGACCGACGATCCATTCGAACGCGGACAGTCCCCAGCTCGCGAACGCACCCAGATGATCGACATCGCGATGCCCGTACACGATCGGCGCGAACACGCCGGCCGCGATCGCGATCGGGACGAGCAGGAGCAGCCGCCGTCCGGGCGCCAGCAGCGGGCGGACCGGTTTCAAATCGCGCGCGACGATCTCCCGCACCTGCTCCCTGGTCACTGGATTTTCCTTCGCATGTCCCGCAGCAGATGACGCAGACGGCTGCCCGCGCGGCTCGAGCGCAGCTTCGCCGCACCGGGTGCGATGCCGAGCCGCGCGGCGATTTCCCGGAAGCTCAACCCGCGCCAGTGGTGCAGGAGGAACGCGCGGCGGCCGTCGGCCGGCACCTGACCGAGCGCCGACACCAGCGCCGATCGATCGGTCAGCCGATCGGCCTCGGCCGGCACGTCGGGCTCCGGCGCTGACGACAACTCCGTCTGCTCGTGCGACTCGCGGCGGCGGACTTTGCGCACGTGCATGAGAAACGCGCGCTTCGCGATCGCGTACGCCCACGGCCGGACCGGCAGCCCCGGCAGATAGCCGCGGCGCGATCGATGAAGCTGGAGGAACGTCTCCTGCACCAGATCGTCGACGCGGTGCGGATCGTGACAGCGCGCGCGCAGGAATCCGCGCAGCTCCGGCTCCAGCGCCGCGTACAACCGATCGAACGCCTCCAGATCGCCGCCTTGATAGGCGACCATCAGCGCTCGCAGCGTTTCTTCATTCTCCACGCGCTCCGAGTGTACCCGTCTTTGCCGCGCACCTCGCGGCGGTAACACGCAATCGCCACGCTGATACCTTTCGCGCGGCGCGGCAAATGTAGACGGGATGGCGGCGGATTCATCTTTCAGAGGAGACGCATCATGACGTCAGGACGCTGGGCCGCGATTGGGATCGTGTGTGCAACGCTCGCGAGCGGACCGATCGGTCACGCGCAGACACCGGCCGCGAAACCGGATCCGGTGCTGCGCGACGTGCTGCTGGAGCAGTGGACCGACATCGGCGAGAAGTTCATCAAGATGGCCGAGGAGTTTCCCGCCGAGAAGTACGATTTCCGTCCCACGCCGGAGGTGAGAACGTTCGCCGACGTCGTGCGCCACGTCGCGTTCTGGAACCTCTACGTCCAGAAAACGGCGCGCGGCGAAAAGATCGACGCGCGGCAGAACGAGCTGTCGAAGACGGAGTATCCGACGAAGGCGAAGATGGTCGAGGCGTTGAAGCGCTCCTTCGCCGACGCGACGGCCGAGCTGAAAAAGGAAGGGGCGTCACCTGTCGCGAAACGCGCACGTCTCTGGGTGACGTTCACCGAACATTCAGCTGAGCACTACGGCCAACTGGTTGTGTATTACCGGTTGAACGGGATCGTGCCGCCCGCGTCACGCGGCGCATAGACCGTCGTTGTGTGCAACGCCGCTTGATCGGAGCGGTCGTCCGCACTACCGTACGGCCCTATGAAGGATGCCATCGATCTCGCCAACGTGCAGATTCACGCGAGTCCCGACGTACGGTCCTGGCCGATCACTTCGGAGATCACCGAGCTCGGCATTCATCCCGGCCATCTGCGTCTCCGCCACACGAAGGAAGGCGAGTGGCCCGACGTCCCGTTCGACACGGCGCTGCAGGAGTCGACGGTGTGGGTCTTCCTGCAGATCGACGGTCAGTGGCACGGCACCGGCGCCGAGCGTATCCGGCCGAATCAGCAGGACAAGCCCGAGCCCGATCAGGTCTCGCAGTGGTTTTCGGAGTGGCTGTACGACACAAACCGCTGGGGCCCGATGACCCACTACATTCCGGCGCCCGGCGAGCTGGTCGGGTTCATGCTGACGGCCGGCATTCAGCGCTCGGGCGACTCGGCGATCGTGCGCGAACGAAGCGCCGTCGTGCTCGTGCGCTATCCGGGCGAGGGAGGCGGCAGCTTTCCGCCGTTCGCCTCGCTCGAGCCGCCGCGGCCGGCGGAACCTCCACCCGTCCCGCAGCCTGCGCCCGTCGCGACGACGCCCCAGCCGCCCGCGTCCGCCGTTGCGACGGAGCCCGCGCCGGCGGGCTCCGCGATGGTCATTCTCGCGAAGCTCGAGGCCATTCACGACGCGATCGTCAAGCAGAGCACGCAGCAGCACGCGGATGCCCAGGAGCTGCTCAATCTGCTCAAGCGCTTCGCAGGCCGATAGGGCGGACACTCGGGTTCGCAGAGACAGGGCGGACACGCGGGTCCGCCCCTACACGATTGACGTAGGGGCCGACCCGTGTGTCGGCCCTACGTTAGTTCGTCGGTCGCACCTGCGTCTTCGTCAGCTCGCTGAACGGCGCGATCGTGCCGTGCAGTGGCACGATGCGTTCGACCCGCAGGTTCCGCTTCGTGATGTTCTCCAGCAGGTTCGCCGCGTACGGCTGAACCGCCGACCCGGGGCTGAACGCGTCCACTTCGACGAGAATCCGCTCGTTCGGGAAGTACGCCATCAGCAGCGCGTCGCCGTGCGGATTGCCGGCGATGTGATACAGGTCGACCTTCATCGCGCCGCCCTTCAGTTCCATCGCGTCGTCCACCGTCTCGATCTTCAACGGCTTCGGATTCTTTGCCAGCGCGTCGGGCGCGATCGTGTGCGGCCGGTTGACGGCGTCCTGGAAGAACTGCGCGTTCGCCTTGTGCGTGATGACGGCAAGCCCTTCGGAGACGGCGGCGCGGATGCCGCCCGAATGATCGAAGTGATGATGCGTGTTGACCACGTGCGTCAGCGGCTTGTTCGGCCGCAGCTCGCGCGCCTTCGCAATGACGGCGAGCGTCCGCGTCTCGTTCTGCGGCGCCTCGATCAGCATCAGGTGATCGTCGAATTCGACCAACACGCTGTGATGGCTCTGGCCGGCGAGCAGCCAGATGCCTTTGGCGACTTCCTCCGTCGTCACCGTCGCGGGCGGCGGGCCGGTGATCGCGGCCGCTGAGGCCGCCGGCTCGGGCGCGGCGAGATTGCCGACGTCCCCATCGAGCGTCTGCTTGCTGACGCGGATGTCGGCGGTCGTGTACTGATCGGTTTTCGTCGTCAGATGCGCGGGCAGCTTCAGACCGCTCACGTCCTGGTACTCGCTGAAGCTCGTCTCGATCGCGACGTCGCCGAGGTTCGGGTTGTCCGTCATCGACACGACGCGCGACGGCAGCTTGGTCGTGCCGTCGATCGCGAGCGTGAACGCGAGGCCGTTCGGCGCGGTGACCTCGACGACGCTCTCGCCGCCCGCGGTGCGCGGATTCGCCAGCTTCGCTGCGGGATCGAGCGCCGCACGCACGATCGTGATCGGATGGTGGAAGATGTCGGCGCGGCGATCCTTCGCCACCGCGTCCGACACACGCGTCGCGTTGCCGTTGGGCGCGACGTTGTAGCCGATGTCGCCGGCGATGCCAAGCACCTGCTTCTGCGGCTGTTGTCCCTGGAAGTACGCGAAGTTCGGCGTGCGCGTCTGCTCGATCCGCGACTGCCCTGCGGCAACGTCGATCGTCCGTGTGTACGCGGTCACATTGAACCGCTGACCGGTCGCTTCGGGCGTCATGTCCTGACCGAGGTTGCCGTTGGTGCCTTCACCTTGGATCGCAATCGTGCGGACGGCGAGAATCCGGTCGCGGCCGCCCAGCGCGGCTGCCGCGTCGTTGACGATCTGCTGCTCGGGAGTCGCGCTCGTGCACGCCGCAACAGACGCCAGAGTGAAAACGAGCCAGCACGCGTGTTTCATGATTGACCTCTGGGCGCAGATATTAGCGCGAGACCGCGCGTTTCGGTTGGCGTTGCTATCGGCCGTCAGCTCTCAGCTATCGGCGCTCGGCCGTTGCGGACAGCTGATTACACGATAGCTGATAGCTGCGGGGGTTACGTCGTGGCGTTCAGTTTTCCGAGGCTGGCGACGGCGTCGACGAGCGACTTCGGATCGATCGGCTTGGCGAGATGCAGGTGGAATCCGGCCTGGAGCGCCCGCTGGCGATCTTCATCGCGCGCGAACGCGGTGAGCGCCGCCGCCGGAATCGAGCCGAGCGCCGACGTCGTGCAGGCGCGCACCTTCCGGATCAGCGCATAGCCATCTTCGTCGGGCATCGCGATGTCGGCGAGCAGCACGTCCACGCGCTCGCGCTGCAGAACGTCGAACGCCTGGCCGGCGGAAATGGCCGTTCGCACGATCGCCTGATGCCCTTGCAGATATTCCGCGACGATGTCGCGGCTCTCCTCGTCGTCATCGACGACCAGGACGGAAATGCCGTGCAGCGACGTGCCGGTGGCCGGCGCCCGATCGGAGTCGTCCGGGGGCGCGAGCGGATCGGCCGGCGGCTCCGCCGGCGCGGCCGAGACCGCGACGACGGGCAGCCGCACGGTAAACGTCGCGCCGCGTCCGTCGCCGCCGCTCTCGACGCTCACGGTTCCGCCGTGCGCGTCCACGAGATGCTTGACGATCGACAATCCGAGCCCGAGTCCGCCGTGGCGTCGCGTCGTCGATCCGTCCGCCTGGCGGAACGGTTCGAACACGAACGGCAGGAACTCGCGTGGAATGCCGCACCCGGTGTCGGTCACGGAGATTTCGAGCATCGTCGCGGTTCGGACGAGCGCGACGTGGACGCGGCCGCCGGCGGGCGTGAACTTGACGGCGTTGGTGAGGAGATTCCACAAAATCTGCTGGAGCCGCGCGCCGTCGCCGCGGATGACGCCGCTCGAGGCCTCGCCCTGTACCGACACCTGGACCCGGTTTTTGTCGGCGAGCGGCTGCACGACTTCGAGCGCGCTGCGCACGATCGCCCGAACGTCAACGGACGTGGGTTCGAGCTCGAGCTTGCCCGACATGATGCGCGCCACGTCGAGCAGCTCGTCGATGAGGCGCGCCTGCCGCCTGGCGCTGTCGTAAATCGCCTGATACCCGCGATCGCGCCGCGCGTCGTCGAGCGCGCCGTTCCGCCGCAGGATGTCGGCCCATCCGAGAATCGCGTTCAGCGGCGTGCGCAACTCGTGTGACACGGTCGCGAGGAACTGATCCTTCAGCCGGTTCGCCTCTTCCGCCGCGGCGCGCGCGGCGCGCTCGCGTTCGAGCAGCTCCAGCCGTCCGGCGACGAGCCGATACATGCGATACGTCACGTACACCGGCGCCAGCATCATGACGGCGACCCATTGCTCGCCGCGGTTGATCAGAATCGCGGCGCCCGCGCCGGCCGTGCCGGCGACCATGAAGCTGGTGCCGCTCCAGAAGAAATCGTCGCGCCAGACCGCCCACGCCGATTGGCGCGTCGACAACGCAATCGCGCTCGCAATGAGACCGGTGTTGACGACGAAGTAGGTGGCGATCGCGCCGACGAGGGGTTTCGCCGACGCCACGAGCGCCACCGGTCCCGGCAATCCTCCGAGCCAGTCGTACGCCACGGCGCTCGCCATCATCGTGAACGCCTCGGCCGCGATGCTGAACACCGTACGGTACGGCGGGTACCGTTGCTTGACGTGGAAGGTGCACTGCGCCCAGGCGCCCGCGACCGCGATCGGCACCGCGTGCCTCGGCCCGAGCAGCAGCAGCGCCATGAGGTTGACCGCGTGCGTGACCGACAGGGTGGAACCGCACGCGAGCGAAATCGGAAGCGTGACTTTCCAACGGGCGGTGAAGCAGGCGGTCAGGAACAACAACGCGAACGTGATCGGACGCGGATAGGCCAGCGGGACCAGCGCCGCGAACGACGCGACGCCCGCGACGATGACGGCGATTACGTACAGCTGCGCGACGCGCGGCTGCGCCTGCCACCCCAAGCCTTCCGGCGCCTTCATCACGGGTTGTTCCACACTACCGGTTCACAACTCGGATCGCCGCACGTCGTCCCCCAGACGACGCCTTCGCCGTCGTCGTCGCCGGTTCCCCAGACGACGCTGCCGCTGCCATCGTCGGTAGCGGTCGCGGTGTTGCTGCCGCCGTTGCCGAAGATGATCGCGAGCAGGCCGAGGTCCGGCGTCAGCCACGGTGCGCTGACGTCGGGCGCGATCCATGTCCGCGCGGCGTCGACCGCGCGTTTCGCGTCGAGGAATCCGGCGCCCTCGGTCATGCGGTCGTACACCTGGTACGGCTGCGCGGTGCTCTGCAGGATCGTCTTCACCTGATTGGGCGTCAGCGCGTGATTGGCCTGCAGCATCAGCGCCACGGCGCCGCTGACGACCGGAGCGGCCATGCTGGTCCCGCTCAGGCTCAGATAGGGGAGATACGACGTCGCCACCGTTCCGCTCAGCAAGTACGGCGATCGCGTCGAGTACATCGAGCTGTCCGGATCGCTGAGCGATTCGATCCCGACGCCGGGCGCCACGAGATCGGGCTTGGGCGCGCGATCGATCGCCGTCGGACCGCGCGAGCTGAACAACGCGATCGTGTCGTCCGCGCGATCGATCGTGCCCATATGACTGGAGGCGCCGACGGTCAGCACCCACGGCGAGTTGCCGGGAGCGGTGATGGCGCCGTACTGCGTGCGGCCATCGGGACCGCGTCCGTAGTTGCCGGCGGCGGCGGCGACGACGATGCCAGCTTCGACCGCATGGCGTGCGGCGAGCGTCAGCGGATCCGTGGTGTACGACTCGTACACGCCGGTGGCGACCGACAGATTCGCGACACGGATGTTGTAGGCGTCCTTGTACGTGACGACGTAATCGAGTGCCGCAATGACGTCGCTGATGCGTCCGCGTCCCGATCCGTCGAGCACCTTGAGCGCGATGACATGCGCGCCTGGCGCGATTCCCGATCGGCGGCCGGCGGAATCGAATCCGTTGCCGGCGACGATGCCGGCGACGTGCGTTCCGTGACCGTAGTCGTCGTACGGCGCCTGCTGTCCGTTGACGAAGTCGACGAATCGATCGACGCGCTGAGTACCCATCGTCGGATCGGTCAGGTCATCGTGCCGGGCCGTGATGCCCGAATCGATGACGGCCACGCCGACGCCGGATCCGTCGTAGCCGTACTGCTGGCGGGCGGCCGCGGCGCCGACTGTGGCGCCGGTCCGCTCCATCGCGCCGGCGATGACGCGATCGAGCGACAGCCGTGCGACGAGCGAACTCGCGGCCAGCAGCGGCAATGCACTGTTAGGAACGTCGGCCGCCAGGCCGTCGATGATGCCGAGCGTTCGGCCAATGGTGCCTCCCACCTGCTGAACGACAGGGATGATCGACACGAGCGATGTGGCGCTCGTCGCCCGCACGATCACGCGCGAGTGACCCGTGAGGAGCGACGCGCGCCGCTGCAGAAGGGGGTCGAGCTTCGACAGCCAGACCGGCGTCAGCTCGATATCGAGCGCTGACGGCGACGGACCGAGTGCAACGATGAGCAGACAGGCGACGACCAGCCGCACGACGGAATGGGCCTGACGCATAGATGCTCGTGAGGCAATTGAAGTGCCCCAATGCGCGCGGCCGCGCGGCCGAGCAAAGTCCAATCGTTCAAAGCTTTAGAGGCGCTGTCGCTGTCATCGGACCGCCAGCTCGGCAACTGTTTTCGCCATATTTCGAGACACTCGATGACACTATTGTCCGTCGCAGACCCACCGTGGCCGCTCGAAGATCGCGTCGCAACTTGGGTGTATAACCTGCCGATGCGCACATGCCTGGCTGTTCTCGTCGCGGCGAGTGCCGTAGCCGCGCCCGATCCGCAGAAACTGTTTTTCACCCGCGTGTTCCCGGTTCCAGGTCAGATTGGGCTCTTCGTCGCGGCCGCCGATGGCAGCGGCGAGCGCCGGCTGCCGGCATCATCCGGCGTCGACTACAACCCGGCGTGGTCACCCGACGGCGCGTGGCTGGCGTTCACGTCCGAGCGTGAGGGGTCAGCGGATCTCTATCGAGTGCGCCTGGACGGCAGCGACCTCGAGCGACTGACGGACAGCCCGGCGTTCGATGATCAAGCGGCGTTCTCACCGGATGGCCGGGACATCGTCTTCGTGACGTCGCGGGCCGGCGGCACTGCCGATTTGTGGGTGCTGAACCTGCAGACACGTCGTGCGAAGGCGCTGACGTCGGGCGCCGGCGGCGACTTCCGGCCGGCGTGGTCACCCGACGGCAAGTGGATCGCGTTCTCATCAGATCGCGGCAGCGGTCTGCCGTTCGCGCACGGACGCTGGGAACATCTGCATGTCGTCGACATCTACCTCATTCGTCCGGACGGCTCGGGCCTGAAGCGCGTCACCAAACACGGCGAGTTCTGCGGCAGCCCGAAGTGGGCCGCCGACAGCACGCGCATCGTCAGCTACTGCATGCGGGCGGAAGACACGATGACGTATCGGCAGGCGCGGCTGAAGGACGGCAACACGAGAATCGTCTCGATCGACATCGCGACCGGAGCGGCGACCGACGTCTCGATCGGTCCTGGGGTGAAGATTGCTCCGGTGTTCCTGCCGTCGAACGAGATCGCGTTCATCAGAAAAGATGGCGAGGACGCCGGGATTCACTACGCCAGCGGCAAGAACGGACCGAAGGGCGACCTGCGGAGCGCTGCCTGGTCGCCCGACGGGACGCGCGTGGCGTTTCACAAACGGTTGACCGCGGGTCCGAGTGTCGGGCAGCGGATGTGGAGTCGCCTTCCGAATTACGAATTGAAACTCGGAGGCATGCAGCCGTCGTTTCATCCATCGGGCGAGCGGTACGCGATGACGACCTACGTGCCGCCGCCGGGCGGCAACGACCTCCTCGTGGTGGAATCGGGCAGCGGCACATCGACGATCGTCTTCCACCAGGACGGCCGCAGCGTGCTCGGGCCGCAGTGGTCGGCTCGCGGCGACGCGATCATCTTCGGCATCGGAAGGTTCGGCGCGTTCTTCAACGGATTCCACGACCTGTTCCTGAAGGCCGCCGATCGTGTCGACGGCGGCGCTCAGATTGCGATGGTCAACGCGGACGGATCGGGATTCCGCGAGCTGACGGCCGGACCGAACAACAACGGCTTCCCGTCGCCGTCGCCTGATGGCCGGCGGTTCGTCTATCGCACGTTCGGCCCCGGCGGCGGGGGATTGCGCGTGATGGACGTCGACACGAACGCCATCGCGACGCTGACGTCCGGCTATGACAACTTTCCGCTCTGGTCGCCGCGCGGCGACCTGATCATGTTCTCGCGCCTCGACAAGGGCGACTACGAGATCTTCACGATCAAACCGGACGGCACGGGCCTGCGGCGTCTCACTTCGGCGCCGGGCAACGACGCGCATCAAGGCTGGTCGCCCGATGGCGAGCACATCGTCTTCGCGAGCTCGCGCATGGGTTTCAAGGACGAAGTGATCTACACCGACGCGCCGCAGCCGTACGGCGAGCTGTACGTGATGCGCTACGACGGCACGGACGTTCAGCAACTGACGGACAACCAGTGGGAAGACGGCACGCCTGCATGGCAGCCGGCGAGCCGGTTGTCGTCATCGCGATGAGGCGCGATCGAACGGCGTCACGGTTCGCCTGAGATGAACGTGTCGACAGCGGCCCAGTATGCCGCCGCGTCGCGCGGTGCCGTGTCGTTGTGATCGCCGCCGCAGATCGTCACGAATCGTTTCGATCCGTCGATCCGGTCGAACAGCGCGCGTCCGAGATCGAACGGAATCACGCTGTCGCGGTCGCCGTGCATCACCAGCACAGGTGCGCGAACGCCGCGCATGAGCTCCGCGGTCGGAAAGCGATACGTGGAGAAGAGCGCCAGCAGTGCGAGCACCGGCGACGATCGCACGAGTGTCTTGGCGTCCGGAAAGCCTGACTCGAGGATGATCCGATCCGGCGGCCTCCTGCTCGCGGCGTACGCCGCCATCGCGGTGCCCAGCGATCGGCCCCAATACACAATCGGCACGCGGCGATCGCGATCGCGCCAGACGAGGTCGAGCACGGCGTCCACGTCGCGATACAATCCGCGTTCGGTCGGACGGCCAGTGCTGAGTCCGTACCCTCGATAATCGACCGCGAGCAACGAGTAGCCGCGTTGCGGCAGCGGGACGAGAATCGGCGCCCACACCGACAAATTCCCGCCGTTGCCGTGGAAATACACGATGTGCGCGCGCGGCGGCTCGACCGGAAACGACCACGCGTGCAGCCGCTCGCCGTCGGCCGTCTGGATCGTGAGCGCCTCGAAGCGCGCACCAAAATCGCGCGGCGTGACGTCTTCACCGGCGGAAGGAAAGAAGGCGAACTGCGGTTCGATGACGCGGACGAGCAGCGTCAGCACTACCAGCATGGCGATCAAGCCGGCCACCGTCATCCCCATCACGCGCCAGTGGGACATAATGATGACCGTATGTTCGCCCAAGTCCTGCGCGACTTCTGGCGGGTGGTGCGCGAGATCGCGCAGGGCCTGATGATGCCGACGACCAGCACCTGAGGCCTCGATCCAGTGGCCTGGGAGCAGGCCGCACGGCTGGAACGCAAAGACCGCACAGAATGATTCTGGTTTTCTACGCCGCCGGTCCGAGAATGGTCAGAAGGTTGACGTGCTGGCGCGCCGATTCGTGGACCAGCCGCTCCGCGATCGACGCGGCGTCTTCGCGCGCCGAGAGGTAGATCAGGCCTGGCGAGTCCGCGACGCTCCCGCTGTCGATCGATGATCTGGAGACGTTCAGCAGGACGAGATTGTGGACGGCTCGGCTGACCCAGGGGAGATTCGCCGGCGCCTGCGCGGCGATCAATTCGAGCGCGGTCCTCACGCAATCAATCTGACGCGCGTCGATCGACTCGAATGCCTGCTTGAAAACCTTTGAAGACTCTCCGCCCAGATCCATCGACGATTCCAGCGCGGGCCGCGTCAGAAGCCGGATCGACGCGCCGTCGACCTCGACACGTGGCAGAACGCTCGCGTACCACGCGGCGCTGTCGGAGCGGGCGAATGCGCCTGACAGCGGCAACCGGCAGACGCGGTGACCGTCCGCCGCGCTCGTCGTCACGCTGACGACTCCGGGCCCGCTGCGCACGCTCAGCCGGTGCGCGCCCGGCAGGAGCAGCGATCCGCATCGCAGCCGCCGCGCCGACCGTAGCGCGATCTCCCAGTCGCCCACGACGCCGCACCCCGAGAGATGCAGTGCGAGCGAGGCCGCCGTGATGCCCGCGCGCTCGGGGTCGATCGCCTCCGCGGCCGCACATCGCCACGCGTCGCCGAATGACGGCTCGAACGTCAGGCCGGCCGATCCGCCGGTCGATCGCGCCCATCCTTCGAGGAGCGCGACAACGCCATCGCTCTCCGCCGCGACCGTGTGCGCGTGCCGCGCGATGAAATGATCGATGGAACGGCGAGCGTGCGCCAGCGCCGCCTGCGTGAACAGGCGCTCGGCGATCGTGTTCGACGCGCGGCCGAAATGCCGCGAGTTTTGCGCCGAGCCACACGGGGCCTGCGTCGCCGAACAAACGATCCGCGCTCGAGGTCAACAGCGTAGGGTGGACTGCAGACTAGCGGCATCGCTCACGTGAGTCAACGGTCAGCGAACGACATTTCGCGTGTCTCGAGATGTAATTTCAAACAAATGGAGACGCCTGTCGCGTGTGTGCGATCTCATGACGCACCAGGATGGTTGACTTTTCACCGAGTTGATGACTTATAGTCCGCCGCAGACGACAGGAAGGAGTGCGGAATGCGGACCGTCGCAGCCGTCGCCGTCGCATGCGTGCTCACCGGCGGCCTGGTCGGATCGATCGCGCTCGCGCAACAGCCACGCCAGTCAGCACAAGGTGGCGGTGAACGATCCGGGCCGGCCCAACCGCCACTGTTCCTACCGGATGAGGAGTACCTCCGGTGGCCGCTGCCGGCATCCGAGCAGGCATACGCCAATCTGAGCGGCCGTCGCATCAAGGCGTATATCCAGGAGATCGTGGCGATCTCGCGCAAGAGCCGCGACGATGGACATCAATACTGGGGCCGCATCACCGGGACGCCGTACGACAAGATGACGACGGACTGGATCGCCGCGCAGTTCCGTCGCATCGGACTCGAACAAGTACGAATTCAGGAATTCACCGACCTGCCGCCGCAGTGGTTTCCGACGTCATGGGAAGTAGTCGCCACCGGCGCAGGACAATCTCTTCCTCTCAAGACCGCGTTTCCGATTTATCACTCGGCCGGCATCGGCCCCGTGGAATTGGAGCCGGTCTGGGCCGGACTCGGTCTGCCAGCTGATTTCATCGGCCGCGACGTCAAAGGCAAAGCGGTCATCGTCTACGGCATCCCGACGCCAGGCGGCCGCTCCGATTCCGCGCTGACCAACGGATCGATCAAGCGCGCCGAGGAGGCAGGCGCCGCCGCGTTGTTCATCATTCTCGGCATTCCGGGCAACGTGACGAATCAACCAACCGGCGGCAACGCAGACCCTGCGAGGATGCCGGTGATGATGCTCGGCCACGAGGACGGAACCGCGGTCCGCGAAATGATCGAGAAGCGGCAGACGCCGAAGCTCCGCGTGAGATTGAACGTCGAGATGCGCAGCGGACTGAAGACGGCGAGCGTCTGGGGCGTGCTGCCTGGAAACAACGACGAGAACATCGCCGTGATGGCGCACACCGACTCGTTCTTCGAAGGCGCGATGGACAACGCGTCGGGCATCGGCACCATGATCGAGCTCGCCCGGCATTACGCGAGCGTGCCGAAGTCGCAGCGCCGGAGAACGATGACGTTCTTCACGAGCTCGGCGCACCATTCGCCGTCGGGCGAGAACGCCGGCCTCCGGTGGATTCACAACAACATGCAGGCGATGTTCGCGAAGACGGCGCTCATCGTCAATTGCGAGCACACGTCGCAGGTGCAGACGTACTTGATCGGCAACAGCCTCGTCGCGTCGAACGCCGTGAGCGCGCGGCGCTGGTTCGTCGGCGGCAGCGACGAGCTCAAGGCAATCGTCGCGAAGAGCTTCAAGACGTTCGGCATCGCGATCTACTCGCGCCCCGAGGCCCGGCCCGGCGGCGAGCTGGGTGTCGTCTACACCGACGCGCCCAGCTTCCACATCATCGACCACGCGATCTATCACACCGATCTCGACACGCCCGCCCTGGTGCCCGAGCCAGGTCTCGAAGCGGCAGTGCGCGCGTTCGCGAAAATCATCGACGAGGTGAACAAAGTCGATCTGGAAAGATTGCGAGCACCGCGCCGCAGCGATCAGCAACACTGACGGTCGGCTCGCCGACTTCAATTGCTCGCTCGCGTCTGTCGCGAGCGTTCGCGCATGCGTGATGCGACGCCGATGATCCGTTCATCTTTGATTTCCTGCCCAACCGCAAGAATCTGCTCTAGGTGCGGAATCGCCGTATCAACCTGCCCAAGGTCAGCATGAACGACACGCGAATCCGTAGCAATGCTCGGCTCAATTTGCTGGCCTGCGCTCGCTGCAGGTAATCGAGCTTGCGCAAGACGTCAGTGACGAGTTTTGGGTGTTTGACTTCATGTCCGATTGCGAGCGATCGCTCGAAGAACCCGATCGCCTTGTCGATTTGGCCGAGCCTCTCGTGGACGACGCCGAGGTTGGCCAAAGCTACTGCCTCGCCGCGACGGCTCCCGATCGCGAGTGCAATCTCGAGCTGCTGTTCGAAATTCTGAATGGCTTTATCGAACTGACCCAGGACGTTGTAGGCGTTGCCCAAACTGCCGTGTAAGACGCCCTCGTTTTGGCGGGCGCCAACCGCTCGTGCAATGATGAGCGCCTGCTCGTAACACTCCATGCCTTCGTAGAGCGCTCCTGTTTGGACACGAAGGAGACCCAAATTGCCAAGATTGGCATGTTCGCCGCGCTGGTCGCCGATTTCGCGTGAGTTGGCGAGCGCCTGCGCAAGGTAATCGATTGCCTTCTTGAAGTCGCCGAGATCGCGGTACGCGTTACCGAGGTTTCCGAGTATGCTGCCCTCGCGCTCGCGGTCACCGCTGTCGCGGGAGATTGGAAGGGCTTGCTCGTAGTACTCGATCGCTTTGGCCGCACCACCGAGTTGGAAGTGTCCCGCACCTAAATTGTTGAGAGCCGTCAATTCCTGAGCGCGGTCGTCTATTTCGCGCGCCATGGCCAGCGCTTGCTCGTTGTACGTTATCGAGTTTTCGGCGCGACCGAGACGCAAGTAGGCGTTGCCGACGTTCGCGAGAAGCCGGGCCACGCTACTCCGGTTCATCGCTGGCCGTACTGTGTCCGCCAGAAACGGTTCAAGCAAGCGAAATCCTTCGCGAAGTCGACCGTGTTTCTGAAACCAGATTGACGCGGTTCCCAGCAGCTCGTAGGACCGTTCGTACTCACCGACCTCGAACAGATGGTGACCTGCCTCAAGAACGGTGTTGATATCCTTTCCGCCGGGCGCGTGCACTTCGAAGTACCCGCCGACCCGCAGATGTGTGGTGCGACGAAAGGCGTCGTCCGCCTCGAACCGCTCCGTGATGAACTGTCCCGTTGTCGGGTGTAACGTGTAGCGCATCGCCGTTTCTAATCGGTCTCTATCGATGCGAATCGTCAACTCGACCTGCTCGAGAAGGGACGTCCGCCGGAGCCACTCTGCGGTCGCTTCGGCAGTCTCGGGTGGCTCGTCGGGTTCGCCGAGGATTTTCATTACGTCCCATTTCCATGGTCGCCGGAGGAGTGTCATGCGATACAGCATCCGGCGCGCTCGATCGTCGAGGACGCGATCCCAGATCGCTTCGAGCAGCAGATCGTCGCGGAGCTTGTCGCGGACGCGCGGCAGTGCGGGCTGGACCAATTGCTTCCACTCGCGCTCTGCATCTTCAGCACCGGGTGGTTCGGGTAGCTGCCACGCGCCGTGGCGGTCTTCCCAACGTCGAAGCGAATCCACGATGAGATCGTCAGCGAACTCGACGGCGCGCGGATGTCCAGCGAGGGCGTCGACGAGCCGCGCGCGCGTCTGGCCCGCGAGCCGCCGCAAACCGGCGCACCACATCATCAAGCGATACAACGCGTCGGGTGGAAGCGGCGACACCGGGATCGTCGCGGCCTTGAAGTCATCGTTGCGGTAACGGCAACTCGCGACGAGATGCAGCTTGCCGCTCTCGTGAGCGGCGGTGAGCAGCGTGAGCCAGATCTGCCGCAGCGAGTCGCTGTGCCACGACGCGAAGGTGTCTGTTGCGTCCGAGCTTTTCGCGTCGCGCGGGCCGACGAGGAGAGACTCCAGGTTGTCGAGATACAAGACGAGACGCTCGACCTTCGGCAGCAGCGCCTCGAGGAACGACTGGAACCGTTGAGCCGAGTCGTCTTGTGCTTCGCGGTCCACTTGCTGGACGACGATTTCCCACTCAACACCGAAACGCTCGCGACAAAACGCCAGCAACTGACCAACGAGCTGCTCGGCGGGATTCGACTCGTTCTCCGTCTCGTGACACCAAAGCGTGCAGACATCCTCTTCGTCTGCGCCGAGCATCGGCAACAGATGAAACGCGAGCGTCGTCTTGCCCAGACCTCCGAGCCCTTGCAGCACGAACACGCGATCGCCGCGGCGCAGCCTTCGGCGGATTCCGTGCAGCTCCCTCCGTCGTCCGATGAAGCCGGCTGAGAGGATCTTCCGCCGCCCGCTGCCGGCGAATGTTCGCTCGAGCGGCGCCTCGAATCGATGCGCGGCGCCTCTGGGCACCGCCAGACTAAGTGGATGCTCGGGTCCGCGTTGATACAACACCAGTTGCGCCCATCCGAACGGATGCGAGCTGACTACGGCTGCGCCTGCCGCTTCGCGATGATGCGACCGGACGTCCCAGAACGATCGAGCCAGCGCGCTGCGCGCCTGGCGTACAGCGTAGCGAGTCGTGTGTCCGTCCGCGATCTCCGCGTACAATGCTTCCTCCGCGCGCGTCGAGAGTTCGTCGGCAATTGGCCCGTAGTAGCCCACCACCTGCTGAACGCCGGCGCGATGCAGTGCTGCGGCAGTGCTCTCTGATCCTGATCGTCCGTGCTCGGGACTGACCGGCTCGTTGCCGTGGCAGCTCGCGAGATAGAAGAACGACGGCGCCGCACCGTCTGGCAACCGCTCGCGCAGGCGTTTCATCAGCTCGCCGATTGCAACTGTGTCGCTGCGTCCTTCATCGTCTTCGAACTGCAGATGTCCGGGACTGCCATGACCGGAGAAATGGATTCCGGTCGGCGTCTCGCGCCGCACGGTCTCAACCAGATCGTCGACCGTTCCCAATTCGGTTGGCCGCAGCCGGCAGTGCTCGGACAACGCGCGTGTGATCCGGTAGCTCTCGCTCTCGTAGTTCAAGCCGCTGCTCTCGGGCGCCGACACGTTGACGACGAGATGGAAGTGATCGCGAGGCTCCTGCAGCATCGCGCCGGGACCGACGACGCCAAGTGTGGAGCGAGCAAGATCGATACGCGCGTCGCGGACCAGAAACGCTTCACCGTCGTGCAGCAGCTCCCACGGCAGGGACAACAGCACGTCGTCGTCGCTGCGCAGTGTCACGAGCGGTCGCGCGCGGCCGGGAGTCATGTTGTCAGCGAGCCGTTCTCGAGACGCTTCGGTGTCGAAGAGCACATCGAACAAAATCTCGCCAAGGGTTCGCGCATGTCCATGCAACTCGGCCCGATCCAAATCGCTCGTCACCGGCTCGCGAGTCATTCGGTTGAATCCGAGCAGCGCAACGCCGAAGCGGTTGCCCACTTTCCAAGGCGGCGTCACCGTGCGTGTGTGTCCGGCCGGATTGGTGATTTCGAGATGATCCGTCTTCAATCCAAGCACGAACGTCAGCTCTTGACCGATGAACAACAACCGGGCGTCGTCGTCGCGGAGGTCACGCGCGCGACCGACCACCGCCGTCAACTCGGCCGCGACACGACGTACGTCGCGGTGAGTCGCGTCGAGCGCATGCACGTTCTTCAAGAATGCAGGAAGGTTGACCGGTTCGAGCGTCACGACCACGATTCTTCCCACGGGGCCGTGGTCGGCCATGAACGACGTCCACTCTTGCTCGACCCACCGACTAGTTTGCGAGCGTGCTGAGGCCACCAACACGAGAAAGCGGCTTTGGCGTACGCCATCGCTCAATCCGCTGACGAAGTTGTCGGACGGCCGCAGCTCTCGCTCGTCGAGGTACACGCGCAGGCCGTCGGTCGTGATCGCGTCCGCCAGAGACCGCACCCATGGTTTGTCGGCGGACGAATGGGACAGGAAGATGTCGTAGCCGGACGTTAAGTCGGTAGGCTCGAACACGGGCGCCATTGTACGTTTCCTATTGCGAGCCCTGACCGCTCACGTTAGAGTCGCCGGCAAGACAGCACTCATCGTCGTGCGAGTCAAGAAGGAGAAGGCAAATGATCCTTCGTTCGGTGGCCTGCCTCAGCATCGCGTTCCTCGCGACAACAGGACTCGCGTCGGCGCAGAACATCACCTCGTCCAGCATCGACGGCGTCGTCACCGATCAGTCGGGCGCCGCGCTGCCCGGCGCGACGGTGACGGCGAGCAGTCCGGCCCTGCAGGTTGCGCAGCTCACGACGGTCAGCGATGGCCAGGGCTTCTACCGGTTCATCGATCTTCCGCGCGGCACTTATACGCTCCGGTTCGAGCTGCAGGGATTCGATCCGCTCGTTCGTCAAGGA
>DASYQZ010000004.1:0-13086 GCA_036004865.1 Vicinamibacterales bacterium
CCAGCCGGCGACGTTGTCGAGGAAGTAGCGATCGTGCGTCACCGCGACGACCGTGCCCGGGTAGTCCTTCAGGAATCGCTCCAGCCACGCGACCGACTCCGCGTCGAGATGGTTCGTCGGCTCGTCGAGCAGCAGCAGGTCGGGCGACTGCAGGAGCAGTCGGCACAACGCGACGCGGCGCCGCTCGCCGCCGGACAACGTGTTGACGTTGGCGTCGGGCGGCGGCAGACGCAGCGCGTCCATCGCGAGCTCGAGCCGCGAGTCGAGATCCCACGCGTTGGCCGCTTCGATCTTGTCCTGCAGCTTGCCCTGCTCTTCGAGGACTCTGTCCATCTCGTCGGCCGACAGATCTTCGCCGAGCTTCGTGTTGACGTCGTCGTACCGCGCCAGCAGCGCCTTGATCGGCGCGACGCCTTCCTCGACGTTGCCGAGCACGTCCTTGCTCGAATCGAGCCGGGGCTCCTGCTGCAGAAAGCCGACCGAGGCGCCGTCCGCCTTGAACGCTTCGCCGAGAAAGCTCGTGTCTTCGCCCGCCATGATCTTCAGCAGCGAGCTCTTGCCGGCGCCGTTCAACCCGAGGACGCCAATCTTCGCGCCGAAGTAGAACGACAGCCAGATGTCTTCGAGAACTTTCGCATCGGGGGGATGGACCTTCCCGAGGCCTTTCATGGTGTAAATGAACTGAGGCATCGTTTTAATCGAGATTGCAGATTGCAAATTGCAGATTGCAGATTGATTTCAGATTGTCAGATTGTAGATTGGGATTCGGGCCGGCAGCCAGCGCGACGCTCATAGCGTACAATCTGCGAACATAATCTGCAATCAACAATCGAGAATCAACAGTCAACACTCAGCAATCAACAATCAATCTGCAATCTGCAATTTGCAATCTGCAATGTCGTGATCCGAAGGATCCTCCACATCGACATGGATGCGTTCTATGCATCCGTGGAACAGCGCGACAACCCGGCGCTGCGCGGCAAACCGGTCGCCGTCGGCGGTCAGCCCGACAAGCGCGGCGTCGTCGCCGCCGCGAGCTACGAGGCACGCGTCTTCGGCGTTCACTCCGCGATGTCGATGGCGAAGGCGGTGCGGCTGTGCCCGTCGCTCGTCATCGTGCCGCCAGACTTTTCGCGATACAAGACAGCGTCGAACGCCGTGTTCGCGATTTTCCGCGAGGTGACGCCGCTCGTCGAGCCGCTCTCGCTCGACGAGGCGTATCTGGACGTCACCGAGAACGCGTGGGGCGAGACGCTCGGCACCGCCGTCGCGAAGCGTTTGAAGGCACGCATTCGCGCCGTCACCGAGCTCACGGCGTCGGCAGGCGTCGCGCCGAACAAATTTCTCGCGAAGATCGCGTCGGGATGGAAGAAGCCTGACGGCCTGACGGTCATCAGCCCCGAGCGCGTCGAGCCGTTCCTCCAGCAGCTTCCCGTGGACGCGCTGTGGGGCGTCGGGCCGGTGACGGCGAAGAAACTGCGCGCGCGCGGCATCGATCGCCTCGTCGACGTCCGCGCCGCCGATGTGCAGATCCTGCGCGACACGGTCGGCAGCCTCGCCGACTGGCTCCGTCAGCTCGCGAACGGCGTCGACGAGCGCCCGGTCCTCCCGAACCGCGAAGCCAAGTCGTCGGGGTCGGAGAACACCTATCCGGAAGATCTGACGGATCTCGAGACGATTCGCGCGGAAATCGCCGAGATGGCATCACAGGCGATCGCATGGCTGGCGCGCAAAGCGCTCGTCGCGCGCACGGTGACGATCAAGGTCCGCTATTCGGACTTCACGACGATCACGCGCAGCCACTCCGCGGCGGCGACCCGCGGCGAAACGGATCTGACCGCGCGCGCCGTCCGGCTGCTCGAAAAAACCGACGCGGGCCGGCGTCCCGTGCGGCTGCTCGGCGTCAGCGTGCACAATTTCAGCAGCGAGGCCGATGACGATCGGCTTCCGTTCGATAAGCGTATTGCGGATTGAGGATTGCGGATTGCGGATTTATTGTGTGATTGGCTATCGGTGATTGAGTCGACAACGACCAATGAACAATGAACAATCGAAAATCAACAATCGACAATCTTCAATAAATCCGCAATCCGCAATCCGCAATCCGCAATGACGACGTCCGATCCGTGGAGTCCGGCTCAGTACGAAAAGTTCGCGCGCGAGCGCGAGCAGCCGTTCTACGACCTGCTGGCCATGGTGCGTCCCGCCGCGAACATGCGCGTCGTCGATCTCGGGTGCGGCACAGGCAAGCTGACGCGCGAGCTGCACGCGCACGTGCAGGCCCGCGAGACCCTCGGGATCGATCGGTCGGCGCGCATGCTCGACTCCGCGCGGGAGACGGAGCTGCCGGCCGGTCTCCGGTTCCAGCGCGGCGACATCGAATCGTTTCCCGACGGCGACTCCGGCTACGATCTCATCTTCTCGAACGCGGCGTT
This sequence comes from Vicinamibacterales bacterium, assembly GCA_036004865.1. Taxonomy (GTDB): domain Bacteria; phylum Acidobacteriota; class Vicinamibacteria; order Vicinamibacterales; family CAVVIG01; genus QHWF01. Next base: position 2,436 of record DASYQZ010000004.1, read on the forward strand.
TCACTGGGTCGAGGATCACGAGGCGCTCTTCGCCCGGCTGGCGGCGGCGCTGGCGCCGAACGGCCAGCTCGCCGTGCAGATGCCGGCAATGCACGACGAAACGGCGCATCTGGTCGCCGAGGAGGTCATCGGCGCCGAGCCGTATCGATCGGCCAGCGCCGGATGGCGAAAGCCCCAGCCGGTGCTGTCACCCGGAATTTACGCGCGTTTGATGTTTCGATTAGGGTTCGGGGATCCGGTTGTCCGGCTGATCGTCTATCCTCATGTCTTGGCCGGACCCGAGGACGTCGTCGAATGGGTCAAGGGGACGCTGCTGGCAGAGTACTCGCGACATCTTCCGCCAGACCAGTTCGCACGGTTTCTCGACGAGTATCGCCGCCGGCTGCTCGAGCGGATTGGAGGCGAGCGTCCGTTCCTCTTCCCGTTCAAGCGCATCTTGCTGTGGGGACAACGTGCTTAAGGGAACGCGCGACGGCATTCTGAAAAAAGTGCAGCCGGTGAGCATCCACGGCCAGGTGTCGTGGGACGTGTTCTTCACCGACGTCGAGGACCCGGAGGGTCAGGTGACGGTCGCCCGCATCGGTCCCGAAGCCGTGATGGGCAGCAACCTCGAGCCGGGCGATCGCATTCAGGTCGAGTACCTGGTCGGGCAGGCGATCCGCGTGACGCGCGTGCCGCCTACTTCTTCTCAATCCTGACGCTCTTCAACTCGACGCGGGCCGTCGGCGTCTCGCCGTTGCGCGGCGTCGCCTCGATCACGTCTACCGCCGCCATCCCGTCGACGACGCGGCCGAACGCCGTGTACTGACCGTCGAGCGCTGTCGAGGTGCCGGTGCAGATGAAGAACGAGGTCTGCGCGCTGTCCGCCGCTTCGGCGCGCGCCATGGAGACGATGCCCTTGACGTGCTTCGTGTCGTTGAACTCCGGCGGCAGATTGTGCACGAGCGTCTGCTGCCGCTCGGTGAGCGGCGCGGCGCGGCTCGAGAGCGCGCCGGTCTGAATCACGAAGCCGGGCGCGACGCGATGGAACGCCATGCCGTTGTAGATGCCGGCGGCGGCCAGGCGCATGAACTGACGCACCGTGTTCGGCGCCTTGTCGAGGAAGAATTCGATCGCAATCGGACCGGCGCTCGTGTCCAGCACGGCGCGGTACGCCGCGAGCTCCTGCGTCGTTTCGGTGACGAACGGCTCGGCCGGCGTGTCGCGGATGGTGACGTGCCGGATCTCGATGCGATCCGTCACGAGACCCTTCTCGTCGACCGCCGCCTCCGAGATCTTCTGCAGCACCTCGATGCCGTCGGCGACGCGGCCGAACACGGTGTACTGATTGTCGAGCGCCGGCTGATCGGCGAGCACGATGAAGAACTGCGCGCCGGCGCTGTCGGCCTTGCCGGGAACGGTGACCGCGGCCACCGAGCCGCGCGTCATCTTCGGCGCGCGCGCTTCGGCTTTGATCACATTCAGCCCGCCGGTGCCGTACAGCGCACGCTTCGCGGGATCCTTCGTCAGCGGATCGCCGCCCTGCACCATCCCGTACTTGATCGCGCGATGAAAGATCGTGCCGTCGTACGCGCCGTCGCTCGCGGTCTTGATGAAGTACGCCGTTTGATTGGGCGCCGCCTCCGGCGTGAGATCGATCACGAACGTGCCGGCGGACGTCTCGACGACCGCCTGTTTCGGCTGCGTCTGGGCACTCCCTGGCGCCGCGACCGCAACCGCGATCGCGGCGATGACGATGCGTTTCATGACTGTCCTGAAGCCTCGGCCATGCGCGTCGCGTGGTAGACGTAGTGAAATCCCGACACGAGCGTGATGACGAGCGAGGCGTAGACGAACACGTCCACGACGGAGGAGTGATAGCCGCGATAGTTGAACAGCATCGCGAACACGGCGGTGAGAATGTAGATCGCCGTCGCGATCTTCCCGAAGATCGACGGCCGGAACGTGCGCGGACCGACCGCGAGGTTGACGATTGCCACGGTCAGCACGATGCCGACGTCGCGAAAGATGATGAGCACGGTCAGCCAGATCGGCAGCCGGTTGGCGAGGCCGAGTCCGGGCAGCGTCAACACGATGAAGGTCGTCACGAGCAGCAGCTTGTCGGCCGCGGGATCGAGCCACTCGCCGAGGCTGGTCTTCTGTCCCGACCATCGCGCGGCCAGACCGTCGAGCGCGTCGGTGACGCCCGCCGTGATGAACACGATCAGCGCCCAGCCGAGATGGCCGTACACGACCAGGATCACGAATGCAGGGATCAGCAGCATCCGCAACAGCGTGAGCTGATTTGCGGGCGTGAGCGCCGTCATCGCGGAGACTTGGTCTTCGTCGCAGCCGGCAGGCCGGCCAGCGCCTCGAGCTTGGCGATGGCGTCGATCGCCTCCGCGCCGGTGACCGGGCGGGATGGTTGGAACGTGTTGTCAGGGCCGGTTTTCATCACGCCTGACGCGACCGCCGCCGATGCAGACGGGTACGCGATGTGGCTCGCGAAGAGATCGCCGAACTTGAGCCGCACGCCTTCCCACGCCTTCGCCTGACTCGGATGCAGCGCGCCGACGCGCGCGAGCAGCCGCGCGACGACCTGCGCGAAGTCGCTCCGGCGAACGAGGCCCCGCGGCTGGAACGTGTGGTTCGCAAACGGCTCCATCACGCCCGCCCGTACGACCGGTGTAATCCACGTCGACGCCCAGTGCGTGCGGGTGTCGGTGACGAGCACGCCGTCGCGGCGCCGATCGTTCTGCAAAAGCGATCCGAGCCGGATGCCGATGAGCGCGGCGAGATCGCCGCGCGTGATCTGCGGCGCCTGGTCGAGCGCGCGATACTCGGCCGGCAGCTTCGCGAGCGCCATGCGCTCCCGCACCGCGTCCAGCCGTCTCTCGATATCGGTGTTCGCTTCGAGCGCGAGCGAATCGCCATACGCCTTCTCGGCGCCCTCGAGATCCTCGCGGCTCTCGAGGATCTCGCCGATCTGTGCGATCGACTTCGCGTCGGTGGGATCGAGCGAGACCGCTTTTCGAAAATCGGCCAGCGCCGCTTCCGTGTTGTTCTTCTGCCGTTCGAGGACGGCAATCTCGCGGTACAGGAACGGACTCTCGGGCGAGCCGGCGATGGCGTTCGTGTAGGCCTCGATCGCCTCGTCGACGTGCCCCTGCCGCGAAAGCTGCCGCGCGCGTGCGATGTTCTGCTCGATGCCGCGGAACTTCAGTACCTCCACCTGGCGCCGCACGTCGCCGAGCGACGGATCGGCGGCCAGCGCCGCTTCGAACGCGACGCGCGCGTCGGCCTCGCGGTTCAGCGCGATCGATGCGCGGCCCTTCCCGAGCAGCGCCGGCACGTCGTTGCGCTCGCGCTCGAGCGCGCGATCGAAATGCGGCACCGCCGCCTTGGGATCCTTCTGCGCCAGCTCGACGTACCCCAACGACGTCTCCGCCGGATAGAACTCCGGTGCGGCGGTCAGCGCGGTGGAAAATTCCCGCTGCGCGCTCTTGAAATCGCCCGCCTGCAGGTACGTCCATCCGCGCGAGAGCGCGGCGGCGACCGGACTGTTGGCGAACGCCGGCGGCACCGCCGGCTGGGGAAAATCGGGAAACTTCGGCGTGGCGACCGTCGGAACCGGCACCACCTTCGGCGCGCACGCGCTGACAACGCTGGCAGCAACGACCAGCGCGAGAAGCAGTTTGCGCATGAGGAGAATATTATCCGCCCGCGCGCCCCATCTAGATCGGTTTCTCGACCCGTTCGAGGCGGCTAAGCAAGCGCCGCGGGACGTCGGCGACGATGGATACCTGGCCGTCGCGCGTTTCGTGCAGCACGACGCGGGCGTGGCGATAGACGCGGGCGATGCGCTCGCGGTCCGACGGGTCGTCGGGGCTGAACGTCAGGGTGACGCGCCGGACGTCGAGCGCCAGCCGCGACGTGATGGTCTCGACCAGCTCATCGATGCCCTGCCGCTCGAGCGCGGAGATGCAGAGGGCTGCGGAATCCTGATCTTCGAGGCGCCGCCGCTCGTCCGGCGACAACGCGTCGCACTTGTTGTAGACGTCGACCAGCGGAACGTCCGTGGCGCCGACCTCTTCGAGCACACGCTGCACCGCGCCGACGCGGCGATCGCGATCGGTCGCGGCGGCATCGATGACGTGGAGGATCAAATCCGCCTCCGCCACTTCTTCGAGCGTCGCCCGAAACGCCGCGACCAGGGCGTGCGGCAAGCGATCGATGAAGCCGACCGTGTCCGACACGAGCAGCTCGCGGCTGTCCGGCAGGCGCACCTGCCGCACCAGCGGATCGAGCGTCACGAAGAGCGCGTTCGACGCTTCGGCATCCGCGTTCGTCAGCACGTTGAACAACGTCGTCTTGCCGGCGTTCGTATAGCCGACGAGCGCTACGGTCGGCACCGACGCCTTGTGCCGCCGCTCGCGGAGCTGCGCGCGGCGGCGGCGGACGTGCTCGATATCGGTGCTGACCGCGTGAATGCGCGTGCGGATGCGCCGGCGATCGGTTTCGAGCTTGGTTTCACCCGGTCCCCTCGTGCCGATGCCGCCGCCCAGCCGCGACAGCGCGTCGCTCGCGCCGACGAGCCGTGGCAACAGGTACTTCAACTGCGCCAGCTCGACCTGCAGCTTGCCCTCGCGCGTCCGTGCGCGGCGCGCGAAGATGTCGAGGATGAGCTGGGTGCGATCGATGATCTTGCGGCCGACCGCCTCTTCGATCTGCCGGAGCTGCGCCGGCGTCAGCTCGTTGTCGAAGATGACGAGGTCGACGCCGGTTTCGGCCGAGGACAGCGCGAGCGTTTGAACTTTTCCGGCGCCGAGAAACGTCGACGGGTCCGGCTTCGGGCGCTCCTGCAGGACGCGCAGCACCACGTCGGCGCCGGCGGCATTCGCGAGCCCGGCGAGCTCGTCGAGCGATCGCTCGGCCTCGAGCCGCCGCGCGCGGCCGGCGATGAGCCCGACGAGCGCCGCACGCTCGCGGCGCGCTACTCGCGCAGCCATCGTTGAATCTCGTCCCACGGGATCGCGCCGGCACGCACGAGTCGCGGCTCGGCCGACGTCACGTCGACGATGGTCGACGGCGCGCCGCCGCGCGTCGGGCCCGTGTCGATCAACAGATCGATCCGATCGCCGAGCGTCCGCTCGACTTCATCCGGATCGCATGTCGCGCGCTCGCCGCTGACGTTCGCGCTCGTGGCCGTGATCGGACGATCGCACGCCGCCGCGATCGCGCGCGCGACGTCGTGTGCCGGCACGCGCACGCCGACCGTGCCGGTGCCGCCGCTCACCTCGCGCGGCAGCGAGATCGGCGCGGCCACGACCAGTGTGAGCGGACCGGGCCAGAACTGTTGCGCCAGTCGCACGGCGAGCTCCGGCATTGCTCCCAGATGCGCCTCGATTTGCGCGGCGTCGGCGGCAACCAGCGGCAGCGCCCGTTCGGCGGATCGCCCCTTCACGTTGAACACTCGCAAGACCGCGTCGGCCCGAAACGGATCGCAGGCCAGCCCGTACAACGTATCAGTCGGCAGCGCGACGACACCGCCGGTGCGAATCCATTTCGCCGCTTCCTGAATCGCATCGCGCTGCGGCGCGCCGGGATCAACGAACACCCTGCGCATCGATCATCTTACGCTGCACGGCGCCGGCGACGATCGCCATCATCGCGACGTTGACCAGGAACACGATCCGGAGGCTCGCGCCGCCGAGGAAGCCGGCGACGAACGGACTGCTCGCCATCCCGACGAGCGACGCGCTGGTCAGCACGCCGAAGCCGGTGCCGTGCGCACCGGGCGGGATGACGCTGCCCGCCGCGCTGTACGCCGCGGTCATCGCGGCGCCGATGCCGAGACCGAGGAGCGCCGACGCCACGCTCATCATCCAGAAGCTGCCAGTGACGCCGATGAGCGCGCAGCCGGCGGCGGCGGTCGCCGACGCCCAGACAATCACGAGGCGCGCCGTGAAGCGCTGCAGCAGCCGCCCGCAGATGTGATGGCCGACCGCGCCGGTGCACGCCATGATCGAGAACAGGATCCCCGCGACGATCGCGACGCGCGAGTGCGCCACGCCGACCTGCTCGACGTAGAGCGGCAGCACCGGCCCGTAGCTACGGTCGACGAACTGCAGCGCAAAGATGACCGCCATCATCAGGATGAAATTCTCGAACGCGAGCACGTTCCTGAACGTCACGCGCCGCGGCGCCTCGTTCGTCAGACTCGCACGGCTCGGGTTGTTCTCGGGGTGTTCCGGATCCGGAGGATTGTCCGCGCTGGCATACGCGTGCGTCGCGCGATCGTCGTACATCACGAAGACGACCGCGAGCGCGACGGCGTAGAAGACCGCGGTGACGACGAACGCGCGGCGCAACCCGACGAGACCGGCGAGCCCACCGCCGATGACCGGTCCGATGCCGGGACCGAGCCGCTGAGCCGTCTGCACGAGGCCGATCGCATTCGGCATGCGGTCGCGCGGCGCCGATTCGGCCGCCATCGCCACCGACAGCGATCCGTACCCCGCAAACAGTCCCTGCACGGCGCGCAGCGCGAGCACGTGCCAGGCGCGCGTGACGTAGGCCATCGCCGCCATGATGAGGACAAAGCTGACGAGCGATCGCTCCACCATGATCTTGCGGCCGTACCGATCGCCGAGCGTGCCCCATGCGGGCGCCAGCAGCGCCGTCAGCGCCGGCGTAATCGCGAGGCTCACGCCGGTCCAGATCGAAATCTCGCCGACGTCGGTGACGCCGAGCTCACGGATGTACAGCGGCAGAAACGGCATCGACAGCGTGAAGCCGGTGTAGCCCATGAAGCACGCCGCCGTGACGGCGTACACGTTTCGCTGCCATGCAACGCGGGGTGCATGCGGCATCGTGCTGTGTGCTGGGTGCTCGGTGCTCGGTGCCGTGGAAGCGCCTGGCTTCGAAGTGCGCAATGTTTTCCTATAAGACGAGAGTGCGCGCAGCGACAGCGCCGCGCCACCGCCGCACCGAGCACTGAGCACTGAGCACTGAGCACCCAGCACCTGGGATCAGAAACGTATCCTTACATCCGTCGCCGGCGCTACGTGAATGCTGTCGATGAACCGGATCCGGTGGGGATCGTTCTGCATGATCAAAGAGCTCGTGCGCGTGCCGTCACCGAAGAACCGCACGCCGCGCATCAGCGTGCCGTCGGTGACACCCGTCGCCGCGAAGATAATGCTGCGTCCTGGGGCGAGATCCCTCGATCGATACACTCGCTTGAAGTCGGTGATGCCCATGGCCCGGCACCGCTCTTCGTGCTCCGGCTTGCTGACGACGAGGCGCGCGAAGATCTCGCCGTTCAGACAGCGCATCGCGGCGGCAGTCAGGACGCCTTCGGGCGCGCCGCCGGTCCCCATCACGGCGTGCACGCCCGAGCCGACGACCGCGGCGGCAATGCCGGCCGAGAGATCGCCGTCGCCAATCAGCCGGATGCGCGCGCCGGTCTCGCGAATGTCGTCGATGAGCCGTTCGTGCCGCGGGCGATCGAGCACGATGACGACGAGGTCCTCGATGCGGCGGTCGAGGCACCGCGCAATCGCGTCGAGGTTGTCACGGACGGGCGCGTCGAGGCTGACCGCGTCCTTCGAGCTCGGTCCCACGACGAGCTTTTCCATGTACAGATCGGGCGCGTGCAGCAGACCGCCTTTGGTGGAGACGGCGAGCACCGCGATCGCATTCGGCGCGCCCGTCGCGCAGAGGTTCGTGCCCTCGAGCGGATCGACCGCGATGTCCACGTGCGGAAATCCGCCCGCCGCCGTGCGTCCGAGCGCGTGCGCCACGCCGACGCGCTCGCCGATGTACAGCATCGGCGCTTCGTCGCGCTCCCCTTCACCGATGACGATCGTGCCGTCGATCGGCACCGTGTCCATCACCTTGCGCATCGCCTCGACGGCCACCTGATCCGACTTGTGAGGGTCGCCCTGCCCCATCGTGTGCGCGCACGCGATGGCGGCCTGCTCGACGACGCGCAGGAATTCGAGAGAGAGATCGGAATCCATTACGCTTTCACGTCGACCGCGTGCGGCGGCAGCTCACAGCGCGTCGGGCGATCCTGCCGGTACCCGAGCAGGTAGTCGGCCTGCATGATCTTGTGAATCTCGCGCGTCCCCTCGTAGATGACCGCGCCCTTGCAGTTGCGGAAGAAGCGCCCGACGGGGTACTCGTCGGAGTAGCCGTTCGCGCCGTGGATCTGCACGGCATCGCCGGCCGCGCGCTCCGACGCGACGGTCGCGAACCACTTCGCGAGCCCCGTCTCGCGCGTGTTGCGCTGTCCCGTGTTCTTCAGCCAGCCCGATCGCAGCCAGAGCAGGCGCGCGGCCTGATAGTCCGATTCCATCTGCGCGATCATTTCCTTCACGAGCTGGTGCTGTCCGATCTCGACGCCGAACGTCTTCCGCTCTTTGGCGTACTTCACGCTCGCGTCGCGGCACGCGCGAATCAGACCGGTCGCTCCCGCCGCGACGGTATATCGCCCCTGGTCGAGCGCGAACATCGCGATCTTGAAGCCTTCGCCGACCCGGCCGAGGACGTTGGCGTCAGGCACCTCGACGTCGGCCATCTTGAACCAGCCGGTGTTGCCCGCGAGGATGCCCCACTTCTCCTTCATCGGCCCGCTCGAGAACCCCCTGAACGTGCGCTCGACGATGAAGGCGGTGAGCCCCGACGGATCGCGCTGCTTTTTCTTCTCGAGATCGGTCCACGCGACGACGAGAAAATTGTCGGCGACATCGGCGAGCGAGATCCAGCTCTTCTCGCCGTTGATCACGTAGCGATCGCCTGTCTTGACGGCGGTCGTCTGCATCCCGCGCACGTCGCTGCCGGCGCTCGGCTCGGTGAGCCCGTAGCCCGCGATCTTGGTGCCTTGCGCCTGCGGCACGAGATACCGGCGCTTCTGATCCTCGGTGCCCCACGTGAGAAGCGACAGGCAGTTCAACCCGGCGTGCACCGACATGATCACGCGCAGCGACGTGTCGACGTACTCGAGCTCCTCGCTGGCGACGCCGAGGCACAGGTAGTCCATCCCGGCGCCGCCGTACTCCTGCGGCACCGAGATGCCGAGCAGTCCGAGCTTCGCCATCCCGCCGAGGATGCGCTCGCGATCGAACTGATGGTTGCGGTCGTTCTCGCGGATGTAGGGCGCGACCTCGCGCTGGCCCCACTCGCGCACGGACCGCTCGAGCAGGCGGTGCTCTTCACTCAAGGTGAAATCGATCATGCAGGCTCCCAACAGCGATCAACGCAGAACCCGCGGACACCGCAGACACCTTGTGGCTCAGCGTGCTCTGCGTCGTCGGTCGTCGCAAAACAGGAAATCCTATCACGCGCGGCGGGCGACATGCACCGGCGCGGCGCGGCCGAGATCGAGCGCCGACGCCGCGCTCGCGCCGTTCGCCGCGATCTCGAGATGATCGGTGCTGCCGAAGAGCGCGACGACTTCGCCGAGCGCCGCGTCGGCGTAGGTCGACACCACCTTGGCGATCTGGTGCGATCCCACGCGAATCTCGAGCGACGCGCCGGCAAGCTTGTCGAAGGTCTTGCGATCGATGTTGGTGATGAGATTCCCGAAGCGATCGACGCGCAGCACCTGACCGGTGATGTGATCCGTGTCGACTTCGGGCTGCGGGAGATCGAGCCGCTGGATGGCGCCGGCCGGACGGCCGAGCGCCGTCAGCTCGATGCCCTTCGCGAGCCACGCGGCGGCGGGCGCGAAGCGATCGCGCCCCTCGAAAGTGCGGCTCACGGTCGGCCGCGCGTAGCGGCGCTCGCTGAGCTCCACAATTTTTTTCGGCGCGTGATCGTCGACGACCGCCGTCAGCACGCCGTTGTCCGGCGCGACGAACTTGTAGTCGCCGATTTCGGCCGCGATGCCGCGGCGCGTCGACCCGACGCCGGGATCGACCACGACCAGAAAGACGGTGCCGGCGGGAAAGTATTTGTACGCCGCGGCCAGCTCCAGCGCGGCGGCGAGCACGTCGTGCGGCGGCAGATCGTGCGAGATGTCGACGAGCGTTGCATCGGGACAGATCCCGAGCGCGACGCCTTTCATCGTGCCGGCGTAATGGTCGCGCGTGCCGAAGTCGGTCAGCAGCGCGATCACCGGTCTGGACATGCGTCTATCGTATTGCAGGATTGCAGGATTGCAGGGATTGCAGGATTGCAGGGAAGAAAGGAGGTTCTGCAATCCCGCCGTGCTGCAATCTCAAGCGGGTTTTCTAAAGAGGATTTCCCTGAGGTTGTTTTGCAGGAGGAATGAATCGGAGACGCGCAGACCGGAGAAGAGCCGGATGATGTCACGGTTGAGCAGGATCGACTGCTTCCCGCGCGACGCCGGATACGTGCGGTACTTCAGGTTCACTTCGTCGACGATGATGTATTTCGTGTAGCGCACGTCGGGACGGTGCTGGCTCCCGAAAAATCCCAGCAGGGCGCCGTCGGGACGCAGCAGACGCGTCAGCTCCTTCGCGAGCTCCTGGGCCGACACCTTGTCCATGTAATCGATCACGTCCCAGCAGAGAATCCCGTCCACCGTCCCGTTCTCCTGCGGGAAACGCTTCTTCAGAAACTCGGCCAGCGCCTCGAACTTCCCATCGCGTACGTGCCGATCGAGATCCGCGAAGATGTCCTCGACGAAGATCTTGCAGCCGAG
>DASYQZ010000005.1:0-46990 GCA_036004865.1 Vicinamibacterales bacterium
CCGGGCCAGCGGCTCCTGTTTTCGCGCAACCCGCACTACTGGCGCAAAGACGAAGACGGCGTTCAACTGCCGTACCTCGATCGCATGACGCTCGAGATTCTGACCGATCAGAACGCCGAGCTCCTGAGGCTCGAAGCGGGGCAGATCGACATGACCACGAGCGAGATCCGACCCGAGGATTACCTGCCGCTCAAACGCGCGGCCGACGCGGGCCGCGTTCGGCTCGTCGATCTCGGTGTCGGCATGGACGCCGATGGACTCTGGTTCAACCTGAAGCCGGGCGCATTCGCACGCGACCCACGCGCAACGTGGCTGCAGCGAGACGAGCTGAGGCGCGCCATCTCGATGGCCGTCGATCGAAAGCTGCTCGCGGACACGGTGTTTCTGGGTGCGGGCGTGCCGATCGGCGGTGTCGAGACGCCGGCAAATACCCGCTGGTACTCGGCCGCCGCCTCTCAGATGCGCTATGACCCGGCCGGTGCTCGCGCGCTGCTGTCATCGATCGGGGTGACCGTCGACCGTCCAGGACGTTTCGCACTGCTGACTACAGGCACCAGCACGTCGACCGTGCGCGGCGCGGCAGTGCTGCGCGAGGAGCTGAAACGCGTCGGCTTGCTCGTCGACGTCGTCACGCTCGAGCCGTCAGCCGTGGTCCAGAGCTTCCTCTCAGGGAAATACGACGCCGTGTACTTCAGATTCCTCAGGACGGACCCCGATCCCGCAATGAACCTCGACTTCTGGTTCAGCAGGGGCAGCGCTCACGTGTGGAACATTTCAGAGCGCTCTGCAGCGACAGAGTGGGAGCGTCGCATCGACGAGCTGATGTCGCGGCAGATCGCGACGTCCGAGGGCGTTGAACGTAAGCGCCTCTACGATGACGTGCAGCGGACCTTCGGCGAGCATCTGCCAATCGTCTTCTTCGCTGCGCCCCGAGTGTATATCGCGGCTTCGTCGCGGACGGCCAACCTGCAGCCGGCAGTCCGGCGACCGCAACTGCTTTGGAGTCCCGACACTCTCGCCGTTCACGGCTCCGCGACCCAGTAGATCCGACCGGGCAGCAACAATAATAGGGCGAGATTGCCGCTGCGACGCCTAACGGTTGTTTCTCGTTTGCGCTTTGCTTGATTCGGCACGCTGATCAAACACAATGGACACAAAGGACACAAAAGAGAAGCGAATTGCTCTTATCTTGGTGTCCTTCGTGTCCTTTGTGTTGATTCAGCGCCGCTACGCGGAATCGAAAACCGATCTACCCGTCTCGTATCCTCGGCGTGACCGTTCAGCGACGTTAATCAGCGCTGCGGCGCACTGCGGATCATCTTCAGATAGATGTAGTCGCCGAGCGGGGAGTCGTCGTCGTTCGACGCGTTGGCGGCGATATTGAACTGGACGGGACCAGCGGCCGCCGAAGGCGCGGTCCATTCAATCGTCCACGCGTTCACGCCCGGAGTGGCCGATCGCGATCCCATCAAGTTGTGCTGCACGAACGTCAGGGACTTGTCGACGGCCCCCGGAATCAGCTGCAGGCGCGCGTCGGGTACTCTCCACAAGCCTGCCTGTTTCCCTTTCTGTTTCCCGCCGGCAAAGCGGGCGGCAATCTCGAAGCCGCCGCGGCGCATGCCGCTGCGTGTGAGCGACACGGTGAGCTCGTAGGTCTGTCCCGGCACGTAGCTCTGGGGCACGCCGGCCAGCGCGAGCGTCCCGCCCGGCGCGTTCACCGGATTGTCGAGATGGCAGAGGTGACACGACTGCTCGCCAAAGCCGCCGGTGACATTTGGATACGGTCCTTCCTTGAAGGCCAGCGCCGCAAGCGGCAGGCTGATCAGAAAGACGGCGCCGGGGATTACAATCCTCAGCATCTGGAGGACATTATGCGCGCGAAAGCTCTGGTGATGGTTGCTCTCGTCGCGGCGTCGGTCTCGCTCTCGGCACGGCCCGCGATCGACGACAACGTCGACGTGAAGATCGACGAGTGGCTGACGCCGAGCAAACCGGCGTATCCGCACGACCCGGCGGTCGCGCCGGACGGTTCGGTGTGGTACACGGGACAACGCGCCAACGTCATCGGGCGGTTCGACCCCGCGACGCAGCAGTTCAAGGAATACACGCTCACGACGCCGAACTCAGGACCGCACGGACTGCAGGCCGACAAGGACGGCAATATCTGGTACACCGGCAACGCCGCCGGTCTGATCGGAAAAGTCGATCCGAAGACGGGGAAAGTCACCGAGTACAAGATGCCGAACCCCAAAGCGCGGGATCCGCACACGATTGCGTTCCTGCGCGACGGCCGGATCTTCTTCACCGTGCAGGCCGGGAACTTCATCGGCACACTCGATCCGAAAGCCCCCGACGGCGCCATCAAACTGGTCGAATCGCCGACGGTGAATTCGCGTCCTTACGGCGTGCGACTTGACTCGAAGGGCGTGCCGTACTTCGACGAATTCAACTCGAACAAGATCGCCAGCGCCGATCCGAAGACCCTGATCATCAGGGAGTATCCACTGCCGGATCCGGCGGCGCGGCCGCGCCGGATCGCGATCGGCAAGGACGACACGGTGTGGTACGGCGACTACGCGCGCGGATATCTTGGCCACCTCGATCCGAAAACGGGCAAGGTCGAGGAGTTCAAGTCGCCAGGCGGGCCCGACTCGAAGCCCTATGCGATCGACGTGACCTCGGACGGCGCGATCTGGTACGTCGAAACCGGCGACGAGACGAAAAACATCCTGGTGCGATTCAATCCGGAGACGAAGAAGTTCCTCACCTGGCCCATCCCGAGCGGCGGCGGCACGGTCCGCAACATGGAGATCGACAAGGCGGGGAACCTGTGGCTGGCGGAGAGTGGTGTCGGCAAAATCGCGCGCGTGACGATCAAACGTACAACGTCGACGCAGTAACACGACGGTCAACGCAGAAACCGCGGAACTCGCAGAGAAAAACTATTCATTCTGCGGGTTCTACGCGTTCTGCGTTGAATGTCGTTACGGTTGACGGCTGAACGAGTTCGCGCCCGGCTGCGTCCCGGAGATGAACGCCTCATTGATCGATCCGGGGGTCTCGGGCGGCATGACCGCGCCGTTCGATTTGTCGACCGACAGGAACACGATGTTGCCCGGTGCGGTGAACTGCGGCGGATGATCTTTGTCGGGCCGGCCGGCGATATAGCCCTCCATGAATTCCCGCCACATGGGCAGCGCGGCCTTGGCGCCCTGCTCGTCGCCGCCGAGCGATTTCTTCTCGTCGAACCCCATCCATACGCCTACCGTGATGTCGGGATCGAACCCGATGAACCACGCGTCGGTGTTGTCGTCGACCGTACCGGTCTTCCCCGCGAGCGGCCATTGGGCGGCGAGGCCCGCTGCCGATTGCGCCGTCCCGCGAATCAGCACGCCGCGGAGGATGTTCGTCATCACGAATGCCGTGTCGGCGCGGATGACGTCGCTCGGATCGCCGCGATTCTCCTCGAGCAGATTGCCGTCGCGATCCTTGACGGCCAGCACGTCGAACGGCTTCATCCGCACGCCCTGGTTGGGGAAGACGGTGTACGCGCTCGTCACCTCGAGCAGCGTCGCATCGCCCGCGCCGAGCGCGATGGGCAGGTACGGCGGGAAGTCCTCCTCGAACCCGAAGCGCTTTGCTTCCTCGAGGACGTTTTTCGGACCGAGCGTGTCCATCAGCTTGATCGCCGGAATGTTGCGCGACTCCTCGAGCGCCCACCGCAGCGTAATGGGACCCTGGAACTGGTGATCGTAGTTGTGCGGGCTATAGGTCTGCCCGTTGCCCGCCGGATAGCTCACCGGGGCGTCGATGAGAATCGACGTCGGCGTGAACCCGCGATCGATGGCGGTCGTGTACACGATTGGCTTGAACGTCGACCCGAGCTGGCGGTACGCCTGGACGGCGCGATTGAACTTGCTGCGGTTGAAGTTCCAGCCGCCGACCATCGCCTTGATCTGTCCGGTGCGGTTCTCGATGGCGACGAGCGCGCCTTCGGCGAGCGGCGTCTGCTCGAGCGTGACTGACGCGGCGCCGGTGGCCTCGTCCAGCTTCGTCACCGCGACTTCGAGGAGATCGCCCGGCTTGAACAAATCGGCGGCGGTCTTTCGCGAGCCGGTCCACGCGTAGCCGTCCTTGCTGAGATCCGCGTGGTAGCGGCCGATGTGCAGCCGGGCGGGGCCCGTCTTCGGCGCGGTGATGACGACCGCCGGCACCACGTCCCCGACCGCGATCGGACGATTCCATCGATCGTCTCTGAAGCCTTCGAGCGTGTGCTTCTCGGCCAGCACGTTCCGCCGCGGCTGTCGCCACCCGTGCCGCTTGTCGTACCGCCGCAGGCCGTGCTCGATGGCCTTGTTCGCCAGCTCCTGCAGCTTCGGATCGAGCGTCGTCGTCACCGACAGACCGTTTTCGTACAGCGTCTTCGCGCCGTACTGACGCTCCAGATGCTTGCGGACTTCCTCGACGAAGAACGGCGCGATGCCCGGCGGCTGATTCGGCTGACCGCGCGTAACGATGGGCTTGGCTTTGGCGGCGTCGGCCTGCGCCTGCGTGATGTAGTGCTCGTCGGCCATGCGCTGCAGCACGACGTTGCGCCGATTGACCGCGCGCTTCATGTCGACGAAGGGGCTCTGCCGCTCCGGCGTCTGGAAGATGCCGGCGATGAGCGCCGCTTCCTCGAGATTCAGCTGCTTGTTCGTCTTGTTGAAATAGAGCCGCGACGCCGCCTCGATCCCGTACGCGCCGTGGCCGAGATACATCTGGTTGCAGTAGATCGCGAAGATCTCTTTCTTCGTGTAGCGCTTCTCGATCTGAATCGCGAGAATGATTTCGCGGATCTTGCGGTCGAAGAACTTCTGCTTGGTGAGACCGAACTGATCGAGATTTCTCGCGACCTGCTGGGTGAGCGTGCTCGCGCCCTGCTCGCGCCGCCGTTCGATGATGTCGATCGCGGCGGCGACGAAGATGCGCCAGATGTTGATGCCGAAGTGCGAGTCGAACGAGGCGTCCTCGGTCGCGATGATCGCCTGCCGCAGCACCGGATTGATGTCGTCGTAGCCGACGACGACGCGGCGCTGCGTGGCGAATTCGCCGACGACCTGACCGTTCGCCGCGTAAATGCGTGTGATGGTGCTCGGCGCGTAGTTGTCGAGCGCGGATACCTGCGGAAGATCGCCGGCATACGCGAACATCACGCCGCTGAGGATGCCGAGCATCGCCGCGAGGATGAAGAGCGCGACGATGCCGGCGTTTCTGGCTACTCGAACAACGACATGAGTCACGAAACCATTCTAACCGCGGCGCCGCGCGCCGCCGCTCTGGCCGCCGCCGCTCTGGCTTGCGCCGCCGCTCTGGCCGCCGCCGGACTCGCCGCCGCGAGGTTGCGCGGTGCTGCCGGCGCGGTCATGGCTTCCTGGGCCGCCCGAAGGCGCGCTGCGTGGCGGCGCGGCCTGCGGTGGCGCGGCCTGTGCCGGCGCGGCAGGCGCAGCCGCACCCGCGCGTGGAACAGCGACGCGGTAATCGTTTGCCGGCGGTCGGTAGTCGGACGTCGGCGGTCTGTAGCCGGTCGCCGGCGGCCGGTAGCCGGATGTCGGCGGTCGATAGTCGGGAGTCGCCGGCCGTGGTTCGTTCGTACGCGGTTGTTGCGGCTGCGACGACCAGGCGCCGGCGCGCGTCGGCTGACCGTAGACCTGTGGCGGCAGCGTGACGACTGGAGCTGGCTGACTCGCGGTTGCCGGCTGGCGTTCGGTGACTGACGAGCCACCGCGCGGAACCGCCACGCGGTACGGATTCGTTTGTCGCTGGTCGCTCGTCGCCGGCCAACGATCTCGGCCGCGTTGACGATCGATCGACGACTGCGGAACAGGCGCGATCGGCTGTTGACCAGTAACTGTCGACTGTTGACTGTTGACTGTCGACTGCGAGTTGAAAGGCCACTGTCGAAGGCCTGCGCCACTTCGCGGCACGGCGACGCCGGTTCCAATCGGCGCGCCGTTGCTGACGTGCCGCGGTACGGCGACCGGCGGCGTCGATTGCGCCACGAACACGGTGTTCCGCGGGATGTGGCGCGGCTCGACCGCGTAGCGCTGGGCGTAATACCCGCGTCCGCCGAAATGCGTGCGCGGAAGAACGGTCCATCCCGACCACGGATTCCCGTAGCCGTTCGAGAGCGCGAACACCGGCCGATTGTTGAAGCCGAGCGGGCACCAGCTCACATACCCGGGCGCAGAGCCCCATGAGACCCAAGCCGCACCGAACGTGCGATCGGGAATCCAGAACCACGCGCTTCGCGCGAAGCCCCAGCGTCCGTAGTGATGCGTCGGCCACGCCCACACGTCCGCGCCGATCCACGTCCAGCCGTACGACGGAACAGGATCCCAGTATCCGTAGTGATACGGACGCCAGTCCGGCGCGACCATCGGATACCAGACGTACCCGTAGTCCGGCGCGTAGCGCCAGCTGCCGTACCGATCGAGCGTCGAGCCGTACATCTGGAGATCCTGGGGCAAGTACGACGCGGATGCGGCGTTGCCGCCGAGCGGCTCCAGTCGATCGAGCGTCCCCGCGAGCAGGCGCACGCGCGTCGGCGTCAGCATCTCGACCAGCGAGTCCTCACCGACCTCGATGCCAGTGCCGTCCGGAAAACGGATCTCGACGCGTCCCGCTCCCGTCCGCACGCGATCGCCGGGAATCACCGGCATGTTGAGCACGGCCGGCGTCACCTCGCCCTCACGTTCGAGCGTGGCGGTCCCTTCGACGAACGCGATGTAGGCCGGCGGCGGCGCCTCCTGCGCGCGGGCGACACCCGCGGCGGCGACGAGAAGCCACACGAAAAGATAAAGAGACCGATAGGGCGTGCGACTGACGACCGCTAGGGGAGACATAACCGCCTCGGTTCAGGAAGGCAGGACAGGCTGGCGTTGCCCAGTATACCAGCAACATTACAAGTCAGAGTGCGGTCCGACTGCAGTCGGACCGCAGCCTGACTCCCGTCAGACTCCACCCTGACTCGAGTCAGAGTGCATCAGTGCGGAGTCCAAGGCCCAGTCGGAGTGCAGCCTGACTGCAGTCGGACCTCGGTCAGAGTTCAATCAGACTGGAGTCTGACTTGTAATGTTCGTGTGGTTAAGTTTGACGTCGATGGACTCAACTTTTATAGTTGGATCCTTATCAGAGGTATTCGATGAGCAAAATTATCGGAATCGACCTGGGCACGACCAATTCGGTCGTCGCCGTGATGGAAGGCGGCGAGCCGGTGGTGATCACCAATCCCGAAGGCGGACGACTGACGCCGTCGGTCGTCGCATTCACCAAGACGGGTGAGCGGCTCGTGGGACAGGTCGCCAAGCGCCAAGCCGTGACCAATCCCGAGAACACCGTCTTCTCGATCAAGCGGTTCATGGGCCGCAAGTACGACGAAGTCAGTGAAGAAATGAAGATGGTGCCCTACCAGGTCGTGCGCGCATCGAACGGCGACGCCCGGGTGATGGCGAACGGCAAGGAATACTCGCCGCCGGAAATCTCCGCGATGATTCTGCAGAAGTTGAAGCAGGCCGCGGAAGAGTACCTGGGAACGTCGGTCGCCAAGGCGGTCATCACCGTGCCCGCGTATTTCAACGACGCGCAGCGCCAGGCGACCAAGGACGCCGGGCAGATCGCCGGCCTCGAGGTGATGCGCATCGTCAACGAGCCGACTGCCGCCGCGCTCGCCTACGGCCTCGACAAGAAGAAGGACGAGACGATCGCGGTCTACGACTTCGGCGGCGGCACGTTCGACATTTCGATCCTCGAGGTCGGCGAAGGCGTCGTCGAGGTCAAGGCGACCAACGGCGACACGCACCTCGGCGGCGACAACCTGGATCAGCGCATCATCGACTGGATCATCTCCGAGTTCAAAAAGAGCGACGGCATCGACCTCGGCAAGGACCGGATGGCGCTGCAGCGCCTGAAGGAAGCGGCGGAGAAGGCGAAGATGGAGCTCTCCACGGTGATGGAGACCGACATCAACCTGCCGTTCATCACCGCCGATCAGACCGGCCCGAAGCACCTGCAGATGAAGTTGACGCGCGCGAAGTTCGAGCAGCTCGTCGAAGATCTGCTGCAGAAGACGGTGGGCCCGACCAAGCAGGCGCTCGCCGACGCAGGGCTCGATCCGTCGAAGATCGACGAAGTCGTCCTCGTCGGCGGATCGACGCGTATCCCGAAGGTGCAGTCGATCGTGAAGGATTTGTTCGGCAAGGAGCCGCACAAAGGCGTCAACCCCGATGAGGTCGTCGCCGTCGGCGCCGCGGTGCAGGCGGGCGTCCTCGCCGGCGACGTGAAGGACCTGCTGCTCCTCGACGTCACACCCCTCTCGCTCGGCATCGAGACGATGGGCGGCGTGATGACGACGCTCATCGGGAGGAACACGACGATTCCGACGCGCAAGAGCGAGATCTTCTCGACGGCGTCGGACAACCAGACCAGCGTCGAGGTCCACGTGCTGCAGGGCGAGCGCTCGATGTCGCGCGACAACCGCACGCTCGGCAAATTCCACCTCGTCGGCCTGCCGCCGGCGCCGCGCGGCGTCCCGCAGATCGAGGTCACCTTCGACATCGACGCGAACGGCATCGTCAACGTGCAGGCGAAAGATCTCGGCACCGGCAAGGAGCAGAAGATCACGATCACGGCGTCGAGCGGCCTCAGCAAGGACGAAGTCGATCGGATGATGAGAGAGGCCGAGTCGCACGCCGACGAGGACAAGAAGCGCCGCGACGAGATCGAACTGCGCAACCGCGCCGACCAGGCGGTGTACGGCGCCGAGCGCATGTTGAAGGACACCGGCGACAAGCTCGGGGCGTCCGAACGCGCCGCGATCGAAAGCGCGATGGAGACGGTGAAGACGGCGTCGGCCGGCACCGACGCGTCCGCGATCCAGCGCGCGCTCGACGAGTTGACGTCGGCGCAGCACAAGGCGGCCGAAACGCTGTATCGCCAGCAAGCGGCCGGCGCGGGCGCCTCGGCCGGATCGACCGGCGGAGGCAACGGCGGCGCAGGCCGCGCGAGCTCCGCGCCGGGCGGCGAGCAGAAATCCGGCGACGTCATCGATGCCGAAGTCGTGGATGAAGGGAAACCACAGTAGTCATTGCGGATTGAGGATTGCGGATTGCGGATTGATTGACCGATGGCCAATCGGCGATTGTGGATTGAAATCATCAATCAATCCGCAATGACACAATCCGCAAATCAGAAATAAATCCGCAATCCTCAATCCGCAATCCGCAATGTGATCATGGACTTCTACGTCATCCTCGGGTTGGAGCGAGGCGCAACGCTTGCCGACGTCAAGCGAGCTTACAAGCGCCTCGCGCGTCGATTTCATCCCGATATCAATCCCGGCGATCGCAAGGCCGCCGCGCAGTTCCGTCAGATCGCAGAGGCGTACGAAACGCTGAGCGATCCGGATCGCCGGCGGCGCTATGACGCGACCGGCGGCTCCGCACAGAACCCTGAGGGTCCCACCTTCGGGTTCGAAGGCTTCGACTTCACGGTCAGCGTCCATGGCTCCGACGCGCCGACGTTCGGCGATCTGTTCGCCGACGTGCTGCACCAGCGGGAAGCGCACCGGCCGAAAGAGGACGCCGAGCGCGGCGTCGATCTGCATCAGACGATCACGATCAGCTTCGACGAGGCGATGCGCGGCATCCACCGCGGGCTGACCGTCACGCGGCAGGAGCGCTGCCACACCTGCCACGGGCGGGGCGGACTGAACGTCGCCGAGACGCGGTGCCTCCACTGTCAGGGCGGCGGCGTCGTGACGACGGTGCGCGGGCACATGGTGTTCTCGAGACCGTGTGCGTTTTGCGGCGGGTCGGGATTCCAGCGGCAGGAGCGATGTCCGACGTGCTTCGGTCAGCAGGTCGAGATGCGAACCGAGTCGCTGACGGTCAACATTCCGCCGGGACTCGCCGACGGCGCGCGCATCCGCGTACCGGGGAAAGGCCACGTCGGCCACAACGGCGGCGAGACCGGCGATCTGTACATCACGGTCCACGTGCAGCCGCATCCGCTGTTCCGCCGCGAGGGCGACGATCTGCATCTGACCGTTCCGATCGCCGTGCACGAAGCGGCGCTCGGCGCCAAGATCGAAGTACCGACGCTCGATGGGCCCGCTCGCCTCCGCATCCCGCCCGGCACGCAGTCCGGCCAGCGGTTCCGGTTGCGCGAGCGCGGCGTCCCGTCGCCGCGCGACGGCCGTCGCGGCGACGTTGTCGTCGAAGTCCGCCTCATGCTGCCGAGGATGCTCGACGAACGGTCGAAGGAACTGCTGCGCGAATTCGGTCGCATCAACACGGCAGACGACATCCGGCGGGAACTCGGGTCATGAAGAAGACGGGCAAGGCCTACTACATGATCAGCGCGGTGGCACAGAAGTACAACATCCACCCGCAGACGCTGCGCCTCTACGAGCGAGAAGGATTGCTGAAGCCGTCGCGCACGGAAGGGAATACTCGTCTGTATTCCGAAGAGGACCTCGAGCAGCTCGAAACCATTCTGTCACTCACCCGAGACCTCGGCGTGAATCTTGCCGGCGTCGAAATCATTCTCAACATGCGCCGGAAGATCGAGCAGATGCAGGGCGAGGTCAACGAGTTCATGGAGTACGTGAAGCGCGAGATGGCGCGCGGCATCGACGACTGGGAGCAACGACTTTCCACCGCGCTCGTCAAGTCGTCTCCAACAGATCTCGTGAAGAGTCAAAAGTCGTAGATCCAGCGCCGCGCTGGACCATCGTGGTGGTATGCTCTGCGCGTGTCCAAGCGGTACGCGGCGAGCAACGACGACGCGGGCACACTCGCCGCATATCTGCGCGAGATCGCGAAGCTGCCGCGCTTGAACGCCGACGAAGAACGATCGCTCGGCCAGCTGATTCAAAACGAACAGGACGAAGAGGCCCAGGAAGCATTGACGCGGCTCGTCGAAGCCAATCTGCGCTTCGTCGTCTCGTATGCGAAGCGGTATCGCGGCCTCGGCGTCTCGTTCCTCGATTTGATCCACGAAGGCAACCTCGGGCTCATCGAAGCCGCGCGGCGGTTCGATCCCGCGCGCAACGTCAAGTTCATCACCTACGCGGTGTGGTGGATTCGCGAGGCGATGATGCACGTGCTCGCCGATCAGACGCGAGCGTTTTCCTTCCCGCCCAAGCTGTTTTCAGCGCTGCACAACCGCCACGAGGACGTGTCGCTGAACGAGCCGATCGCCGGCAGCGGTCAGGACGGGCCGTCGCGCCAGCTCGCCGACGTGCTCGCGCAGGACGCCGTCCCGATCGAAGACGAGATGATCCATCAGGCCGATCTCGACGAGCTCGCCGAGGCGCTGCGCGATCTGGACGGCAAGGAACGCGAGGTCGTGCGCCTCCGCTTCGGGCTCGAAGACGACGAGCCGCGCACGCTCCAGGAGATCGGCGATCGACTGAACCTGTCGCGCGAGCGCGTGCGGCAGATCGAGTCGCGCGCCAAAGAAAAACTCCGGCGCTCCGCCAAGCTTCGGAGCCACTTGAACTGACGCTGAGGCGTGGTGGGGCGAGTGGGTCTGGTGGGGCGGAGAGACCCGGCTTACCCGACCTACCTGACCCACCTGACCAGTGAGTGATTGTGATGCCGTGTCCCATTTGCGACGATACCGGCTGGAAGCCTGTCGAAGAAAACGGCGTCCGCCGAGTCGTGCGCTGCGACTGCCGCCGTCAGCAGATCGCTCAGCAGCGCCTGGCGGATTCGAACATCCCCAAGCGGTATCAGCACTGCACGCTCGCGAACTTCACGGTCTACAACGAGTCGCTGGAACGGGCGCTGGAGAGCGCACGGCACGTGCCGGAACGGTACGCGGAGGCACGAAGCCGCGAACAGCAGGGCCGCGGGATCTTTCTCGAAGGCCCGCCGGGCGTGGGGAAGACGCACCTCGCCGTCGCCGTGCTGAAGGAGGTGATCGAAACCTTCGGCGCCCGCGGACTGTTCTACGACACGCGCGACCTGCTGCGCGTGATTCGCAGCACGTACGACGCGTCGATTCGCACGACGGAGCTCGAGGTGCTGCAGCCGGTGATGACCGCGGATTTGCTGGTGCTCGACGATCTCGGCGCGGAGAAGACGTCCGAGTGGGTCGAGGAGACGATGAACCTGATCGTGAACACCCGCTACAACGAGCGGCGCATGACGATGTTCACGTCGAACTATCCTGACATCCCCGACGACACCGAACCGAATTCCCTGATCTTCCGGATCGGTCACCGGATGCGATCGAGACTGCACGAGATGTGCGACTTCGTCGAAATCGACGGGGCCGACTATCGGGAGCTGCCGATCAACGGCGGCATCGACGATCTCATCGCGTTGTGGAAGACGCGCCGCAAGGCGAGCCTGCCGTCGCCGCGCAACGGCCGTCAGGCGCGCGCGCAGCTTCGCGAACCGGCCGCCCGCGACGGACGCGCGGATCTCCGATGGCCGGGGGGACGGGCGGGGAGCTAAGCAGTCGCCAGTCGCCAGTCGCCAGTCGCCAGTCGCCAGTCTAAAGTCTGATGCTGGGTCTCTACGTTCACATTCCTTTCTGTTCGGCGATCTGCAATTACTGCAATTTCAACCGCGGCCTGTTCGACGCGGACCTGAAGTCGCGCTATGTCGACGCGCTGGTCACCGAGATCGGCCGCGCGGGCGCCGGCCTCGCGGCGGACACGATCTATTTCGGCGGCGGGACGCCGTCGCTGCTCGAGCCTGGCGAGATCGCCCGTATCATTGCGGCGTGCGAATCGGCGTTCGACGTCAGCGCCGATCGCGAGGTGACCCTCGAAGCCAATCCCGAGTCGGTGACTCAGGCCCGGCTCGCGGCGTATCGCGAGGCAGGAATCAATCGGGTCAGTTTCGGTGTCCAATCCTTTCGCGACGAGGAGCTGCGCCGGCTGTCACGCCTGCACACCGCCGATCGCGCCCATGCGGCGGTGGCCGAAGCGCGCGCCGCGGGCTTCGACAACGTCAGCCTCGATCTGATGATGTGGCTGCCGGAGCAGCGCGTCGCCGACTGGCTGGAATCGGTCGATGGCGCTCTCGAGCTCGCGCCCGAGCATCTGTCGCTGTATTTGCTCGAGCTGTATCCGAACGCGCCGCTCAAGGACGACATGGCCCGCGCGCGCTGGTCGCTGGCGCCCGACGATGACGCGGCGGCGATGTATCTGACGGCGATGGAACGCCTGGAGGCGGCCGGCTACGAGCAGTACGAGATCTCGAACGTCGCACGACCCGGACGCCGCTCGCGGCACAACCTGAAATACTGGACCGACGGCGAGTGGCTTGGCTTCGGCTGCGGCGCGCATTCCACCTCTTCAGGTGTCCGCTGGAAGAACGTGTCGTCCACCGAGGAGTACGTCGCTCGCGTTGCGCGGAGTGAAACAACGGCGGTTGACGAGCGTCGTTTGACGCCAGACGAACGCCTCGGAGACGCATTGTTCACGGGTCTCCGCCTGACTGACGGAATTGATCTGGACGCAATGAACGAAAGATATAGCGTCGACATCTGGCGCCGGTACGGCGCCGACCTCGAGCCTTTCCTCGAACAGGGCGTCCTGCGCCGAGAGGGCCCCCGCCTCTGGCTGACCCGTTCCGGAATGCTGATTGCTCACGAGGTCATGACCGTTTTCGTGTAAGCCCAAGTACGCTACAGTAACGCCCTTTCGCATTCGCAGAGGAGGCCGTGATGCTTCGAATTGTGCCGGTTGCCGGCAGCCGGCTCGGATGGATTGCCGTTGGACTTCTCGTCGCCACGCTGTCAGCGGCGGCCATCATGCACGCGCAGCAACCCGCGGCTGCGCCCGCGCAGCAGGCTGCGGCGCCGCCGACCGCGCGCACGTTCGCGGGTGATGGCGGAATGGTGCTCAACTTCATCAAGCCTGACAAAACGGCGGACTTCGAAATGATCATGGGCAAGCTGAAGGAAGCGCTGGCGAAGAGCGAGAAGCCCGAACGCAAGGAACAGGCGAAGAGCTGGAAAGTGTTCAAATCGCCGGATCCGGCGGCCGGTGGAAACGCGCTCTATGTCTTCATCATCGAACCGGCGGTGAAGGGCGCGGACTACACGGTGTCCAACATCCTTGCCGAAGCGTTTCCGCCTGCGGAGGTGACAGAGCTGTACAAGACGTACGCCGCCGCGTACGCGACAGGCCAGAACTTCGTGAACCTGTCGCTCGTGCAGGACCTCGGGAAGTAGCTACAACTTCAGATTCAATCCCGCGTAGACGCGGTGCGTTGGCGAATACAACGCACCGCTTCCCAGCTTGAAGACGCGGTAGTCCACGCGCAGGCGCAGCGGGCCAATCAACGACACCTTCACGCCGCCGCCGGTGTTGAGCGCGAAGCTCGTGTCCTGGTGCGTGGCGAGCGTCTCGCGATAGAAGCCGCCGCCGGTCGTGAAGTACGGCTGGAAACCGAAAATCGGAAACGGCGCCTGCAGCAGCACGTTGCCGCTGCCGGTCGTGAGCGACGGTGCCTTCGCGCTCGGATCGTCGGGCGTGAACGCGTACTCGCCTTCGAAGCCGACGATGAGCAGGCCGATGCCGACCGAGCCGCCGCGAACGGCGCGGTTGGCGGGCGTGGTGTTGGCGCCGAGAAAAAGCGTGACGTCGGCGCGCGCCGGAGCCGCCACACAGAGAATCAGCAGAGCTGCTACGACCGCATGCTTCATCGGTTCATAGTACTCGTAGGGATTGGGGATTAGGGATTCGGCGGAATGGCGAGCCAGGCGTCGGGAGTAGGCAGAACGTCCGAATCCCCAAGCCCTAAGCCCCAATCCCTAGAAACGCGAGTACAATCGTAAGTTCAGTGAAATCGCACCATTACAGCCAGCAGGCGGCCGCGCTGCGCACCGAGCTCGGCCGCGCCATCCCGCGCAAGGCGCTGCAGGCGTTCCACAAGAAAACCGCGGCGCGTCATCTTGTCGTGGCCGCGCGACAGTTCGCAATCCTCGCGCTCGCCACGTGGGGACTGATCGAGCTGGCGAATCCGCTGGCGTGGGTCCCACTCGCGCTCGTCCAGGGCTTCACGGCGTTCAATTTCACGGTGCTGCTGCACGAGGTCGTCCATCACACGATCTTCGATCGCCGGCGTCCTCGCGCCGAGCGTCTGCTCGGATGGCTCTACGCGGTGCCGAGCGGGATCTCGGCGAGCCAGTTCACGCGGTGGCATCTCGATCATCACGCCGAGCTCGGCTCGGACGAGGACGATCCGAAGCGGCATCATCTGTCGCCGAAGATCAACGCGCGCTGGTACAAGCTGCTGTACGCCTCGCCGGCGCTCTTTCCGATCTATTTCCGGGCGGCGCGCAGGGAGAGCGCGACGTATCCCGAGGCGCTGCAGCGGCGGATTGCGTTCGAGCGCCGCGTGTCGATCGCCGCGCATCTCGCCGTGCTCGCGGTCATCTGGATGTTCGCCGGATTTGCCGCCGCGGCGCGCGCGTACCTGATTCCGGTGTTCTTCATCTTCCCGATCGCGTTCACGCTGAACCGTCTGGGCCAGCACTACGATATCGATCCGGGCGACCCCGCCAAGTGGGGGACGCTGATGCGCGGCCACTGGTTCTGGGATTTCGCCTTTCTCAATTCGAACTATCACCTCGAGCATCACTACTTCGCCGGTGTCCCGTTCTACCGCCTCCCCGCGCTGCAGCGCGCGCTGACGCCGTTCTACGAGCGGCACGGCATGCGGTGGCAGACCTACTCGGGCCTCTTGTACGGCTGGCTGGTGGAGAATCGCGCACCGCACACGAACTGGGCGGCCGGCGCGCCCGCGGCGGCGCCGGCCCGCACGCGCGCCAGCGCGTAGCGATCATGGATTTCCGTCCGACCGACGAGCAGACGCTGCTGCGCCGCACGGTGCGCGAGTTCGCGGAGACCGAGATCCGCCCGCACGTGCGCGATTGGGATCACGATCAGCACTTCCCGGACGACCTGATCCCCAAGCTCGCGGCGCTCGGCCTGCTCGGCATCCAGTTCCCCGAACAGTACGGCGGCGCGGCGATGAGCGCGATCGACTACTGCATCTGCATCGAGGAGCTCGCGCGCGTCGATCCGGGCGTCGCCTTGTCGGTCGCGGCGCACAACGGCCTCTGCTCGTCGCACATCTTCCTGTTCGGGAACGAGGAGCAGAAGCAGAAGTTCCTCGTGCCGCTCACGCGCGGCGAAAAGCTCGGCGCATGGGGGCTGACCGAATCGAGCTCGGGCAGCGACGCCGCCGGCATGCGGACGACGGCGGCGCGCGCCGGCGGGTGCTGGGTGATCAACGGGTCGAAGGCGTTCATCACGCACGGACGTGACTGCGACACGATGGTCGTCATGGCAGTCACCGATCGCGCAGCCGGCACCAAGGGGATCTCGGCGTTCATCGTCGAACAGGGGACGCCGGGGATGAGCCCGGGCAAGAAAGAAGACAAGCTCGGGATGCGCGCCAGCGATACGAGCGAGGTGATCTTCGAGAACTGCCGCGTCCCCGCCGACCAGCTCCTCGGCGACGAAGGGCAGGGCTTCGTCGAGACCATGCAGGTGCTCGACGCCGGACGCATCGGGATTGCGGCGCTGGCGGTCGGCCTCGCGCAGGGCGCGTACGAGGCAGCGCTCGGCTACGCGCGCGAGCGGAAGGCGTTCGGAAAGACGATCGCCAGCTTTCAGGCCATTCAGTGGAAGCTCGCGGACGCGGCGACGAAGATCGAAGCCGCGCGGCTGCTCACCTATCGCGCGGCGTACCTGAAAGAGCGCGGCGCGCGCACGACGCTCCAGTCGTCGATGGCGAAGCTGTACGCGAGCGAGATCGCCGTCAAGGTCGCCGACGACTGCGTCCAGATCCACGGCGGCTACGGCTTCGTGAAGGACTACCCGGCCGAGAAATACTTCCGCGACGTCAAGCTGACGACCATCGGCGAAGGGACGAGCGAGATCCAGCGGCTGGTCATCGCCCGTCAACTCCTGTCTCGATGAACCAAATCACCACGACATTCAACGCAGAACTCGCGGAACACGCAGAGAGAATCGTTTCTGCGGTTTCTGCGGGTTCTGCGTTCGACGTCGTGACACGCTCCCTGTGACCGAGACGCTCGCCGATCGGGTGCTCGCGGGCGATCCACGCGCGATCGCGCGCGCCATTTCTCTCATCGAAGACGAAGACCCGTCGAGCGCGGATCTGGTGCGGGCGATTTTTCCGCACACCGGACGCGCGTACCTCGTCGGCGTCACCGGTCCGCCGGGCGCAGGGAAGAGCACGCTGGTCGATGGACTGGTCGCCGAACTTCGCAAGACCAGCCGCACGATTGGCGTCATTGCCGTCGACCCGACGAGCCCGTTCAGCGGCGGCGCCGTGCTTGGCGATCGGCTGCGGATGCAGGCCCACGCGGCCGACGAAGGCGTGTTCATCCGCAGCATGGCGACGCGCGGCCATCTCGGCGGCCTCGCGGGTGCGACGGGCGACGCCGCCCTCGTCCTCGACGCCGCCGGGAAAGAGGTCATCGTCATCGAAACGGTCGGCGTCGGGCAGGACGAAGTCGATATCATTCGCACCGCGGACGTGTCGATCGTGGCGCTCGTGCCCGGCACCGGCGACGAAGTGCAGGCGCTGAAGGCCGGCATCATGGAGATCGCGGACATCTTCGTCGTCAACAAGGCGGATCGCGAGGGCGCCGATCGGCTCGTGAGCGCGGTGGAAGCGAACCTCGCACTGCAGTTTTACGACGCCGGCGCGTGGCGTCCGCCGATCGTGAAAACGGTGGCGACGACCGGCGCGGGCGTGCCGGAGCTGGTCGAGATCATCTGGCGCTTCCGCGAGCATTCGCAGCGCGTGGACCGGGGCGCAGGGGTCCCCGGAGTAAACATGTCCCGGAGAAGAACGCGCGTCGAGTATCGGCTGCGCGAGCTCGTCTCGCAGCGATTCATGGATCATCTCGAGCGCGAGGTCCTCGCGGCCGACGAGCTGGCCACGCTTGTCGATCGGGTCGCGGCGCGAGAGATCGATCCCTATACGGCCGCGAACGATCTCCTGAAGCGGGCCGGCTTGAAGGCCTCGCCAATGAAAACATGAAAGCTGTCCTGGATCACATCGGCATCGCGGTCAAGGATCTGCAGTCGGCGCTCGCGTTCTATCGCGACGCGCTCGGCCTCGAGATCGAAGCGCCCGAGGAGGTGCCGTCGCAGCACGTGCGCGCGCACTTCATCCCGGTCGGCGACGCAAAGGACCGGGGGGCAGGGGCCCCCGGAGTGAAGTTAGAACTGCTCGAGGCCACTTCCGGTGAATCGCCGATTGCGAGATACATCGACACGCGCGGTCCCGGCCTGCACCACATCACGCTGCGCGTCGACGATATCCGCGCGGCGCTGGCGCAGTTGAAAGCGCACGGCGCCAGGCTGATCGACGACGAGCCGCGGCCCGGCGCCGCAGGATCGCTGATAGCATTCGTTCACCCGTCGGCGACCGGCGGCGTTCTGATCGAGCTCAAACAGAGCCACCCATGACTCACGCGCAAATCGGGATCATTGGCGGCAGCGGTCTGTACGAGATGGCCGAGCTGACCGACCGCGAAGAGAAGACCATCACCACGCCGTTCGGCGATCCGTCCGGTCCTTACGTGCTCGGCACGCTGCGCGGCAAGCGCGTCGCGTTTCTGGCGCGCCACGGCGCCGGCCACCGCATCATGCCGTCGGAGCTGAACTTTCGCGCGAACATCTACGGCATGAAGGTCCTCGGTGTCGAGCGCATCCTGTCGGCGAGCGCCGTCGGCAGCCTCAAGCACGAATACAAGCCGCTCGACATCGTCGTCCCGGATCAGTTCTTCGATCGCACGAAAGGACGCATCAGCACGTTCTTTGGACGCGGGCTCGTGGCGCACGTCGCGTTCGCGCATCCGGTCTGCGGCGATCTCTCGACGATCGCGGCCGATGCCGCCGGGGCCGTGGGCGCAACAGTCCATCGCGGCGGCACGTACGTGAACATGGAAGGCCCGCAGTTCTCGACACTCGCCGAGTCGAAGCTCTATCGCTCGTGGGGCATGGACGTCATCGGGATGACGAACCTGCAGGAGGCGAAACTCGCGCGCGAAGCCGAGATCTGCTATGCGACGCTCGCGCTGGTGACCGACTACGACTGCTGGCATCCGGATCACGATTCGGTGACGGTGGATCTCATCATTGCGAACCTGATGCAGAACGCCGCGACAGCGCAGAAGACGATCGCGGAGGCGGTCGGCCGGTTGAATGCTCCGCGCACATGCGCCTGCAAAGACGCGCTCGCGACCGCCATCATCACGCAGGCGCCGCTCGTGCCGGCGCAGACCAAGAAGGACCTCGCGCCCCTCATCGGCAAGTACCTCAAATGAAAATCGTCGTCACCGGTTCGATCGCGTTCGACTACCTGATGTCGTTCCCGGGGAGGTTCACCGAGCATTTCCTGCCGGAGCACATGCAGCGAGTCAGCCTCAGCTTCCTGGTCGACACGATGGACAAGCGGCGCGGCGGGTGCGGGCCGAACATCGCGTACACGCTGGCGCTGCTCGGCGAGCGGCCGCTGCTGATGGCGACCGCGGGCGAGGACTTCGGTGAGTACCGCCAGTGGCTCGAAGCGGCCGGCATCGATACGTCGCTGGCCCCGCAGGTGCCTGGCAAATTCTGCGCGTCGTTCTTCTGCAGCACCGACGAAGTGAACAATCAGATCGCGTCGTTCTACACCGGCGCGATGGCCGACGCCGGACAGCTCTCGTTCCGCACGGTGCGCGACTGCGGCCTGGCCATCATCGCGCCGAACGATCCGGGCGCGATGATTCAGTACGCGGAAGAATGCCGGACGCTCGGCATCCCGTACATCTTCGATCCCGGCCAGCAGTGCGCGCGGATGTCGGGCGACGAGCTGCGCGACGGCGTGACCGGCGCGACGATCGTCATCGTCAACGACTACGAGCTCGAGCTGCTGCGGCAGAAGACCGGCCTCGACGAGCGCGACATCCTCGGGCTGGTGAAGGTGCTCATCGTCACGCGCGGCGAGCACGGATCGTCGGTCATCACGGGCGCCGGACGAGTCGACGTTCCAGCCGTCAATCCTCATCGCATCGTGGATCCCACCGGTGTCGGCGATGCGTATCGCGGCGGGCTGATGAAGGGCCTCGCGCTGAACGCGCCGTACGAGACGTGCGCGCGGATCGGCACCGTCGCGGCGACCTACGCGCTCGAGCACCTCGGCGGCCTGAGCCACGCGTACACGCTGGACGAGTTCAAGAAGCGCTACGAGGAGCACTTCGGGCCGTTCCCGCTTCCGGGTTCTTCGCCGCGCTGATACGACACGAAGGACACGGAGGACACAGAGGTAAGATATTTTCCTCTCTGTCCTTTGTGTCCTCTGTGTCCTCTGTGTTGATCCAGTGGTGGCCATAGCGATCGTGGCGGCGACGGCGTTCTCCTACGCGCTCGGCTGGCTCATCGACATCCCGGTTCTGATCCCGTTCCTCAATACGGCGGCCAGCTATCCCTTCATGGTTCTCGCGCTCAAGCGAGGCCATGTCCGTCTCGCGATCGCGCGCATGCTCCTCTGGGCGCTCACCATGGGCGTCTGCGCGACGCTGCTGTCGTCTTCGCGGCCATCAGCGACGGCGACGCTGTTTCTCAACGCCGAGGCGTATCGCGTCGAGATGTTCAGATGGGTGATGACCGGCAGCGGCGCGGAGAGCACGCCGGCGATCTTCATCCCGCAGCAAATCCTGCATACGATCGTCTTCAGCGTCCTCGCGCTGGCGACCGGTGGGGTCCTGGCGATGCCGATGGGCGCGATGCTGATGAACTACATGGGGCACTACGTCGGCACGCTCGCGGCAAGCAGCAGGCAGCCGGCGCTGACGATGCTGCTCGCGTGGCATCCCTGGGCGGTCATCCGCGTCGTCAGCTTCGTGACGCTCGGCGTCGTACTGTCGGCGCCGCTCATCTCGCGGGTCGGTCGATTGAGCATCGATCTGCGGCCAGCTCGCCCGCTCGTCCTCGCGGCATGCGCCGGCCTCGTCGCAGACATCGTCTTGAAGGCGCTTGTTGCGCCGGCATGGCAACGATTGCTGCTGCGGGTCGTCGGTTGGTGAGGCAGGCCTGACCGCCTTCGCCAAGGCTACGGCGTCAAGAAGGCCTGCGCTACGCGAGCGGTCGTTGTGCCACGGTCGTAGTGCAGCCCTTCAGGGCTGCCATCAGCGGCCCTGGAACGCGGCCGCGCGTTTTTCCAGGAACGCGCGAATCCCTTCCTTCGCATCGCCTGTCGGGAAGCAGCGAAGCTGATTCTCGATTTCGAGCGTGAGCACCTCCTTCAGCGGCATGCTGAAGCTCTCGTGCACCGCCTGTCGCGCAAGCGAGAGGGCGAGCGGCGCCTTCGCGGCGAACGTCACGGCGAATTCGCGCGCGGTCGACAACAGATGATCCGAATCAGTCACGCGGTTGAAGATGCCGAGGCGCACGCACTCGCTCGCATCGATGATGTCGCCGCCGAGAATCAGCTCCAGCGCTTTGCCGGCGCCGACGATGCGCGGAAGAAAGTAGGTGCCGCCCCAGTCGGGATGCAGGCCGAGGCGGCTGAACACGAGACCGAAGGACGCCGATCCCGAGGCGATTCTGAAATCGCACGCGAGCGCGAGGCTGCCGCCGGCGCCGACCGCCGGGCCGTTCACCGCGGCGATTGTCGGCTTCGGCATCGCGTGGAGCGCTTCGACAATCGTCGCGCCGGCCTGAAGGATGTCGCGGATGGCCGCCCAATCCTGCGCGTCGACGTGCCGCCGCATGCTCTCGATGTCGCCGCCGGCGGAGAACGCGCGGCCCGCACCGGTGATGATCACCGCGCGCACGGCGCCGTCGCCGGCCGCGCGCAACACGGTCTCGGCCAGCGCCCGTGACAGCTCGTTGGACAGCGCGTTCAATTTCTCCGGCCGGTTCAGCGCGATCGTGCCGATCCCGTCGTCGTCCACATCGAAAAGAACGAGCATCGAATACCTCCCATCAACCGCCCTTCACGAAGATCACGAAGGTCACGAAGCATATTCTGTACAAGAGGTTCTTCGTGGTCTTCGTAATCTTCGTGGCCTTCGTGATTGGCGTTGGTTCGACCTTAGCGCGCGTTGACTGTCGATGAACGCGCCACCGCAAGCTGTCGCACGGCACGCAAATCCGTTTTGCCGGTGCCGAGCGTGGGAATCGCGTCAATGAGATGGATGTTTTCGCGCTTCGGCACCCACAGCTTCGGAAGATCCGTTCGGGTGAGGCGTTCCCAGAGCTGCTGCGGCGTGACGTCCGGATCGGTGTAGAACGCGACGAGGCGCTCGCCCTTCGCCGTGTCGGGCACGGCGGTGACGACCGCCGAGTGAGGCTCGTCGAGCTGAGCGCGGATCTCGTCCTCGATCTTCATGTGCGGCACCATCTCGCCCGCGATCTTGCTGAAGCGTGACAGGCGATCGGTGATGCTGATGAAACCGGCCTCGTCTATCGTCGCGATGTCGCCGGTGACATACCAACCGTCGCGGAGCACTTCGTTCGTCTTCTCCGGCTCGCCGAGGTAGCCGGCCATCCTGTTCGGACCCTTCACGAGCAGCAGCCCCTCCGTGCCGAACAGCGGTCCTTCGCCGGTGACCGGATCGACGATCTTCGCGACGACGCCCGGTAGCGGGTGACCGACCGATCCGGGCCGCCAGCCGCGTTGCCGCTCGCCGCGATCGGAAACGTCGGGCACGCTGACGGCGACGACAGGCGACATCTCGGTACAGCCGTACCCTTCCATCAGATCGATCCCGAACCGTTCCTTGAACGCGGCGGCGACCGGCTCGCGCAGCTTCTCGGCGCCGACGATCGCGTAGCGGAGATGGGCGAACTGCTCGGGCTGACACTTCCTCACGTACGACGTCGAGAACGTCGGCGTGCTGATGATCAGCGTCGCGCGATATTGTCCCGCGAGCTCGCCGATCGTCTTCGCGTCCATCGGGTTCGGGTGATACACCACGCCGAAGCCGGCCAACAGCGGCAGCCACAGCGTGCCGGTGAAGCCGAACGAGTGGAAGAACGGCAGCACGCCGAGCATCACATCGTCGCGCGTGAGCTGGAAGAGCTGACTGGCAGAATCCACGTTCGCGAGGATGTTGCGGTGGGTCAGCATCACGCCCTTCGGGATGCCGGTGCTGCCGCTCGAGAAAATCACCGTCGCGAGAGCGTCAGCGGAGCCCTCGCGCACGTAGATGCGGGTGATCGCCCACGCCGGCAGGAGGAACGCCGTCAAGAGCATGTGGATCTTCGCAAGCGCCCCGAACTGCGGCAGCACGTCTTCGAGAAACACCATGCCTTCCATCGGCTCGAGATCGGCCTTCTTGAGAAAGACCTTCGACGTGAGAATGGTCTTGATCTCGCACCGCTCGATCGCAATCGCCATCGCTTCGCGGCCGGCGGTGAAATTCAGGTTCACGGGCACTTTGCCGGCGAGCGACGTCGCGATGTTGGCGAGCGCGCCGCCGACCGAGGCCGGCAGGAGCAAGCCGATGTTCGACTCATTCGGCGAACGCCGGCGAATCCAGCGCGAGAGCAGCAGGCTCGCGACGAGCGCGTTGCCGAACGTCAGGCGTCGCTTGCTCGAGTCGGCCATGCAGAACGAAAACCAGGCATGCTTCGCCGTGCGGACGAATTGCCGGCCGAGGACTTCGTTCGCCGGCCGCCGCTGCATCGCCACCTCCGCGCCCAGCTCCATCATCGCCAGCCGCGCTTCCGCCGCGGTCGTGGTCGAAGGCAGAGGCGCGCCGAATGCGACGGTCACCGGATACGGCACCCGCCCGGGCCGCTTCCAGAAAAACCGTCCGCCCTTGAAGCTGAAGATGCTGCCCCAGACCTGATCGAGGTACACCGGAATGACCGGCACGTCGAGACCTTCGGCGATGCGCTCGAACCCGCGCTTGAAGGGGAGCATGTTGCCGGTCCGGCTGATCGCGCCTTCGGCGAAGATGCAGACGACGTGACCCTGCTGGAGCTCGCGGCGCGCGTGCTCGAGAGACGCCACCGCGTCGCGGCCGGCGGCCACCGGGATCGCCTTCATCAGCTTCAGCGGGCGATGCAGCGCCCAGTGCTCGTAAATCGGGCGATACACCATGAAGCGGATGAAGCGCTGCACGCACGCGCCGACAAGGAAACCATCGACGTGCGACATGTGATTGCAGACGAGCAGCGCCGGGCCGCGGAACGGCACGTGCTCCTGTCCGACGATGCGGATGCGGTAGATCGTGTGCGTGAGCAGCCAGAGGCTGAAGCGAATCAGGAACTCGGGAACGACCGCGAGCACGTAGACGCTCGAGATGAGCGTGATGATGCCGAACACCAGGACGATGCGATCGGGGGTCATGCGGAGCACCGTCCCGCACAGCCACAGCGCGACCGCCGACAGCAGGATGCCCACCGTGTTCAGGAAATTGTTGGTCGCCATCAGGCGACCCTTCTCCTGATCGCCGCTGCGCTGCTGCAGCAGCGCGTTGAGCGGGACGGCGAAGAGGCCGCCGAAGAATCCGACGAGCGCGAGGTTGATCGCGGCGAGGGTGAACGAGTGGCCCGAGCGCGACAGCAGGATCGCGAAGAGGCCCATGCCGATCGACCCAATGGGCGCGAGCCCGAGCTCCACCTTGTCGCCCGACAGCCGGCCGGCCACCATGCTGCCGATCCCGATGCCGATTGCGGCGGACGTCACGAGAATGCCCACCCAGCGATCGCCCAACCCCATCACCTGCGTGCCGAACAGAATCATGACCGTCTGCAGCAGCGATCCGAGGAACCAGAAATACGAGATGCCGAGGACCGTGAGCCACAGCACGCGGTCGGTGCGCAGCCGCTTCAGGCCGAGACCGATCTCGCGCCACGGATTGCGATCGATGCGCCCGACTACGCTCTGTCGAGCTCCGTCGAGGCTCGCCGGCACGCGAGGAATGCGGAAGCTGAGCGCCGTGCCGACCACGGCCACCGCGATCACGACGATGCCGATGATCCACAGGCGATCGTGCCAGGCGTCGAACATGAAGCTGCCGCCCGCGACGCCGACGACGATCGCGACGAACGTGCTCATCTCGAGCACGCCGTTCGCGCGCGAGAGATCCCGATCGGGGAGCATCTCCGGCAGAATCCCGTACTTCGCCGGGCTGAAGAACGTTGCCTGAAGTGCGATCAGGAAGAGGACCGCGTACGTGATTTCCAGATGCCCGAGTAGAAACGCGGCGAAGCCGAGCGTCGCCGCGACGATTTCAAGCGACTTGGTGACGACCAGCACCGTGCGCTTGCTGTAGACGTCGGCGAGCTGGCCGGCGTACCCGGAGAAGAGCAGGAACGGCAGGATGAAGATGGCGCTGATGATGGACAGCTCGCGGTCGCCGTGGCCGACGTGATCACCGGCGGCGAGACGCACCGCGAGCAGAGAGACGACGATCTTGAACAGGTTGTCGTTGAACGCTCCAAGGAATTGCGTCCAGAGAAAGGGCTGCAGTCCTTTGTGAGCCAGCGTCTCGCGATAGCTGCCCGCCGTCATGTTGTGGACCTCTTTTCGTCTGCGGCGGGGCCCCGCCCCCGCCGCAGACAACATTAGGGCTGAGCACGCCCCCGTGTCCTGAGCGCGGCCTGAGAAACGCTGAGAAACGCTGTCGGCCCTACCGTGCCCGTTCGGTCAGGCGCGACAGTACGGCCGCAAATGGCTGACTGGCGTGGAGTTCTCGCAAGAACGGCTCCACCGGCAGCGTCCAGGCCGCGAACCCCGCGGGCGCCGTATCCAGCAGGTCGCGGAGCGCAGCGACCGCGCCATCCGCGTTGCCGTCGGCCGCCAGCCGCTCGGCTTGAACCAGCGCCGCTTCGATCGGCCGCATGTGCGCGAGCGTGACCAGCGCGCGGTCCGCCTCCTCCAACGCGGCGTTCGCGGCCGAGGTCGATCCGGCGGCGCGCAAGGCGAGCGCGAGACCGATGTGTGAAGGTCCGTGCTGCGGATACAGCTCCAGCGCACGCCGGAAGCGATCGATTGCTTCGTCGATTCGGCGCGCGCGCAGCAGCGCGGCGCCCATGCCATGCAACGCGTACAGCGCGTACTCGCGGCCGTACAGCCGATGCGGCTCGGCGAGCGCGTGCTCGCGTTCGAGCTCGGCGATCGCTTCGTGAACATCGTCTTGCGCGAGACGGACGAGCCCGAGCAGCCAGTGCAGTCCGAGCGCCGGGTATCGTCCGCCGCGTTTAATCTGCCGATCCTGAACGGCGGCGCCCTGACGCAGCACGGTCTCTGCCTCGCGCAGATGTCCGCGCGCGACGTGGAGCATCGCCGTCTGGAAGTATGCAAACGCGAAGTCGGGATGCAGCGCGAGCGTGCTCGCCGCCGCGCGCAGCCGCTCGTCGCCCCAGGTCGCGTGGCCGAGCCGGAACAGGTGGCGCCAGTTGGATGGCTCGAGCGCCACGGCGCGCCGCGCCGACGGGGCGGCTTCGTTGGTCTGCCACGAGCTGACGAGGACCAGTGCGAGCGTCGCGTGCGCTTCAGCGAGCGTCTCGTCGAGCTGCACCGCATGGCGCGCGTGCTCGGCGGCGCGATGCAGGAGATCGACGGCGGGGTCGTTTTGCCAGCGCGTCGATTCGTAGAGCGCGAACTCCGCGGCGGCGAGGCCGGTGTAGGCCAGCGCGTATCGCGGATCGGCGGCGGCCGCGCGCTCGAAATCGGCGATCGCCTGCGGCATCTCGCGGACGTCGAGCGACTCGAGCCGCACCGATGCCTCGCTGAACGCGCGGAAGGCGTCGAGGCTCGGCGTGTCGCGCCGGGGACCCCCGTCGGTCGGCGCTGTGGACGCGACGCCGAGGTCGGCGGAGAACTGCGCGACCACCTGATCCTGCAGCGCGAAGATCGTGTCGAGCGGGCCGTCGACCTTCGCGTCGGCGAGCGCTTCTCCGCTGTCGACGTCGACCACGCGGGCGGTGATGCGAATCCGATCGCCGTTGCGTTGAAAGCTGCCGACCACCGCGAGACGCGCGCGAAGATCGCCGGCCACCTGCTGCAGCGATCCGCTCGTACGCCGCGCCGCCTCCATCACGCGCCAGCGATCGACAACGCGAAACGATCCGAGGCTGCGCAGATCGCCGGTGACGGTTTCGGCGATGCCGGCCGACAGCCACGCGGAGTCGGCGTCGCCGGTGACGTTGACGAAATCCATGACGGCGATCGTGCGTTCGTGCTCGACCTCACTCTTCTCGCTCTTGCCGGGGCTCGCGATCGATCGATCGCCCGCGCCGGCAGCTTCGACCCGCTCGAGATGCTCGATGTTTTCGACAGGCGCGATGAAGCGATAGCCACGCCGCGCCACCGTCTTGATGAACTGCGGCGAGCCGGCCTCGTCACCGAGCGCCTGCCGGAGCTCGGACATCGCCTGCGCCAGCGCGTTCTCGGTGACGTTGGCGCCCGGCCACAGCGCCTCGAGCAGTTCTTCCTTGGTGACGAGCGTCCCGGGGCGCTCGAGCAGGTGGAGCAGCAGGTCCAGCAGCTTCGGCGTCAGATCGACGGCATCGCTTCCGCGGAGCACGCGGTAACCGGCGCGATCGACGAGAAACGGACCGAAACGATAGCCCGCGGCAGGCATCGGCGCGGGAATTGTACGCGTATACTCTCGCCTTCCGACATCGCTCAGGGAGGATTGTGATGGTGGCCAGAATCTCGTGCTCGGCGTGTCTGGTCGCGCTGCTCGCATCGGCGGCGCCGGCGCAGCAGTACGAGCCGGGCGACGAGGGCACGTTCTCGATCATCGGGCGCGATCCGGCGACAGGTCAGCTCGGCATCGCCGTTCACTCGAAAACGATCGCCGTCGGCAGCCGCGTGCGCGGCGGCAAAGGCGGCGTCGCCGTGTTCGCGCACCAGTCGGCATCGAACCCGATGTACAGCACACTCGGCGTCGAGCTGCTGGAGGCCGGCATGACGCCGCAGCAGGCGCTCGACATGATGCTGCGCGGCGACGAAGGACGAAACAGCCGGCAGGTCGCGATCCTCGACGCGCAGGGGCGGACCGCCGCGTTCACGAGTCCGACGATCACCGACTGGAAAGGCCACAAGTGCGGCGTGAACTACTGCGCGCAAGGCAACACGCTGACCGGTCCTGAAGTCGTCGACGCGATGGCGCGATCGTTCGAAGCATCATCCGGTCCGCTGGCCGAACGCTTGCTCGACGCGCTCGAGGCGGGACAGGCGCAGGGCGGCGATCGGCGCGGCGTGCAGTCGGCGTCGCTGATGATCCTGAAGCCGCTCGCGATTCAGGGCTTCGGCGATCGCGAGCTCGATCTGCGCGTGGACGAACATCGCACGCCGTTCGCCGAGCTGCGCCGGATCCTCAACGCCGTTCGTTCAGGCGAAATCCTCTCGGAGGCGAACGCCAGGCTCTCGGCGAAGGATCTGAAGG
Source organism: Vicinamibacterales bacterium (assembly GCA_036004865.1). Taxonomy (GTDB): domain Bacteria; phylum Acidobacteriota; class Vicinamibacteria; order Vicinamibacterales; family CAVVIG01; genus QHWF01. The sequence continues at coordinate 28,441 of DASYQZ010000005.1, forward strand.
GCGCGCTGGAGAAAGCCACTGCCGCGAGAGAGAAGTCGCCGACCAACGACAACGCGTGGGTCGCCCTCGCGAACATTCACCTGCAGATGGGACAGAAGACGGAGGCGCTGTCGGCGCTGGGCCGCGCGGTGGAACTGAATCCTGCGAACAAGAAACAGCTCCTGCGCAACAGCGCGTTCGAGACGCTCTACATGGATCCGGCGTTCCTCAAGATCGTCGGCGGATCGTAGCGCAGGCCTTCAGGCCTGCCTGGGCCGCCGGGCAGCCCTTAAAGGGGTTGCGCTACTGCGGCACGCCCGGAACGAGCGTCGTGCGCGTGGCCGGCGCCGTGACCGGAGCAATCGTCGCCGCGCCGACATTCAGCGTCGGTTGCGCGGCCGGCGCGTCGCCACCGGAAGAGGGCCCGGCGCCCGCCGGGCCTGCGGCCTGCAGCGCCTCGAAATCGACGAGCGCGAGATCGTAGGCGAGCACGGCGCCGACCTCGTTGGTCGTCGCCTGCGCGAGATCGCGCTGCGCCTGAATGACGAGAAAGCTCGTCGACATGCCGACCTCGAGCCGCTTGCGCTCCGCGTCGAGCCGCTGTTCGGCCAGCTCGCGCGACGCGCGCGTCGTCTCGATCCGCTTCGCGTTCATGTCGATCTTCCACGCGGCGTCGCGAATCTGCTGAATCGCGCGCGCCTCGGCGCTCTTCAGCCGCTGTTCGGACTGCGATTGTTCGAGCTTCGCGCGCGCGTGATTCGCCTGCTCGACGCTCTCGCCGATCGGATACGACACGCTCATCCCGACCGCCCACGTGGGGAAGTCGCGCGCGAAGAGCTGGTTGAGCACGGTGCCGAAGCTCGTGACGGCGCCGGGACCGACGATCGTTCCCGGAAACGGGCCGGTGCGATCTACCTGCGTGCCGCCGAGGCCGCTCGCCTGATAGCTCGCGTTGAGCCGCACGTCGGGCAGCGTCTGGCTCGCCGAGTACTTCAGGCCGATCCCCGCGTTGTCGATGTCCTTGCGCGCCCGCGCGAGATCGGCGCGCTCGCTCAGCCCTCGCGTCACGGCCGCGTCGACGTCCACCGCCGGCATGGCGACGGGCGGCGAGTCGACCGGCTCGATCTTCACGTTCCACGTGTCGCGCTGCGTGGTGTCGAAGATGAGGAGCCGCAGGCGATCCTCGGTCTGCTTCACCGTCGTTTCGGCGATGATGAGCTGCTCCTGGTTCGCTGCGACTTCGGCCTGCGCCGACACGAGGTCGAGCGGCGGCGCCGTGCCGACGTCCACTTTCGCCTTGTTCACGCGCGCGAGCTCCTGCGCCAGCGTCAGCGCCGATTGCCGCGCGTCGACGTTCGCGCGCGCCGACACGAGATTCCAGTACGTCGCCTTCACGTTCGCCGTCGTGTGGACGATGCTCTCGCGCAGGCGCGTGTCGGCGATGTCGCGATTGGTGCGGCTGGTCGCCAGCTGCGTCCGCGCAGCGTCGATGGAGAGGTCGCGCAGGAGCGGCTGCGAGAGGTTGACCCCCAGCCCCGACTGCAGCAGCGGGTTGAAGCTGTTGAGGAAGCTGTTGCTGTTGGTGTGCGTCGCCGTCCACGACACGCTGTACGTCGTGCCGAACCAGGGCAGACGCTGCGCGAGCCCCGCGTTCGAGCTGACCACGTCGGTCGACGTCGCGATCGGAAACAGGAAGTTGGCCGGCGGCTGCAGCTGACTGTTCTGCTGCACGCTCGTATTGAACGTCGGCTTGAACGCGCCGGCTGCGGCCGCGACGCGCGTGTCGCTGATCTGTGGATCGAGACGGCTGACGTTCAGATCGATGTTGTGCTCGAGCGCCATCTTCACCGCGTCGTCCGCAGTGAGACGGAGCGTGGCCGGCGTGGTTTGAGCCGAAGCGGTCGCCGCCAGCGCGGCGGCCGCAAATGTCACGAGAATCGTTTTACGCATGATGAGCACCTGGCGCCGGTTGCAGGGCACGATCTTCAGACCGTGCCTTCGAGCGACGGAAGAGACGAACCTTCGACGCGTCGTCGAACAACGAGTACGCGACCGGCGTGACGACCAGCGTCAGCAGCAGCGCCAGCGACTGGCCGCCGAAGATGACGAAGCCGATCGCGTGGTTCGTGCCGGCGCCGATGCCGCGCGACACGATCAGCGGCAGCATGCCGGCCACGAACGCGAACGTCGTCATCAGAATCGGCCGTAGACGATCGCGGCTGGCCTGGACGACGGCGTCGTGCGTCGACAGCCCGGCCGCCTTCAACTGGTTCGCGTGGTCGATCTGCAGAATCGAGTTCTTCTTCACGACGCCGAACAGCACGAGCAGGCCGAGCGCGGAAAAGATGTTCAGCGACTGCCGGAAGATGATGATCGACAACAACGCGAAGGGCAGCGTCAGCGGCAGCGACAGGAGAATCGTGATCGGATGGAGCCACGACTCGAACTGCGCCGCGAGAATCAAATACATGAACACCAGCGACAGCAGGAACGCGAGCACGAAGTTCTGCGCGGCGCGCCCGAGCTCGCGCGACCGGCCGGTGAAGCCGCCGCGATAGTCCGAGCCCGCATTCATCCGGTTGAACTCGGACTGAATCGCGTTCTGCACCTCCGCCTGCGATGCGGTCGGCAGCAGATTGCAGAACACCGTCACCTGCCGTTGCCGCGCCTGCCGGTTGATGTCCGACGGCGCGGAGGACGGCGAGAAATCGGCGACGTCGTCGAGCGCGACGCTGCCGAGACGAGACGAGGGGACGGTCAGGCTGCCGATCGCCGACGCGGTGGTCCGATCCTCCGCTCTCGCGCGCAAGTGGACTTCGTACTGCTCGCCGCCCTCGAAGTACGTCGTCACCTGATCGCCGCCCACGAGCAGCCGCAGCGCTTCGGCCGCGTCGGCAATCTGAACGCCCATGTCCGACGCCTTCGGCCGATCGAGCTGGACTGACAGCTCCGGCTTGCCCGTGTTCATCGACGTGTCGACGTCGACGACGCCGCGCACCGTCTTCACGCGCTCGACGAGCTTTTTGCTGATCTCCTCCAGCTTGCGGAGATCCGGGCCGTTGATGATGAACTGGACGTCGGCCGACTGCGATCCGCCTCCGCCGATGACCGCGACCGGCTGCACCGACGTCCGCAGATCCGCCGCGAGCGGCGGCAGGATCTGTTTGCGGATGGCGTCCATCACCGCGAACTGATCGCGGCGCCGCGCTTCGATCGGCTTGAGGCGGACGTACACGTTCCCCATGTTGCGCGTCTTCGCCGGATCGCCGCCGATGGTCACGAGGGTGTAGTCGACTTCCGGCACCCGCGCGCGCACGGCGTTCGAGATCCGGTTCGTGATCACTTCGGTCGACTCGAGGCTGGTCCCTTCGGGTGCGCGCAGATTGATTTCGAACTCGCCCTGATCGTCCTGCGGCATGAAGTTCTTGTTCGCCATCATGAAGAGCGGCGCGCTCGAGAGCAGCACGAGCACCGCCACGCCGGCCACGATGGCGCGATGCGCCATCGACCACTCGAGCAGCCGCGTGTAAAAGACGTCGACGGCGTGAAACACGCGGGAGTCCTTGGACGCGTGCTCGTCCTTCCCGTGGCGCTTCACCTTCAGCCACCGCGCCGACAGCATCGGCGTCAGCGTGAAGCTCACGAGCAGCGACACCAGGATGGCGAACGCCATCGTCAGGCCGAAGCTCTTCATGAAGCGGCCGACGATGCCGCCCATGAAGGCGACGGGCACGAAGATCGCGACGAGCGACAGCGTCGTCGCGAGGACCGCGAGCCCGATCTCCTGCGTGGCCTCGACCGCGGCGTGGAACTGGTCGTCGTGCTTCTCCTCGATGAACCGGTAGATGTTTTCGAGCACCACGATCGCGTCGTCGATGACGATGCCGACCGAGAGGGTCAACGCGAGCATCGTCATCAGGTTCAGCGTGAAACCCATGTACCAGATGAGGCCGAAAGTCGCGACGATCGAGGTCGGGATGGCGATGGCCGAAATGACCGTGGACCTGAGGTTCGTCAGGAAGAGCAGCACGACGAGCGCCGCGAGAATCGATCCGACGATCAGGTGTTCCTCGACGTAGTGGATCGCCGCTTTGATGAACTCGGACGTGTCGCGAACGACCCGGACGTTGTATCCGGGCGGCAGACCCGCTTTCAGATCGCCGAGCCGCTCGAGTACCGCGTCGACGACTTCAACGGTGTTCGTGCCGGATTGCCGGCGAACCTGCAGCAGGACCGTGCCCGCGCCGTTGACGTTGGCGATCGTCTCGGCGTCGGCTTCGCTGTCGTCGACGCGCGCGACGTCGCCGACGCGGACCGGATGGCCGTCCTTCTCGCGGATGACGATGTCGTTGAACTCGGCGACGGTCTGCACGCGGCCGCGCGTCCGCAGCGTCACCGATTGCGGACCCTGATCCATGCGCCCGCCGGGGATTTCCACGTTCTGCGACTGCAGCGCGCGCGAGACGTCGGTCACCGTGAGGTTGTAGGCGCGCAGCCGCTCGCCGTCGAGCCAGATGTTGATCTGGCGCGAGCGGCCGCCCAGCACGAGCACCTGGCCGACGCCGTTGACGCTTTCCAGCTGCCGCCGCAGCACCTTGTCGGCGTACTCGGTGATGTCGCGCACGGGTTTGTTCGCGCTGACCGCGAGGCTCAGCACGGGCGCGGCGTCGGGGTCGAAGCGATCGACGCGGGGCTGCTGAATCGTCTTCGGTAGCAGCGGCAGCACGCCGTTGACCTTGTCGCGCACTTCCTGCGCCGCGACGTCGGTGTCCTTCTCGAGCACGAAGGCGACCATCACCTGCGAGATGCCTTCCGACGAGATGGACCGAAGGTCGTCGATGCCGCTGATCGTGTTGACCGCTTCCTCGATCTTGTCGCTGATTTCGGTCTCGATCTGTTCTGGCGCCGCGCCAGGCTGGATCGTCGTGACGACGACGGTGGGGAAATCAATCTTCGGGAACCGATCGACCCCCAGCCGCGTGAACGAGAAGACACCGATCACGGTGAGCGAGAGAATGAGCACGGTCGCGAAGACCGGGCGTTTGACGCAGAGTGCCGCTAACCACTGCATGTAAACACCTTCAGTGAACTTAGAACTGAGAACTCAGAACTCAGAACTCAGAACTCAGAACTGGAACGTGAGTTTCTAAGTTCTAGTGAGTTCTAAGTTCTAAGTTCTAAGTTCTAAGTTCTGAGTTCTCAGTTCTCAGTTCCTGATAAGGGATCCGTCGACGAGCTGCGTGACGTTGGTCGTCGCGACCCGCTCGCCGGCCTTCAGACCTCTGGTGATTTCAATCGTGTCGTCGACGGTCTGACCCGTGGTCACAATGCGCTCTTCGACACGATCGCCGCTCACGACGAACACGCGGCTGGTGCCGCCGCTCGTCTGCACCGCCGATGCGGGAACGAGCACGCCCGGCGTTTTCACCTGCTGCTCGATCCGCGCCGTCGCGAAGAGACCGGGCTTGAGCTCGCCCTTCGGGTTCGGCACTTCCGCTTCGATCGTCAGCGCGCGCTGGGCCGCCTGCAGCGCCGGCGACACGTACTTCACGCGCCCCTCGAACTGCCGTCCGGCGTACGCGTCGACGACGAAGCCGACCGGCTGACCGACGCCGACCGCCGAGATGAACTGCTCCGGCACCGTGAGTTGGACGCGAAGCGGATTCACGCGCACGACGACGGCGACCTTCATGCCTTTGGTGACGTAGTCGCCGACGGACACCAGGCGCTCGGCGACGACCCCGTTGAACGGCGCGCGGACCACCGTGTCGGCGAACGCTTTGCGCGCGAGCGACACGCGCGCGCGCGCCGCCTGCAGCGACTGGTACTGCTGCGCGGCGCCGTTCTTCGCGGCCTCGTATTGTTGCCGCGACGCCTCCATTTGCGTGCGGCGCTGGTCGTACTCCGACTGCGACACCACGCGCTGATCGAGCAGCGATCTGATTCGCGCGAACTCGCTCTGCGCAAGCTCGTACGACGCCTTCGCGTTCTGCACTTCGGGGACGGCGTTCACGTCGAACGACACGCCCGGCGTGATGCCGAGCCGCGCTTCGATTTGCGCCGCGTTCGCTTCGGCTTCCTTCAACTGCGCGTCGGTTTCGGCCGCCGACAGGCGAATCAGCTCGGCGCCCTGCGACACCGGCGTGCCGCGCTCGATCGGCGCGGCGACGACGCGCCCCGCGGTTTCGGCGGCGACGTCGGCCTGCTCTTCGGCCATCAATGTTCCCGTCGCGCGGATGAAGCGCGCGATCGGCCGCTCGACCGCCGTTGCCGGCGCCACGGCAATCGCGGCCGCCGCGGCCGCGGCCGGATCTTTGGTTTTGCCGTCCGCGGAGCTGCACGCGCCCGCGGCGAGCGGCGCCGTCAGCAGCACAGCGGCCACGGCGGTTTTCACGAATCGGCCAAACATGAGCAACCTTTCCTGTAGGGGCGGACCCATGTGTCCGCCCGGGGCCGACACGCGGGTCGGCCCCTACGCATATGACCCTGCCAACCTCACGAAGCCTGTGCGTCCGCGACCGGCGCGGGTGGACATTCGAGATCGACGCCGCGCGACGTGAGCGCGATCCCCGATCGCAACCCTGCGAGCGTGGTGTCGAGCACGTCGCCTGCGAGCTTGTCCGGATCCTCTCCGGGTCCGAGACGCTCGGAGAGCGTGAGCACGACGACGCCGAGCAGGCTGACCGTCAGCAGCCGCACGGCGACGCCCGGTTTGACCGACGGGGGAAACACCTTGGCTTCGATGCACCGCTCGATCTCGGCGAACAGATGACGCTTGGTGTCGGTCACGAACGCGAACCGCTCGTACTCGCGGCTGATGCGCGGCACCGAGCGATCGAGGAACATCAGCGCGAAGTACTGCGGATACTCGCGGCTGAATTGATACCAGCGCCAGAAGACCGCGCGGATGCGCTCGAGCGGCTCGAGCGTCCGCAGATGCTCCTGGCGTGCGGGGTCCGCGGGATCGCCGAGGAGTCGAAATCCTTCTTCCGCGAGCGCGAAGAAAATGTCGTCCTTGCTCGGGAAGTAGCCGTAGATGGCGGCCGGGCTGTACTCGATCCGCTCGGCGACTTTGCGAATCGACACGTGGTCGTACCCCTCGCTGACGAAGAGGTCGCGCGCCGCGTCGAGAATCGCGCGGCGCACCGCCTCGCGGTCACGTTCCTGTCGTTCTTTGATACCCATCGTTCCAACAGCACCGCGGCCCGTTCAGGCCGCATCGCAGTAATTAATGTTGTGCCCGGACTGCGGTCCGACTTGAAGTCTGACGTGTCAAACTTTCAGAATCAGGCCCAAAATCAGGTCATGTGAACGGTGTTCAGTAGTCTAACATCGTTAGACGCCGAAACGTCGTTTAAGTTTCAGACGGCCAGAAGGAACGCCGCCAGGCCGATCAGGTAGGTTGCGGACGCGGCGAGCAGGGTGACCTGAAAACCCCAGTTCATCGCGATGAAGATGGCGAGCGTGGCGCCGACCACGGACAAGGCTCCGTTCATGCCCCAGGCCCACGCGACCATATGCGGCGCGCGCGCGCTCAACAGGCGGATGCCCGCCGGCATCGGAATGCCCAGCGCGACGCCGATTGGCAGCAAGGTCGCGACGGCGATCGCCATGCGCGTGGCCCGCCCAAATGGAATCGCCCAGATGACGAGCGGCGCCACGAGCGCGATGACCACGACGCCAATCGCCGCGATGGCGGCAATGGCCACCGCGCCGGTACGCGCCAGCGACTGCTGACGGAAGCGGCGGCTCAAGGCGGCGCCCAGTCCGGTGCCGAGGAGCAGCGAAAACAGCGTCACGGTGAGCGAGTACACCGGATGCCCGAGCAGCAGCACGAACTGCTGGAGCATCGCGACCTCGATGAGCATGAAGCCCGCGCCGAGCGCGCCGAAGTACACGAGCCACGCGAACCATCCGCGCGGATGCGGCGTGCCGCGGCCCGCGAGCGCCAGCGGTCCGATGACGAACAGCACGACGAGCGCGCCCGAGATGCCGAGCAGCGTCAGCAGCGCGCTGAGCCCGTTGCCGAACAGCATCGAGCGCCCGAACGCGACCCCGAATTGATTCGCGAGCTTCGTCGTGTGAAAAAAGAACGGGCGATCGTCGGTCGTCGGACGGATGTCGGCGTGAAATCCCGCGTAGAACCGCTCCGGGTCCGACGCGCGAATCAGGCGCGCGTAGTCGGCCGTGGAGGTGCCGTCGACCCATTCCTCCGGCACCGGCGGGCTGTCCTCATCGCTCGGCGCGTAGAGCACCTCGAAGCCCAGGCGCGCCGACACGTCGTGCAGCGTCGCCAGCTCGCGCGCGGTGAACGGCGTCCGCTTGAACAGGAACGTCGCCACCTTGTCGTGGCGAACGACGGCGATGCGATCCGCGACCGGCGATCCACGTTTCTCGGCCGCGGCCTGCGCAAGAGAGACGAGGCGCAAGCCGTCGAACACCCATCGCGTGATCGTCAGCACGCCATCGTCCGTCAGGTGATCGAAGTAGTCGTCGAACGCTTCGACCGTGTACAGCGTGTTTTCGGTGAGCGTGTACGCGCCGGCGGCCGTGGCCGCCCACGTGTCGACGAGCGACGCCTGGATCACGTCGTACCGATCCGTCGTCCGCCGGACGAAGCTCCGGCCGTCGTCAACGATGATTCGCACGCGCGGGTGCGTGTAGATGCCGCCGGAGAACTCGCGGAACCGGCCGCGCATCACATCGTCCGCGATGATTGGATTGATCTCGACGCCGTCGATGTGGCGCGCGCCGAAGACGAGCGCCGATACGAGGTCGCGGCCTCCGCCCGGTCCAATGATCAGTGCGGTGAAGCCGTCGGCATGCGGGATTGGGGAGTTGGGATTCGAATCCCCGCTCTTCAGGTGATACGCCAGCGCCGTCAGTTCGTATTTCAGATATTGAACGTTGGACAGGTCCGGCGCGAGATTCAGGATCGGCGTCGACGCGGCCGAGTCGATATCCATGTAGCGCGTTGCCGGCAGCGGTCCGCGGTACGCGTAGCTCAGCGACCAGTCGCCGTGCGGGCGCTCGTACACGCCGATGCGCGAAAACGAGTTCCATTTCGCGAACAGGATACGGTCGCTGCGATGCCCTTTCGTGTCGATGACGTCGAAGCCGGCGAGGCCGGAGAGCTGACCGGCGAGCGGCACCGCGATGAGCGCGGCGCCAATGGCCGCGATGCGCGATCGGCGTGCGCGATCGGCGAACAACACCGCGGCGGCGATGGCGAGCGCTGCGGCCGTCAATACGACGCCGGGCGCGCCGAGGCGATTCATCAGCGGAATCAGCACGAGACAGCCGGCCGCCGCGCCGGTCAGGTCGGCGGCGTACACGGCGTTGATGCGCGAGGAGAGGCGCGAAATGGCCAGCGTGATGACGAGGCCGCCGGTGAAGAACGGCAGCGCCGCGAGCGCGTAAATCGTGAGCATCAGCAGCAGGTTCTCGCGCGAGTAGCTCAGTCCGACGCGCAGCCGCACGAGGAAGAACAACGCGACGATCGTCGTCGCGGCGTACGCGAGCGAGGCCGCGCTGAGCAGCGACGCGATGTCGCGGCGCTCGAGCCGCGCCCGCGCGACGTACGCCACGACGCCGCTGGCGCTGAGGCCGAAGAGCGCGATGGAAATGGCCAGGAATGCGAAGTGGTAGTACATGACGACCGAGAAGATGCGCGTGAGCGCCAGCTCGATCATCAGCAGCGTGGCGGACACGAGGGCGACGCCGGCAAGCATGCGCGTCAGTGTAGCATTCGCTCATGGCGTGGGCGCTCCGCCGCGCGTTCATCGGATCGTCGGTGGCCTGGGCGTCCGCGCTGCCGCTCGCGACGCTCGCAGCGTCGCATCGATTCGCGCCGTCCATCGTCTACGTGTTGGCGTTTGCCGTCTACGCGATCGGCGGCGTCGTCTGCCACCAGCGACCCGAGCGATCGTTCTTTCTGTGGGCGCATCAGATGCCGGTGTGCGCGCGATGCACGGGCATCTACGCCGGCGCGGCGCTGGGTGCGCTCGCGCTCGCGTTTCGCATGGGTCGACAAACCACGTTGAACGCAGAGCCCGCAGAGCCCGCAGAAAAGAAATATCCAACAGTTTCTCCGCGTGTTCTGCGAGTTCTGCGTTCAAACGGCGTATGCCTTCACATGGCCTTCAGCCCTCCGAGAACGATGCTGGCGCTCGCGGCGCTGCCGACGGTCGTGACGCTCGCCTACGAGTGGACGACAGGGCACATGCCGTCGAACACGGTTCGTGCGCTCGCGGGGCTGCCGCTTGGCGCGGCGGTGTCGTGGATCGTGATCAGGTAAACTAACCGGTCGTGCGCGCCACCGCCGCCGAAGAGACGCAATCGGGCTGGCTCGTGCTGCTATGCCTCGCGGCATGGGCAGTGCCCGGCGCGGGCCATTTGTGGCTCGGCCGGCGATCGAAAGGCCTCATCTTCCTCGTCGCGCTGCCGCTCATGTTTGCGATCGGTCTGGGGCTGCACGGCCGTCTGTTTCCGTTCGACATGAGGGAATGGCTCGTCGGTCTCGCCGCGATCGCCGATCTCGGCATCGGCGTACCGTATTTCATCGCCGGCGCGCTCGGCTATGGCAACGGCGACGTGCGCGCCGTCACGTACGAGTACGGCAACGCGTTCCTGATCGTCGCCGGTCTGCTCAACCTGCTCGTCGTGATCGACGCGTACGACGTGGCGCTTGGCCGTAAATGAATCTTCCGTGATGCAGAGCCACGTCCTGCTCATGACGCTCTTCGCCTTCTTCGTGTCGCTCGTCTTTGCCGTCATCGCGAAAGACGACTGGCACGCGCAGCTGCGCTTCGGAGGCATGATGTTCGGCGGGTTTCTCGTGTCGGCCCTCGTGCTCGGCTGGCTGATGTATCCGTTCCCCCTGTAGGCTTATCGGCGAGTCATGTCCTTCGACAACCTCCTGCTCGAGCGCGACGGCCCTGGAAACACTGTCGTCGTCGTGACGATCAACCGGCCGCAAGTGTTGAACGCGCTCAACTCTCAAACCGTCGACGAGCTGCGCCGCGCAATGCTCGACCTGCAGCGCGACGATGGCGTGCGCACGATCGTCTTGACTGGCGCCGGCGAGAAGTCCTTCGTCGCCGGCGCCGACATCAACGAGCTGGCCCTTCAGACGCCGACAGGCGGACGCGAGCACGCGCTCACGGGCCAGCACGTCTTCGACGTGATCGAGAATCTGGGCAAGCCGGTGATTGCCGCAATCAACGGCTTCGCGCTCGGCGGCGGGTGCGAGCTCGCCATGGCGTGCACCCTGCGCATTGCGGCGGACTCCGCCAGGATCGGTCAGCCGGAGATCAACCTCGGCCTGATTCCCGGGTACGCCGGCACGCAGCGGCTGCCGCGCCTGGTCGGTAAAGGCAAGGCGATGGAAATGATTCTCACGGGCGCGCCGATCACCGCCGACGAAGCCTTGCGCATCGGGCTGGTGAACCGCGTCGTGCCCGCCGCGAGCCTGATGACCGACGCGCGTGCCCTGGCGGCGCAACTCGCGGCGAGCGCGCCGATTGCGATGCGCTACGTCATCAACGCGGTGAACAAAGGCAGGGAGATGCCGTTCGCCGAAGCATGCCAGTACGAGGCGACCCTCTTCGGTTTGGTGGCGTCGACCGACGACATGCGGGAGGGGACAGAGGCATTTCTCGAAAAGCGCAAGGCGGAGTTCAAGGGCAAGTAGGTCTGGTGGGGCGGGTAGGGCAGGTAGGGCAGGTAGGGCAGGTAAGGCGGGTAGGGCAGGTCGATCGGCCGAGGACCGCTAGCGCCTGCGGCCATGCGGCGCGGTCTGCCGCGCCGCATCAGCGACAGCTCGCGGCGGGGGTGGGGCCCCGCCGCCAGTGCAGAAAAAGTGGGGCCCCGCCGCCAGTGCAGAAAAAGGGGGCCCCGCCGCCAGTGCAAAAAAGATGATCACGATCCAGGCATCAGGACGCGCCTCGGGATTTCGGTTCGCGCTCGTCGTGTCGAAGTATCACGACTTCATCACCGACCGCCTGCAGGCTGGCGCGCTCGAGGCGCTCGCCGCGGCCGGCGTCGCGTCCAGCGACATCACCGTAGTCCTCGTGCCGGGCGCTTTCGAGATTCCGCTCGCCGCGCAGCACGCGGCGGAGAGCGGCCGATTCGACGCGGTGGTGTGCCTGGGCTGCGTGATTCGCGGCGAGACGCCGCACTTCGATTACATCTGCTCGGCCGTGGCGCACGGGCTGACCGGCGCGTCGGCGGCGACGGGTGTGCCCATGGCGTTCGGCGTCCTCACGACGAACTCGGTCGAAGAAGCGCTTGCGCGCGCGGGAGACGGGCCAGGCAACAAAGGGCGCGAGGCCGCGACCGCCGCAATCGAGATGGCCGAAGTCGTGGCCCAGTTGAGACAACAGAAAGACCAGACAACACCAGACGAGCAGCGCCCGCGGCCATACCGAGCCGAGGACATGGAAATCCGAGGCGAGGTATCAGCGACAGCTCGCGGCGAAGGGCGGGGCCCCCAACGCGGCAGCCGCGTTGGGGTGCCGGATGGGGCCCCGCCGCCGGTGAAGAAAAGTTAGCAAGCCCTCCGGTCAACCGTGAAAAAAGACCCGAGACACAGGGCTCGTGAATCGGCGCTCCAGATCCTGTATCAATGGGACATCGGGCGCGGCGACGTCGACCGTGCCGCCGAGACGTTTTTCAGCCGCCAGTGGCCCGACGCCGATGCGCCTGCGGACGAGCTGCGCGAGTTCGCGTCGGCGCTGGCCCACGACACCGTCGAACGGCTCGACGCCATCGACCCGCTGATCGCCGAGACCGCCGAACGCTGGCGTCCCGAGCGGATGGCGGTGCTCGATCGTCTGATTCTTCGGATGGCCATCTGCGAGTTGCAGCGCGATCGCGGCACGCCTCCGGCGGTCGTCATCAACGAAGCGCTCGAGCTGGCGCGCACGTTCAGCACGGAAGAGGCGGTGAAGTTCATCAACGGGATGCTGGATGCGATTAGGAAGAAGATCGAGTCGAACCGTGGCTCTCGACCGGAATGAAACTCTCCACCACGGAGGACACGGAGGACACAGAGGCAGGAGGTCAAATCCCTTTCGTCGAAACGCTTGATCCTCCGTGTCCTCGGTGTCCTCTGTGGTGGAGAGCTTTGGCTATGACCTCGCTAGACGAACAAGTCCAGCAGCGCCGCACGAACCTCGACGAGCTCGCGAAGCTCGGCGTCGACGTCTATCCACGCAGGTTCGAGCGCCGGCACACCATCTCGCAGCTCGTCGACGCGCACGGGTCGCGCACGCACGACGAGCTCGAGGCGGAGCGGGTCGAGACCGTCACGAGCGGCCGCATCCTCGGGATTCGATCGTTCGGCAAGGCGAACTTTCTCGTGCTGTCGGACGGCTTCGCGAAGATTCAGGTGTACGTCCGGCAGGACTCGATGCCGGACCTCGACTTCAAAATCTTCAAGCTGCTCGATTTCGGCGACTGGGTCGGCGTGGAGGGGCGCCTCTTCCGGACCAAGACCAACGAGTTCACCATCTGGGCGTCGCGGCTCCACTTCCTGGCGAAGTGCCTGCTGCCGCTGCCCGAGAAGTGGCACGGCCTGACCGACGTCGAGATCCGGTACCGGCAGCGGTATCTCGACCTCATCGTGAATCCCGATTCGCGCCGCGTGTTCGAAGCGCGAAGCCGCATCATCGCCGCGCTGCGCGAGTTCATGATCGGGCGCGGCTACCTCGAAGTGGAGACGCCGATGATGCAGCCGATTGCCGGCGGCGCCATCGCGCGGCCGTTCGTCACGTATCACAACACGCTCGAGATGGATCTCTACCTCCGCATCGCGCCGGAGCTCTATCTGAAGCGGCTTACCGTCGGCGGCCTCGAGCGGGTGTTCGAGATCAACAGGAACTTCCGGAACGAAGGGATCTCGACCGAGCACAATCCCGAGTTCACGATGATGGAGTTCTACGAAGCGTACGCCGATTACCAGTCGCTCATGGCGATGACCGAGGAGATGATTCCGACCGTGGCGCGTCAGGCCATCGGCACCGATCAGACGACGTTCGGCGAGCATCGGATCTCGCTGACCGCGCCGTTCACGCGCGTCCGGCTGCGCGAGGCGGCGCGCGACGCCGCCTCGCACCGGCTGCACCGCGAGGTGACCGACGCCAATCTCCGCAACCGCGAGACGGTCGCGGCCATCGCGCGCGAGCTCAACATCGAGGTCGACCCGGGCCACGGCCCGGGCAAAATCACGACCGGGATCTTCGAGAAGTTCTGCGAAGAGCGGCTCATCCAGCCGACGTTCGTCTACGACTTCCCGACCGAGGTGTCCCCGCTCTCGAAGCAGAAACCGGACGATCCGGACACCGTGGAGCGCTTCGAGCTCTACATCGGCGGCTTCGAGGTGGCGAACGCGTTCAGCGAGCTCAACGATCCGGTGGAGCAGCGCCGCCGCTTCGAGGCGCAGTCGAAGAACCGCGCGCGCGGCGACCTCGAGGCGCATGAGATGGACGAGGACTACATCCGCGCGCTCGAATACGGACTGCCGCCGACCGGCGGCGAGGGCGTCGGCATCGATCGGCTCGTCATGCTGTTGACGAACAGCCCGTCGATTCGCGATGTGATCCTGTTTCCGTTGATGAGAAAGAGAGAGTAGCCCGCAAACCACGAAAATCACGAAACCACGAAAACACGACACACACAAACGCCCAAAAAGCCCTTATTGTTGATTTGTGGATTCCGGGATGAGACCTCGCAGCGGCGCCTGCGGCCACACCTCGCCGCGGACATGGGAATCCGCCTCGCGAGCGCGTCGCGCGAGCGATCAGTATGTTGTGGCAGCGACAGCGTTCGCGCCGGGGGTAGGGCCGCGGCGCCAGTGAGAAAAAGTGGATCTTCCTTTTGAACTTCACGTCGCCCTGCGCTACCTCCTCGCCAAGCGCAAGCAGGCGTTCATCTCGGTCATCTCGCTGATCTCCACGCTCGGCGTCACCGTCGGTGTGATGGCGCTGGTCATCGCGGTCGCGCTGATGACGGGACTGCAGGACGAAATCCGCGACCGGATCGTCGGGGCAAACCCGCACATCTACGTCTGGAAGACCAGCGGCATCGACGACTACCACGCCGAAGCCGCCCGGCTGCGGCAGGTCCCCCACGTCGTCGGCGCGGCGCCGGCGATTCTCGGGAAGGCGCTCGTCACCGCCGCCCGGTCCGACGACTTCGTCAACCTCACAGGCATCGATCCCGTCCTCGAGGCGGGAGTCACCGATCTTCGCGCGGCGATGGAGTCCGGGAGTCTCGACGGCCTGAACGGCGACAGCGAGGACGGTGCGCTTGGCGGCATTCTGCTCGGCAAGGATCTGGCGCGCGGACTCGGCGTCAGCGTCGGCGATTCAGTCCAGGTGGTCACCCCGCACGGGACGTTGTCGCCAATGGGCATGGTCCCCGTGCCGCGCCGGCTGCGAGTCGCCGGCACATTCAGCCTGGGCCTGTACGAATTCGACAACACGACCGGATTCGTGTCGCTCGACGTGGCCAAGCGGCTGTTCGACACGGATCGCATCGCTCTCATTCAGCTTCGCGTCGACGACATCTGGCGCGCGTCCGAGGTCTCGCGGTCGATCACCGGGACGCTCGGCGATCAGTACTTCACGCAGGACTGGTCGGAGATGAACCGCTCGCTGTTTTCGGCGCTGTGGCTCGAGAAGATGGCCATCTCGCTGACCATCGGCCTCATCGTCATGGTCGCGGCGCTGAACATCATCGCATCGCTGATCCTGCTGGTGATGGAGAAGAACCGCGACATCGCGATCCTGAAGACCATGGGCGCGAGCGCTCGAAGCATCACCACGATTTTCATGATGCAGGGGCTGATCATCGGCATCGTCGGCACGACCGTCGGCGCCGCAGCCGGCTACGCGCTGTCGTACCTGCTCGACCGCTACAAGTTGATCAGCGTGCCGGTGGACGTCTATCAGGTCTCACACGTGCCGTTCAAGGTCCGGCCCGAAGACTTCGCGCTGGTCATCGTCGCCGCGATCGTGGTGTGCTTCGTGGCGACCATCTATCCGTCGCGGCAGGCGGCGCGCCTCGATCCTGCTCAGGCGCTGCGATACGAGTAAAGAGATTCACGTCTCAAAATGGAACCACGAAAACACGAAAACACGAAAGACGCTTTTTCCAAAGAGATCTTTTTCGTGCTTTCGTGTTTTCGTGGTTGCGTTTGAGGGCGATGGCGTTCCTCGACGCGCGGGGAATCGTCAAAACCTACCCCGTCGGCGGCACCGCGCTGACGGTCCTTCGTGATCTCGATCTGTCGGTCGACGCCGGCGAGATGGTTGCGATCATCGGCGCGTCAGGCGTGGGGAAGAGCACGCTGCTGCACGTCCTCGGCGGACTCGATCGGGTGGACCGCGGGACGATTGCGATCGGCGACACCGACATCACGGCGATGCCGGACGACCACATCGTCTCGTTCAGAAACCGCCACGTCGGCTTCGTGTTCCAGTTCCATCACCTGCTGCCGGAGTTCAGTGCGCTCGAGAACGCGGAGATGCCGATGCGGATCGCGCGCATTCCGATCGCCGAGGCGCGGCTGCGCGCCGAAGATCTCCTGCGGCGCGTCGGTCTCGGCGATCGCCTGACACATCGGCCCGGCATGTTGTCGGGCGGCGAGCAGCAGCGCGTCGCCGTCGGACGCGCCCTCGTCATGCGGCCGTCGGTTTTGTTCGCAGACGAACCGACCGGCGATCTGGACGAAGCGACGGCGGAGGCGCTGCACGCGCTCCTCCGCGCGATGCACCAGGATTTCGGCCTCACGTCGATCATCGCGACGCACAATCTGCGTCTCGCGGCGTCGTGCGATCGGATATTACGCCTGCATGAAGGCCGGCTGATTCCTGCCTGACGCGCCAGTGATCACGAAGACGGTGACGTGATGCGCGTGATTGAGCCGATCGGCGCGTCGAGCGACAGCTTGCCACTCTCGGCGAGCGTGACCAGCGCCGCCGCCGTGAACATCTTCGTGGTCGATCCGAGACGGAACAGCATGGGCGGATTGATGGAGGCGCCGGCCTCGATGTCGGCAACACCGACGCCGGTCGCGAAGACCATGCGATCGCCCTGCACCAACGCAATTGCGGCGCCCGGCGTTCGCGTTTCTGCGAGCTCCTGACGCGCGACCTCCACGACGCGATCGAATCGCGAGACGTCGTGTTGCGCTGACACCACGGCGAGCGTCGCCGCCGACGCGCAGGCGATGGCGATGCGGGCGGCTGCGGCCGATAATCGAGTCATTGCGGCGCGATTATATGTTCGCGTCGGGCCATGGGTACGAGCGTCGAGACGCGAGCATCTGAAATCGTGGCGCTCGAACCCTAGGCATGACACGCACTTAACGAAGAATAGCGTTGGGTTGGACGGGACCCGTGCCGTATAATGTGGTCATCGTTTTCATGACCACAACACTCTCGGCTTTCACGTAGGTACTTCGGGATGTTCGAACGGTACACGGAACGGGCGCGGCGAGTTCTCTTCTTTGCGCGCTACGAGGCCAGCCAACTCGGCAGCATTTCCATTGAAACCGAGCACCTCCTGCTCGGACTGATTCGTGAAGGCAAAGGGCTGACGAGCCGCATTTTCGCGCGCTCCCACCTGTCCCTCGAAAATATCCGTAAGGAAATCGAAGGCCGCACCGTGTTCCGCGAGAAGGTGTCGACCTCGGTCGAAATCCCGTTCAGCGCCGAAACCAAACGCGTGCTGCAGTTCGCCGCCGAAGAGGCGGACCGGCTGCTGCACAACTACATCGGCACCGAACATCTGCTGCTCGGCATCCTGCGCGAAGAGCGCTCGGTCGCGGCGTCCATCCTCATGGAAAAGGGGATGCGGCTGAACACGGTCCGCGAAGATATCGTCCAGCTGCTCAACGAAAAGACGACGCTGACCCGCGTGAAAGAGACGCCGCTGCTCGCCGAGTTCAGCCGCGACCTCACCGAGTCGGCGATGAAGAACCAGCTCGATCCGCTCGTCGGCCGCGAGCACGAGCTCGAGCGCGTGCAGCAGGTGCTGTGCCGCCGCACGAAGAACAACGCGGTGCTGATCGGCGAGCCCGGCGTCGGCAAGACGGCGATCGTCGAAGGGCTCGCGCAGAAGATCGTCTACGGGGACGTGCCGCACTTCCTGGCGGACAAGCGGATTCTCGCGCTCGACATCTCGCTCATCGTGGCCGGCACGAAGTACCGCGGTCAGTTCGAGGAACGCCTCAAGGCGATCATGAAGGAACTGACCGACAACCCGAACATCATCGTCTTCATCGACGAGCTGCACATGCTCGTCGGCGCCGGCTCTGCCGAAGGCTCGCTCGACGCGGCGAACATTCTGAAGCCCGCGCTGTCGCGCGGCGAAATCCGCTGCATCGGCGCAACGACGCCCGCGGAGTACCGGAAGTACATCGAGAAGGATCGCTACGAGTCGTTCCATCACGTCGAATACACCCGCGAAGCGATCGAGGCCGCGGTGTATCAGTCGAGCCGCTACATCACCGACCGGTTCCTGCCCGACAAGGCCATCGATCTGATCGACGAAGCGGGCGCCCGCG
>DASYQZ010000006.1:0-25627 GCA_036004865.1 Vicinamibacterales bacterium
CGTGGCGGCGGCCGGTAACAACGGCAAAAACGCGAACGGCCTCACGCAATACGGCGCGATCACCGCACCGGGCAATGCACCGTGGGTACTCACGGTCGGTGCGTCGAGCCACATGGGCACCGTCGACCGTGCGGACGATACAATGGCCGTGTTCAGCTCACGTGGACCGACGCGCTACGACTACACGGCGAAGCCGGATCTGGTCGCGCCCGGCATCGGGATCGAATCGCTCAGCTCGCCGGGCAGCGCGCTGTACTCGAACTACTCCGCGTACCTACTCCCCGGGACCGTTGCGACGGCGAATCCGCCCTACTTGAGTTTGTCCGGCACCAGCATGGCCGCGCCGGTCGTCGCCGGCAGCGTGGCGCTGATGCTCCAGGCCAACGCGGCGCTCACGCCGAATGCGGTGAAGGCCATCCTGCAATATACGGCTCAGGTGTACAGCGCATACGACTGGCTCACCGAAGGCGCAGGGTTCCTCAATACCGCCGGCGCTGTCACACTCGCCCGCTACTTCAGCCTGGGCGGCGACTATCCTTCCGACCCGGCGTGGGGCCAGCAAATCATCTGGGCGAATCATCGCGTTCGGGGCGGCCGCATTCAGCCGAACGTCAACGCGTGGGGACTCACAGTCCCGTGGGGATCGACGGCGGTGAGCGGCGCGCCTGCCGTCTGGGGCGATGCGTGGAGCGCCACGACCAACGCGTGGACCGCGTGGAGCACGACCTGCGTGGATCTCGGCTGCGGCAACGTGACGTGGACCGGCGACTGGCCAAACGTCGTGTGGGGATCGCAGTGCGGTGGCGCCGACTGCGCCGGCACGGCGTGGTCGACCAGCGACTCCGAGACGGTCGTATGGGGCACCAGCGATTCTGAGACCGTCGTGTGGGGCACGAACGATTCCGAGACGGTCGTGTGGGGCACGAACGGCGACGAGACGGTTGTCTGGGGAACGAGCTGCGGCCAGGACTGCCAGCCGGTCATCTGGAATCAGTAACTCGCTCTCAATGTTCGATCCTTCCGCCGGGCTGGATCTGAGGTTCTCGACATTGCGACTGGCCTCCCGCGTGTACGTCATCGGCGTCCTCGTGGCGGGTGCTCTGGCGGCAGCGACGTTCCTGCCCACGCAGATCGATCGCCCGATCCTCTTTCTCCTCCTGCTCGGGTTCGGATATCTGACGTCGACCTGGAAGGTCAACCTGCCGCTGCCGCTCGGCAACGGCTCGACGTTGTCGGTCTCGTACGCGGCCGACCTGATGTCGCTGCTGCTCCTCGGTCCGCAGCAGGCCATGGTCATCGCGATGACGGGCGCGTGGGCGCAGTGTAGCCGGCTGCCCAAGCGCGGCTATCCGGTCTATCGCACGGTGTTCAGCATCGCCGCGGTCGCGCTCACGATGCGCGCGGTGGCCGCGACCTACACGTGGCTGAATGGGACACCGGCGCCGGCGTCGCTGAACGATCTGACGAAACCGCTCCTGGGCGTCATCACGGTCTACTTCCTGATGAACACGGGCTTCATCGCGCTGGCGATTGCGCTCGCGACGCGGCAACCGACGTGGCTGGTCTGGCGCGACAATTTTCTGTGGAGCGCGCCCAGCTTCATCGTGGCCGGCGGCGCCGGCGCGCTTGCAGCCATCGTCATCACGCACGGCGATTACTGGCTCGTGCCGCTGGTGGTGGCGCCCGTCTATCTGACGTACCGCACCTACCGCGTCTTCCTCGGCCGCATCGAGGACGAGCAGCGGCACGCCGCCGAGACGTGCGCGCTTCACGCCGAAACGCTGGCGGCCCTGGCGCAGGCGCAGTCGGCCGAGCGCGCGCTCGCGTCTGAAAAAGAGCGCCTGGCGGTCACGCTCCGCAGCGTCGGCGACGGCGTCATCGCAACCGACACGGCCGGAATCGTGTGCGTGTTCAACCGCGCCGCCGAGATCCTGACGGGATGGACGCACGACGAAGCCTGCGGACGGCCGCTGGCCGATGTGTTTCACGATCTCGACGCCGACACCCGCGAGCGCTGTATGAACGCGGTCTCGGCGACCGGCGAAACTGACACGCCGCTCGGTCTCGTGCGCAGCGCGATTCTCGTCTCGCGCGAGGGTCGCGAGGTGCCGATTCAGGAGGTCTGCGCGCCGCTGCGCAACGGCCAGGGCGAAACGATCGGCCTCGTCCTCGCGTTCCGCGATGCGAGCGACGCCATCCGCGTGCAGGAGGAGCGGATGAAAGCGAGCAAGCTCGAGTCGCTGGGACTGCTCGCCGGCGGAATCGCGCACGACTTCAACAACATCCTCACCGCCATTCTCGGCAACATCTCGCTGGCACGGCACGAAGGTCTCGACGACAAGACCGACGACGCGCTCGGCGCGGCGGAAGAAGCGTGCGTGCGCGCGCGCCAGTTGACGCAGCAGCTTCTCACCTTCGCCAAAGGCGGCGCTCCGATCAAAAAGCTGGTCCGCATGGACCGCGTCGTCATGGAGTCGCTGCGGATGGCGCTCTCGGGCTCGAGCTCGAGCTGGGTGGCCGACATCGATCCGATGATCTGGTCCGCCAACGCCGACGAGGGCCAGCTGATTCAGGTCTTCAACAACGTCTTGATCAACGCGAAACAGGCGATGCCGCGCGGCGGACGGATCGGCGTGAAAGCCGAGAACATCTCGGAGCCGGAGGACCGCTGGGAATTCGGCCTGCTGGTGAAGGCCGGTCCGTACGTGCGCGTGTCGATCGCCGACGAAGGCGTCGGCATCACGCCGCAGGCGATGCCGAAGATTTTCGATCCGTACTTCAGCACGAAGCCGACAGGAACGGGTCTCGGCCTCGCGACCTCACGTTCGATTGTGAAGAATCACGGCGGCTACATCGCGGTCGATTCCGAGATCGGCCGCGGGACGATCATTCACATCTGTCTGCCGGCGACGCTTGCCGAACGCCGTATCGAGCCGCCGCGAAGCGGCCGGATCCCAATCACCGGGGGCGGCCGCCTGCTGGTGCTCGACGACGAGGAGCCGATTCGAACGCTGGCCGTTCGACTGCTCGGTCTGCTCGGCTACCAGGTGGAAACGGTCGGCACCGGATCGGCCGCAATCGATCGTTACACGCGCGCGCTGAGGGACGGGCGGCCGTTCGATCTCGTCCTGCTCGACCTGACGATTCCTGGGGATCTCGGCGGCAGCGAAGTGCTTCGCGCGCTGAAGAAAATCGATCCCGAGGTGAAAGCGATCGTCGTCAGCGGCTACGCCGACGACGACGTGCTCGCCAACTACCGCGACTACGGGTTCAAAGCCCGCGTCACCAAGCCGTTCACGGTCGACGAGCTGAGCAGCGCGTTGACCGACGTCGTGAACGCCGCGGCATAACCTCTCCGCCACAGAGGACACGGAGGACACCGAGGCAAAGTCCTGTACGTTTTATTCTCCGTGTCCTCCGGGTCCTCTGTGGTGGAGAGCTTTCGTCGCGTCTCAGACCTTGATGACCTCGATCAGTTCCTTCACCGCCGCCGCGGATTTCTTGAACGCCGCGTCTTCCTCGGGCGTGAGCTTGATCTCGATGATCTTTTCGAGGCCTCGCGCGCCGAGCTTGCACGGCACGCCGACGAACAGATCGCGGACGCCGTACTCGCCCTGCAGGTAGACCGAGCAGGGAACGATCTTCTTCTTGTCGAGCAGAATGGCCTCGACCATGTCGACGACGGAGGCGCCGGGTGCATACCACGCGCTCGTGCCGACCAGTTGCGTGATCTCTGCGCCACCGCCCGCCGTCCGCGCGACGATGCGATCGATGACCGCCTTGTCCATCAGATCGGTGATCGGGATGCCGGCGACCGTCGAATAGCGCGGCAGCGGCACCATCGTGTCGCCGTGGCCGCCGAGCACGAACGCGTGCACGTTGTCGACCGACACGTTCAGCTCTTTCGCGATGAACGCGCGCATCCGCGCCGAGTCGAGCACGCCCGCCATGCCCACGACGCGCTCGCGCGGGAACTTCGAGAGCCGGTACACGGCCTGCGCCATCGCGTCGAGCGGATTCGAGACCGGAATGATGATGCAGTTGGGCGAGTGTCTGACGATCTGCTCCGTCACCTGCTGCATGATTTTGTAGTTCACGTTCAGCAGATCGTCGCGGCTCATGCCCGGTTTGCGCGGCAGACCCGACGTGATGACCACGACGTCGGAGTTGGCGCTCTCGGCGTAATCGCCGGTGCCGAGCACGCGCGAATCCGATCCCCAAATGGGGCATGCCTCTAAGATGTCGAGCGCAACGCCGGCCGCCTTCTGGTCGGCGATGTCGATGATGACGACATCGGCCAGCTGTTTGTCCGCAACGCCGCGGGCGACGGTCGCACCGACGTTTCCCGCTCCGCCTACTACTGTGACTTTTCGGTTCATTCGAACGCTCCTCGCAGTAGCTGTCAGCTATCAGCTATCAGCTCTCGGCTCGCCCGGCAGTATCCCGTCGCTCCGCGCGCAGTCGCGAGTTTTTACCGATAGCTGAGAGCTGACAACTGAGAGCTACATATGATTGATGATGGCATCCGCGAACTCCGAGGTTCGCAGCTCGGTGGCGCCGTCCATCAGCCGCGCGAAGTCGTACGTGACGCGCTTTGCCGCGATGGCGCCGTCCATTCCCTTGACGACGAGATCCGCCGCTTCGACCCATCCCAGGTGACGCAGCATCATCTCGCCCGAGAGCACGACCGACCCCGGGTTCACTTTGTCCTGGTTGGCGTATTTGGGCGCCGTGCCGTGCGTCGCCTCGAAGATCGCGTGGCCGGTGACGTAATTGATGTTGCCGCCCGGCGCAATGCCGATGCCGCCGACCTGCGCGGCAAGGGCGTCCGACAGGTAGTCGCCGTTCAGATTCGGCGTCGCGATGACGTCGAACTCGTCGGGCCGCGTCAGCACCTGCTGCAGGGTGATGTCGGCGATCGCATCCTTTATTAATAGGCCGGCGCCCGGCTTCCCATCCGGAATCCGGCACCATGGGCCGCCGTCCACTTCCACGGCGCCATAGAACTCTTTCGCGACCTGATACCCCCAGTCGCGAAAGGCGCCTTCCGTGAACTTCATGATGTTGCCCTTGTGCACGAGCGTGACGCTCTTGCGTTTGTACTTGATCGCGTAGCCGATAGCGCTGTGCACGAGGCGCTCGGTGCCAAGCCGGCTGATGGGCTTCAGCCCGATTCCGACGACAACGTCCCCAGGGCCGACGTGGCGCGCGGGCGCGCCGATCGACTCGAGCTGCTGCTGCCATTCGCGCGCGGCCGATTCCGATCCAAACCGGATCTTCTTGAAGTCCTTCGGAAACTCCCGCGCGAAGAAATCGAGGACCTTCTGGGCCTCGGGCGACCCGGCGGCGTATTCGATGCCGGCGTAGATGTCTTCCGTGTTCTCGCGGAAGATCACCATGTCCACTTTCTCCGGATTCCGCACCGGCGACGGGACGCCGCGGTACCAGCGCACGGGACGCAGGCAGACATACAGGTCGAGCAGCTGACGCAACGCGACATTCAGCGATCGAATGCCGCCGCCCACGGGCGTCGTCAGCGGACCTTTGATGCCGACGTAGTACTCCCGGAACGCTTCGACCGTGTCGTCGGGCAGCCACGTGTTGAACTGCTTGAAGCTTTTTTCGCCCGCGTACACTTCCATCCACGCGACCTGGCGCTTGCCTCCGTACGCCTTCTGCACCGCGGCGTCCATGACGCGCACGCTGGATCGCCAGATATCGGGGCCCGTGCCGTCGCCTTCGATGAACGGAATAATCGGATCGTCAGGGACGACGAGCCGGCCGCTCTTGCGCGAGATCGCGGTACCGGTGGTTGGCGCTTTAATCATTTTTTATCTCTCTGCCACAGCGCTCGGTTCTCTCACCGGTCCGGCCCGCAGCGTATTTTTTTCTCACGCTGAGAGCTGACAGCTGATCACTTCTTTTAGGTCAGCCCACCTGTCATACGCCGGAAGATTTCCGCGAACGTTGTGGAAAACTCTGTGGAAAAGGCTTGTCTGTTACCACGCTGTGACGCTGCATTCGGAATGTTTTAGCGAATTGCACTACAGCAGGGCAACACGGTCGCGTCAATCGCGATGTCCGAAACCGGAGGATTATACTGTAGCGATGAAAACGCCATCAGCGCTCGCGACGATCGTGCTCGGTCTCTCCGTCGGCGCCGCAGCCACGCTCTTCGCGCAAGGGCATCAGCATCCCACGACCGGCGTGCATCGCCATCCAGCCGCGGCGAAGATGACGAATCCGGTCAAGGCCGAAGCCACGTCGATTGCGGCGGGGCGCGCGCTCTACGACAAGAACTGCGCGGGCTGTCACGGCGACACCGGCAAGGGCGACGGCTCGATGGGCGCGGAGCTGAATCCCAAGCCGCCCGATCTCACCGATGCCGACTGGAAGCACGGATCGACCGACGGCGAGATGTTCCTCGTCATTCGTGACGGCGCGCGCAACACCGGCATGAAACCCTTCAGCAAGAAGTTGACGACGCATCAGATCTGGGATGTCGTCAACTACGTCCGCAGCATCGGACCAACCAAATCCCATTGAAGATTGTCGTCGCCGACGACCTCCCGCCCTCCGCGCTGGAGCTGCTTCGCGCGGAAACGGGCTGGGTCATAGACGCCCGGTCCGGACGCCAGCCCTCCGCGCTCGCGGCTGAGCTGGCGGACGCGGACGCGTTGCTCGTGCGCAGCGCCACGAAGGTCGACGCGCGCCTGCTCGAAGCCGGGCCGAACCTTCGCATCGTCGCCCGCGCCGGCACCGGCGTCGACAACGTCGACGTCGACGCCGCGAGCGCGCGCGGTATTCTCGTCGTCAACGCGCCGGGCGCGAACAGCATCAGCGTCGCCGAACACGCGTGCGCGCTCATGCTCGCGCTCGCCCGGTTGATCCCCGCCGCCGACCGCGCGATGAAAGACGGCAAGTGGGAGAAAAAGCGGTTCGTCGGCACCGAGCTGCGCGGGAAGACGCTTGGCGTCGCGGGACTCGGGAGGATCGGACAGGAAGTCGCGCAGCGCGCGCGCGCGTTCGGGATGCACGTCGTCGCGCACGATCCGTTCATTTCGAAGGAGATCGCCGCCGCATCCGGCGCCGAGCTGGCTTCGCTCGACGCGATGTGCGCCGCCGCCGACTACATCACACTCCACCTGCCGCTGACCGCCGAGACGAAGTACTTGTTCAACGACGAACGTTTCGGACGCTGCAAAGCCGGTGTTCGCCTGATCAACACGGCGCGCGGCGAGCTCGTGGACGAGAATGCGCTGCGCCGCGCGATCGAGAGTGGCACGGTGGCCGGCGCTGCGCTCGATGTCTTCGAGACCGAACCGCCATCCGATTGGTCTCTCGCCCAACTGCCGCAGGTCATCGCGACGCCGCACATCGCCGCGTCGACTGAAGAAGCGCAGGAGCTGGTCGGCATTGAAACGGCCGCCACGGTCCGCGATTTCCTGCGCGACGGCATCGTCCGCAACGCCGTGAACTTCCCATCGGTGCACCCCGACGAGCTCCAGCGGCTGCAGCCCTGGATTCGTCTTGCCGATCATCTGGGCGCGCTGGTCGCCCAGATGGGCGCGGCGCGCATCGAGGAGCTCGGCGTGCGGTATTACGGCGGACTCGTGGAGAGCCGCGGCGTCGAGGTGCTGGCCGCGAGCGCGGCGGCCGGCGTCCTGCGGCCGATTCTGTCGAGCGGGGTGTCGATCGTCAACGCATGCGCGGCGGCCCGCGCGCGCGGCATCTATATCGTGGAATCGCGCAGCTCGCGCGCGCGCCACTTCACGAGCCAGCTGTCAATCAAGCTGCACACCGATGCGGGCGAGCGCTGGGTCGAAGGCACGGTCTTCGAGCCGGGCAGTCTCCGGCTGGTCTCGGTCCAGGGAGTTCCCGTCGAGGCGCCGCTCGGCGGCACGATGCTGCTCATCGCCAACAACGATCAGCCGGGCGTCATCGGCGAGGTCGGCACGATTCTCGGCCGCCATCACGTGAACATCGCCAACTTCGCGCTCGGCCGGAGCGAGCGGGGTGCGATCGGCGTCGTCAACGTCGACGAGGATCGCGACGCGCCGCAGGTTCTCGACAAAGCGGTAGAGGAAATCCGCCGCGTCGCCGCAATTCGCCAGGCATGGGTCGTTCGCCTGGCGTGACGTCTGGCAACACACGAAACCCACGAAAACACGAAAACCACGAAATCAGATTCGTGTTTCGTGTGTTTCGTGATTTCGTGATTTTCGTGCGTTACGGGGCCGCGACACGGAGGGCGCCAGGATGAACCCGCGCGCGGAGTGTGGTCCCGCCCTGCACCGGCTCGCCGTCGACGTGAAAGATCATCGGCTCGTCGCATTCGATCGTCGCCTGTCGCACGCGGCTCATCGTGCATCCTCGAATCCTGGCGACCGTGCCGTTGAACAATCGCGGCAACTGACACACGGTCCGGAAGCGCGACTGCTCTTCGATCACGACGAGATCGACGAGTCCATCGTCGACGCGGGCGCCCGGCGCGATTTGCGCGCCGTTGCCCCACTGCGGCGCGTTGGCAATCGTCACGGTCAGCGCGCGCGCGTCAACCTGTCCGGCGCTCGTGACGATGCGATAGCGGCGCGGGACGTAGGTCCTCAACGCGCGGCTGGTCAAACGGACATACCCCGCGAATCCGCGTCGTGGATTGCCGCCGGCGTTGAATTGCGCCGCGATGTGCGCGTCGATGCCGATGCCGGCGATATTCACGAACAATCGGCCCTCGAGCTCGCCGACGTCGATCGGTCGCGATTCGGCCGCGAGCGCGGCGGCGATGGCACGCTCCGGCTGCCGGCTGATGTCGAGCTCGGTCGCGAGACCGTTGCCCGAGCCGGCCGGCACGATGCCGAGCGGTACCTCGCCGAACGCCAGCACCGACGCAACCTCATTGATCGTCCCGTCGCCGCCCCACGCCATGACGAGGCGCATCCCGCGCGCCACAGCGGCACGCGCCAGGTCGCGCGCGTGGCCGGATCGCTCCGTCACGAAAACCTCCGGCCGATCGCCGTGCCGTTCGATGACGCGGACCGCCAGCGCGGCGCGAGCCGCGGCCGTTTCCGGCCGGGCGCCGCCGGAGATTGGATTGATGATGATCGCGACCGACAAGTGTTATTTCAGTGCGAGGCGACGGACGGAGTTGTCCGTGAGATCCGTCAGCTCGACGACGTCGGCGGAAATTTTCGCCACGCGATAGCGGAGCGTGACGGCGTCGCCTTCCTTCACCATGAACAACTGACCATCGCCGGCGATAATCGCCGTGCGCTCGGGTCCATTCGGACCGTCGTCTTCCGCGATGCCCGCGAGCTTCAACGATGGTTGCGCGGGCCGCGGGGCCGGCGCTTCGACGATCGCGGGCGGCGGTGCGACCGGCGCCGGCGGGAGCGTGCGCGCGGGCGCGGAGCGGAAGCTGAAGAGATTTCGGCTGGGCTGGTTCGGCGTGGCCGTCGGCCGGAGACGCTCGTGCAGCCGCGCGACTTCTTCCGCGAGTGCGGCGCCGCGTGAATCGATCGGCGACGGCGGCACGATGATCGGCGGCGGCAGCGAATGATTCGACGTCGCTGCGCTCGCGAGCCACACTGCGAGTGCCCCACCGACGACGCCGATCGTCGCCGCTCGCTTCAGATTCATCGCGTACGCGGCAGATCGTAGCACGGCCTTTTCACCGGCGTGTTATTATTCGTCGTGCACCCTGTCTCGACTGGTTCGAAAGTCGATACGGTTCCTCCACTCAACATCGTCGCCGTCATCCCCGCCCGATACGCTTCGACACGGCTTCCCGGGAAAGTGCTCGCCGATCTCGACGGCCGTCCGATGATCGAGCACGTGTATCGGCGCGCCGCGGCATCGCCCGTCGTCTCACAGGTCATTGTCGCCACCGACGATCTGCGGATTGCGACACGCGTCAACGACTTCGGCGGCAAAGTGCGGCTGACAAAAGCCACGCACGAGACCGGCACGGATCGTCTCGCCGAGGTCGCGGCGACGCTCGACTCCGACATCATCGTCAACGTGCAGGGCGACGAACCCCTCATCGATCCCGCGGCGATCGGCGAACTGGTCGCGCCGTTCGCCTCCGATCGCTCGGTGCAGATGACGACGCTGTACCGGCGCATTCACGACACCGCCGAGCTGAACAATTCGAACGTCACGAAAGTCGTGCTCGATCGCGGCGGGTTCGCCTTGTACTTCTCCCGCGCGCCGATCCCCTTCGTGCGCGATCCGCGCGGCGGCTGGCCGCCGCTCTATAGACATATCGGCCTCTACGCCTATCGGCGCAGCACCCTGCTCGTCCTCGCGACGCTCGAGCCGACGCCGCTCGAACGGGCCGAAGCGCTGGAGCAGCTGCGTGCGCTCGAACACGGCATCCGCATCAAGGCCGTCGAAACGAAGTACGAGTCGTTCGAGGTGAACACGCAAGAGGATCTGGAACAGGTGCGCCGCCTGCTCGCGGTGCCCACGTCAAGCTAGAGAGGACCATGGACGGACGAACCCCCAAATACATCTTCGTCACCGGCGGCGTCGTCTCCTCGCTCGGCAAAGGGCTTGCGGCCGCGTCGATCGGCTGCCTGCTCGAGGGCCACGGGTATACGGTGACGATGCAGAAGTTCGACCCGTACATCAACGTGGATCCGGGCACGATGAGCCCGTATCAGCACGGCGAGGTGTACGTGACGGACGATGGGGCGGAAACCGATCTGGATCTCGGCCACTACGAACGATTCACCAATACGGTGACGACGAAAGAATCGAACTGGACGACCGGGAAGATCTATCAGAGCGTCATCCAGAAGGAGCGCCGCGGCGACTACCTCGGCCGCACCGTTCAGGTCATCCCTCACATCACCAACGAAATCAAGGACGCGATTCGCGCGGTCTCGAAGAACGTCGACGTCGTGCTCGTGGAAATCGGCGGCACCGTCGGCGACATCGAGAGCCTGCCGTTCCTCGAAGCCATTCGTCAGTTCCGGCAGGATGTCGGCCGCGACAACTCGCTGTACATCCATCTCACGCTCGTGCCGTTCATCGGCACGGCCGGCGAGCTGAAGACCAAACCGACGCAGCACAGCGTGCGCGACCTGCGATCGATCGGCATTCAGCCCGACATCCTGCTCTGCCGCACCGATCGCTTCCTCGATCCGGACATCAAGCGCAAAATCGCGCTCTTCTGCGACGTCGACGAAGAAGCCGTCATCACCGCGAAGGACGTCTCGACGATCTACGAAGTGCCGCTCGTCCTCGCCGCCGAAGGACTGGATCGCATCGTGTTGAAGTACCTGCATCTACCGCAGACCGAGCGGCGCATGCAGCCGTGGGAGGATCTCGTCAATCGGATCAAGAACCCGGTCGATGACATCACGATCCACGTCGTGGGCAAGTACGTCGGGTACGAGGATTCCTACAAGAGTCTGAACGAAGCGCTCTATCACGGCGGCTTTCCGCACCGCCTCAAAGTCAACATCAAGTGGATCGAAGCCGAAGCGCTCGAGGAGCCGAACGGCGGTCATCTGCTCGACGGCGCGGACGGCATCCTCGTGCCGGGCGGTTTCGGCAATCGCGGGACGCGAGGAATGATGCAAGCCGCGCAGGTCGCGCGCGAGCGCGGCATCCCCTACTTCGGCATCTGCTACGGCTTCCAGTGGGCGACTGTCGAGTACGCGCGCAACGTCGCCGGACTCTGCGACGCCGATTCCACCGAATGCAATCCCGAGACGCCGACGAAAGTCATCTACAAGCTGCGCGATCTGCTCGGCGTCGACGATCTCGGCGGCACGATGCGCCTCGGCGCGTACGCGTGCGAGCTGGCGCCCGGATCGCTCGCGCAGCGCGTGTACGGATCGGATCTCATCAACGAGAGGCATCGTCATCGCTACGAGTTCAACTGCCTCTACGAGCGCACGCTGAGCGAACGAGGCCTGCGCATCTCGGGACGGTCGCCGGACGGGAAGTTCGTGGAGATCGCCGAGCTGCCCGGCCATCCGTGGTATCTCGCCGTTCAGTTCCATCCGGAGTTCAAGTCGAAACCGACGCGACCGCACCCGTTGTTCGCGGCGTTCGTCGCGGCCTCGTACGAGCACAAGACTGCAAACGGTCTCGTCGGGCAGGCCGGTCATGTCGGTCAGGTGGGTCAGGTCGGTCGGGTAGGTCAGATGGGTTAGGCACCGATCGGCCCATCCGACTCACCGACCCACGCGACCTACCCGACGCACGCGACCCACCCGACCTATAATTCCACGCGTGATGGCGCTGAAGCTGGGCGATATCTCGATTGGCGGCGGGAGCCCGCTCGTGCTCATCGCCGGGCCCTGCGTCATCGAGAGCGAACAGCACGCGACCGATCTCGCTGGAACGCTCGCCGACATCACCCGGCGTCTCCGCGTGCCGTTCATCTTCAAAGCCTCGTACGACAAGGCAAACCGGACGTCGGGCCGTTCGTTTCGCGGGCCGGGTCTCGACGAAGGCCTCCGCATCCTGGCGGGAATCAAGGCGCAGCTTCGACTGCCAATCCTGACCGACATTCACGAGCCGGCGCAGGCGCGCGCAGCGGCCGACGTCGCCGATGTGCTGCAGATTCCGGCATTCCTGTCGCGCCAGACCGACCTGATCGTGGCCGCCGCGCAAACGGGCCGCGCCGTCAACATCAAGAAGGGCCAGTTCCTCGCGCCCGACGACATCAAGCACGCGATCGCAAAAGCGGCGGACGCGGGCAACTCGCGCGTCATCGTCACCGAGCGCGGCGTCAGCTTCGGCTACCACAATCTCGTCGTCGACATGCGCGCGTTTCCGATCGTCCGCGCGCTCGGTGTTCCCGTCGTCTTCGACGTGACGCACAGCCTGCAGTTGCCCGGCGGCGGCGATGGCGTGACGGCCGGACAGGCGGAATTCATCGAGCCGCTCGCTCGGGCGGGAGTCGCGGCAGGCGTCGACGGTGTCTTCGTCGAGGTGCACGAGGATCCGTCACGCGCGAAGAGCGATGCGCAAAACGCGCTGCGCGTCGACGAGCTCGAGTCCCTGCTGCACCGTCTGATGGCCATCGACGCGATCGTCAAGCAGTCCGAGGTGCCGCTGCGTGGCTGACCGGGCGCTGGCGCGCAAGGTGCTGGAAACCGAAGCCGCGGCGATCTTGTCGCTCGTCGATCGGCTCGACGGGAAGTTCGATTGCGCCGTGCAACTGCTCCGCCAGTGCAAGGGCCGCGTGATTCTGACGGGCATGGGCAAGTCGGGCATCATCTGCCAGAAGATCGCGGCGACGCTGACGAGCACCGGCACCGCGGCGCTGTTCCTTCATCCTGCCGAAGCGATGCACGGCGATCTCGGCGTCATCCAGAGCGACGACGTCGTCGTTGCGTTGTCGTACAGCGGCGAGACGGACGAGCTGCTGGGTCTCCTCGAAACGATTCGACGCCTGGGCGCGAAGCTGATTGCGATTACCGGCACGCCCCGATCGACGCTCGCGCAGGCGGCCGACGTCGCGCTCGACTGCAGCGTCGCGGAAGAAGCGTGCCCCATGAATCTCGTGCCCACCGCGAGCACGACCGCCGCGCTCGCGATCGGCGATGCGCTGGCGATGACGCTGTGCGTCGAGAAGGGTTTCCGGCAGGAAGATTTCGCGAAGCTGCATCCAGGGGGCAAGCTCGGCAAGCGCCTGATGCGCGTCGAAGCATTGATGCACGCGGGCAAACACTGTCCCATCGTCGGCGCGAATACGCCGATGCGCGACGTGATTTACGAGATGTCGAGGAAGGGCCTCGGCATGACGTGCGTGGTGGAGGGATCCGCGGATGAAGACGTGCTGCTCGGCATCATCACCGACGGCGACCTGCGCCGCCATATGGAACGGGGCGACGGGATTCTGGGGTTGAAGGCCGGCGATGTGATGACGCGCAACCCGGTCTCGGTGCCGCGCAGCCTGCTCGCGGCCGAAGCGCTCCACATCATGGAACAGCGCAAGATCACCTCGATCGTCGTCGCCGACGGCGACGCTCCAAAGCGCGTGGCCGGCGTCGTGCACCTGCACGACCTGTGGCGCATGGACCTGTTTTGATTGATACACAGGCGAGTCGAATCAAGCTGATTCTGTTCGACGTCGACGGTGTGCTGACGGACGGCAAGATCCTGCTGCACCCCGACGGCACCGAGAGCAAGCAGTTCGACATCAAGGACGGCACCGGCATCGTGCTGGCGCAGCGCGTCGGGTTGACCGTCGGCTTTCTGTCGGCGCGCACGTCGACGCCGACCGCGCAGCGCGCGGCGCAGCTCGGCGTGACGCTGCTGCATCAGGGCGTGCCGAGCAAGCTCGAAACGTACGAACAGATCGTCGACGAGCTCCTGCTCGAGGACGAGCAGGTCGCGTACATGGGCGACGACGTGGTGGACTTGCCGGTGCTGCAGCGAGCGGGGTTGTCCGCGGCGCCCGCCGATGCGGTCGAGGACGTCCGCTCGCGCGTGCACTGGGTGAGTCACGCGAACGGCGGTCATGGTGCCGCACGCGAGCTCGTCGAGCTCATTCTGCGCGCACAGAATCGCTGGGATCCGATGGTCGACGAGTATCTCGCGCAGGGGCACCCAGTCGTCGGGCCCCGCGGAAATAGACAATGAACGCCTACGCACCGCTGCTGGCCGCGCTCGTCGCGCTTCTCGCCGGTCTCACGATCGGCAAGGCGTGGGAGCGCTACAAGCTGCGCGACGGCCAGTGGATCGATCGGCGGCGCGCGCGCGACTCGCCACATTACATCCTGGGCCTGAATTTCCTGGTGGCGAACCAGATCGATCTGGCCATCGAGGAATTGAGCCGCGCCGCGAGCCTCGACGCCGACGCGCTCGAAGTGCACATGATCCTCGGCAACCTGTATCGCGAGAAGGGACAGGTCGGCAAGGCGATCACCGTGCACCAGCATCTGCTGCAGCGTCCGCGCCTCAGCAGGTTGGAGCACGCGTACGTGCTGCTCTGCCTCGGGCTCGATTACAAGCGCGGCGGGTTCGTCGAGCGCGCGCTCGAAGCGTTCACCGAAGTGCTGCGGCTCGATCCGAAGAACGAGTACGCGCTGTTGAACCTCGAGAAGCTGCACGAAGAACAGCATCAGTGGACCGAGGCCTACGACACCCGCCAGCGCCTCGCGAAGCTCGCGGGCGACCCGCGGCCGCAGAACCAGGCGATTCTCGCGTTCCTCGAAAACGAGATCGGCCTCGAGGCGATGCGGCGGAAGGACTATGCGGAAGCGACGCGGCGATTCGAAGCGGCGATCGATCTCGACCAGCGCGCGGTCCCGGCGTATCTGAATCTGGGAGATGTCCGCGTGGCCCAGGGCAACGAGCGGGACGCCGCGGCGATCTGGGAGCGGGTCGTGGAGGTCGCGCCCGACCGTGCGTATCTGGCGTTCGATCGGCTCGAGGCGCTCGCCGTGCGGACGGCCAATCCGGATCGCTTCACGCGGCTCTGCCGGCGGCTCATCGACGAGAATCCGCAGGACTGGCGCGCGCGCCTCGCGCTGTCACACCATCTCGCCGCAAGCGGCCGGCCGTCGGACGCTCTCGACCTGCTGTTCGCCGCGCTGGTGCAGAACCCGCACGCGTTGAGCATCCACCAGGCGATCTGGCGTGCTCTCGGCGCGCTGCACCACCCCGCGTCGCTCGTCAATCGCTACGGCGAGCTCACCGAGCACGCCGTCTTCTATCTCGACCCGCACGTCTGCCTACGCTGCCGCTACCGGAGCACGGAACTGCTCTGGCAGTGCCCCCATTGCCACGACTGGAACACGTTCGTCGAAGAACGGATCGCGCCGGCGCAGGACACGACGGAAGTGGAAGTCTGAAGTCTGAGGAACTTTCCGAGAGGCGTCGTGTCTAAGACGCCATGCGTGCGGTCCTTGGGACCCTCCTGTTCGCGCTCTCGCTTCAGACCTCGTCCACGTTAGCCGACGGCGTTGCGGCGTTGAACGACGGCGATTCCGGGAGGGCAGTCACGCTGCTCGAACGCGCCGCGGCTGCCGAGCCGGCCTCGAGGCTCGCGCTGCTGCACCTGGCGAACGCGCAGGCGGCGAACCGCCAGCCCGATGCGGCGAGCGCGACGCTGAAGCAGGTGCGCGGACAAGCGTCGTCTTGTCATCGCCACTTCCGATTCTGTCGAGGCGTTCGAAACGACGACAAAGAGCGCGGAACCGTTATTAGGCGGCGGCACCTATCGGACCTATGCGCTTGCAATGACGACCCGCGGTAGGATCGTCGTCGCGGGAGCGCGGCTGAACTGCCGCGGAGGGGACAGCCGAGAAGACGGCTGGATTGCCTCGCGGCCGTTCTCGAGCGACGTGGCGGTCGGTCACTGCATCGGCGGCAACGGCGTTGACGAGATCCACGGCGTGGCGCCCGCGAAGGACGGCAGCGTCTGGATCACAGGGCTGACAGGCTCGCGTGATTTCCCAGTGACGATTGGCGGCCCCGGAAAACAGCCGGACTACGACACGCAGGCCTTCATCGCGAACGTCGATCCGGTATCGGGTGCGATTCGATTCGCGACGCTGCTGGGCACCGATTCAACGCCGCGCCGCGACATCTCGCGCGGGTACGCCGTTGCCGTCGGCGCCGACGGCAGCATCTTCGCGACGGGGGAAACGACCGGCGCGCAGCTTCTGCTGCCGACGAAAGGTGCGTTCCGTGAGGGTCAGATCTTCGAGAGCACCGATGTCTACTTGGTGAAGCTGCGCTGAGACTCCGTCAGGCGCTCGTAGCGTAGCCCTTCAGGGCTGCCGGCCTGCCGTCGATTGCGACCTTCGCACGATCGAGAGCACGACGTGCGAGGGATGTCGCGCGTCGTGGTAGACAGAGTTGTCGGCTATCACCGTTCGTCGACTCATCCCCAGCGGCTCTCCGGTATTCGGATTGACATCGAACCGCGGAAAGTTGCTGCTCGAGATGTCGAGACGGATCCGATGTCCCTTCTTGAACTCGTTGGCGGTCGGAAACGGCTCGATGGTGAATTTGTAGATTTCACCCGGCTTCATGAATTCCTGTTTCTCCGGCGCGTTGCGATATCGCGCGCGGATGATTCCGTCGGTGAGGTTCAGCTCGTAGCCGCCCGGATAATCCCGGCTTGGCGGATACACGTCGATCAGCTTCGCGGTGAAATCGGTATCGACGGCAGTCGATGCTGCGTGCAGCGTCACCTCGACGGGACCGATGACCTCGGTGTCTTCGGCGAGCGGCGCGGTCTGAAAGACGAGGACGTCAGGGCGAGCCTTCAGCGGCAGATACGGCGGCCTCGACCCGAGGTAGCCTTTGTCGGCGTCGCCGTTGAATTCCCGCTCGCGCTGATCGAACCCGCCGGCCGCGACGAGACCGCGCTGCGACGAAAACGATCCGCCGATCGTGGGAACCGGATGCTGCGGATCGTACGTGTACGTGCTCGGTGGATTGTTCGTGGATGGGACCGTCTGGCTCAAGCCGCCGTCGCCATGCAGATAGAAGGGCGTCGGCTGCGCCCCGGGCACCGGCCAGGCGGTGGCGGTCCTCCACGCGCCACCGTGGAACAGCCTGCCGTTCGCGTCTTTATGACCGTCGCCCGTTCCCATCACGAACAACCGGACCGGCGCATCGTCTGCTGCCGTCAGGCTCGGCTTGCCTTTCAGAAAATGATCGAACCACCGGAGGTGGAAGTCGGTTGGGAAATCTTTGAGCGCGGCGTCCTGGCCGAACTCGACGTCGCCAGCGACCGAGCTCGTGTTCCTCCCGTGAAGCCACGGTCCGACGAGGAGCCGGATCGGCGACTTCTTCATCCGCGAAAGCGCGACGTAGTTTTTGATCGTGCCGCTCGTATAGGAGTCGTACCAGCCCGTCACGTGCAGCATCGGAATGTCGGCGGTCTGCGCGTAGTTGAGCGACCAGTTCATGTCGGGCGCCTTCCAGTAATCGTCGTAGTCGCCGTGCGTCATGAGCTCGAAGATGTAATCCTCGAAGTTCTTCGCGTAGGTCAACGGATTGAGCCCGCGTTTGGCGTGAATCACGCCGATCCAGTCGGCGACCTTCTCGTTCTTGAGCACTTCTCGCGCGACGGTGTTGTTCGGATTCGCGGCCGCCTGCTCGAACGCCCACGCGACCTGCTGCGCCAGCTCGAACGCGCCGTGGTTGCGGATCTTGTACTCCCAGCCGTTGTACAGCCCGCCGAAGTTGAGCACGAGCGTCTTGAGGGGCGCCGGATGCGCGATGGCGGCGCTCGCCTGCACGTGCGCCGCGTAGGACGTTCCCCACATGCCGACTTGTCCGTCGGTGTACGGAAGCTTCGCGAGATACTCGATCGTGTCGGTGGCATCTTTGGCGAACCCGACGTACTTCACCAGGACGCCCTCTGATTTGTACGTGCCGCGATCGTCCTGCAGCGCCACCACGTACCCGTGCCGCGCGAAGTATTTCGCCGCTTCGGCGATGCCCTGCCCTTCCTTGTTGTACGGCGTCAGTTGAAGGAGCAGCGGCAGCTTGCCGCTGAGAGGGACGCCGTCGATCGCCGGCCGAAAGATGTCGGTGGCGAGCCTGACGCCGTCGCGCATCGGGACCATCAGATCTTTCACGAAAAGGACGGCGTCGAGCTCGGTAGGGCGCTGCTCGATGGAGCGTTGCTGCTCGACGGCTCCGGCGCCCGTCGAGGCCAGCGCTGCGATCGACACCGCAACCACAAGCACCAATCTCATAATCGACCTCACTTCGTGCCGTCGGTGCGCTTGCCTCCGCCGTCGGTGGTGGAACCTTTATACACGTGGCCGTCCTTGACCACCGCCACGACGTTGCGCAGATCGCGCATGCTGGCGAGCGGATTGCCGTCGACAACGATGATGTCGGCCAGCTTGCCTTTCGTGATCGTGCCGACCTGCTGCCCCATCTTCAGGTACTCGGCGTTGCGTCGTGTGGCGAGGCCGATCACCTCCATCGGCGGCATGCCATTGTTCGTGAACTGCTCCATCTCCCGCCACAACGCGTCGGTCTTCAGGTTGAGCGGCGTCGACGAATCGGTGCCGACGAGCATCGGCACGCCGGCCTCGCGGAGCTGCTTGAAGACCGCCTTCGCACGCTCGGCGCTGTCGCGCCTCACCCAACCGCCGAAGTTCGTCAGCACGCGCTCGGGATGTTCGAGCGACCGGCGGACATCCGCCCAGATCTCCGTCGGCATCGTCGATTTTGCGCGCTGATTGTCGGTCCAGAATTCGGGCCACTCCACGGCGTCGAGCTGCGCGGTGGACGTGACGAGCGTCGGCACGATGACCGTACGCTGTCTGAGCAGCGCGCGGATCACTTCCGGCGGGACCGTCGGTCCGTACGCAAAGCCGGCGATGTGCTCGATCGCGTCCTGCCCCGCGTCGACGCGCGCGATCACGTTATCCGGATTGCTGGCATGGCCGGTCACCCACAGCCCTCGCTTGTGCGCTTCCTCGGCGATGACCTTGACCTGCTCGGGCGTCAACCCGTCGTACGCCTTCAACACGTCGGCGCCCGCTTCGATCTGTTTCAGCGCAGCAGCCCGCGCCGCGTCGACCGTGTGGACGTTCTCGGACTGATAGCCGCGATGCCACGTCTTGACAAACTCGTCGGTGTAGTTGGAGATGAATCCCATCGCGAACTTGACGCGTGGTCCCGTCACCTGGCCGCTCTCCAGCTTCCTCTTGAAGATTCCAAGATCCGGAGGGAACCCGCCAAGGTCGAGCGCGGTGGTCACGCCGTACATGAGCAGTTGACGCGCCGAGATCTCGTAGATGTCCTGGATCCGCGACTTGTACGTCTGATGCCAGTACTGATAGTCGGTGTGGCCGATCGTGTCCATGTGCACGTGAACGTCGATCAGCCCGGGCATGACCGTCATCCCGGCAGCGTCGAGAACTTTCGTCCCCGGCGGAACCTTCAGCGTGTCTCTCGTGCCGACCGCGACGATGCGGCTACCGTCGACGAGAATCAGCGCGTGAGGGACCGGCGGTCCCTCGTGACCATCGATCAACATCCCGCCGACGATCGCCAGCGTCGCCTTCGCGGGCTGCGCGTCCTGCTCGCCGCCGCCGTACCGTCGCGCGTTTTGACCGCCGGCGTGCGGCACAGGCACGAAGAGCCACACGGTCAACGCCGCCGCAATCACTCGCCAGTTGCGAAGCTTCATGGACGACCCCCCGTCTGTCCGCCGCGGAGACTCCCAGAACTGGAGAGTCGCCCCGAAGCGGATCGTGCGTCCGTCGACGTTCTGCACGATTTGCCCGAGCGCCGGTCCCACAATCTGCACTTGATTGATCGCCGCGTTCTCGTTCAGGAGATTGTACGCGTCCAGGGTCGGTTCGAATATCAGTGAACGCGCCTTGAGCCGCTTGGCTGACTCGTCGCGCGATCGTGTCGAAAGTGCGACGACTAATAGTCCGAAGCGGAGGCCGCAATGTCGCAACTTGTCGCGGAGCGACGAAGTGCCGTTATGCCTGCGAGCGGATCGCGTTCACCACGGCGTCGATCTGACGATCGGTGTCTTCGAAGGTGCCGTCGGTGGTGATCACGAAGTCCGCGCGTGACGCTTTCTCGGCGGTCGGCCACTGCGCGGCGAGGCGCCGGCGCGCCTCGGTGTCGCTCATGCCGCGCTCGCGCAGGCGCGCGAGCTGCAGCTCCGGCGGACATGCCGTCACCACGACGCGATCGAATTTGTCTTCGGCACCGGTTTCGTACAGCAGCGGAATATCGACGACAGCGAACGGCGAGTCGCCCATCCGCTCGAAGCCGCGCAGCCCTGCCTCGATCGCGCGATAGACCGCGGGATGCACGATCCGCTCGAGGTCCGTCCGCGCGGCGGGATCGGCGAACACGATCGGACCGAGCTTCGCGCGATCCACCGAGCCGTCAGGCGCCAGGATGTCGCCGCCGAATCGCGCCGCGATCGCGGCGGCCGCCTCGGTGCCGGCGGCCGTGATGCCGTGCACGAGCGCGTCCGAATCGATGCACGGCACGCCGTGCCGGCGGAGCTGCTCGAGCACGTAGCTTTTTCCGGTCGCTATGCCCCCCGTCAACGCTACGCGAGTCATCAGATCAACTTTTTGCACCGGCGGCGGGGCCCTCCACCTCCGCTCGCAGCCAATTCGCGCGAGCTACGGTGGACCCGCCGTAGCCTCGGCGAAGGCGGGCACCCCTACCGCCGCGAGCTGTCGCTGATGCCGCGCGGCAGACCGCGCGGCACGCCACCCCAGCGCGGCTGCCGCGCTGGGGGCCCCGGCATGGCCGCAGGCGCTGCTGTCTATTTCGTCCTCTGCTGAGCGGCAGTCAGCGTGTTTTTCAGCAGCATCGCGATCGTCAGCGGGCCGACGCCGCCGGGCACGGGCGTCAGGGCGCCGGCCACGTCGGCCACCTCCGGATGCACATCGCCGACGACCACCGATCCGCGGCGCTCGAACGTGTCGCGCCCTTTCGCGCCCGCGGGAAACAGACGATCGACCTGTGCGCGATCGGTGACGCGGTTGATGCCGACGTCCACGACCGTCGCGCCCGGTTTGACGAATGCGCGCGTGACGAATCCCGGGCGCCCGATGGCGGCGACGAGAATGTCCGCGTCGCGCGCCAGCTCGGGCAGATTCGCCGTCCGCGAGTGACAGATCGTCACGGTCGAATGCCGGTGCAGCAGCAGCAGCGCCATCGGCTTGCCGACGATGTCGCTGCGGCCGATGACGACGGCGCGCATGCCGGCGATTGGAATCCTGGAGCGCTCGAGCAGTTCGATGATGCCGGACGGCGTCCCGCCGACGAGCGTCGCGCGATTCTGCACGAGGCGCCCGACGTTGACCGGATGAAATCCGTCGACATCTTTGTCCGGCCGAATCGCGTCGAACACGCGCCGCTCGCCATCGTCGCCGAGCGCCGCCGGCAGCGGCGATTGAACCAGAATTCCGTCGTGCGCGTCGCTCGCGTTCAGGCGATCGACTACGTCGAGAAGCTGCGCGAGCGAAGTCGCCGCCGGCAGGCGTTCGAGATCGGCGCGCAGGCCAACTTCTCCCGCCGCCTTCACTTTGCCGCGTACATAGATGTCCGAGGCAGGATCGTCGCCGACGAGCACGATGCCGAGACCCGGCGGGCGGCCGGCGCGGGACGTGAACGCGGCAACCGCGGGCGCGACCTCGGCACGAATCTGACTCGCGATGGCGATTCCGTCGAGAAGGTTCGCCGACATTTCTTACTCGCGTGGGGCCCGCCCCCCACGCCAGACACGCTCGGGCTGTGGCCCTCGCGTGTATCCAGAACTGAACGTCGCAGCGGCGATCATCCGGCCGCTTCCGTTTCGAGCTTCTTGAGCGAGTCGGGACGTCCCAGCACGACGAGCTTGTCGCCCGCATACATCGCCGTATCCGGCTCCGGATTGAAGTCCATCGTCCGATCCTGCCGTTGAATGCCGACCACGATGACGCCGAAGCGCTGGCGCAGGTTCGCGTCGAGAATCGATTTGTTGGCCAGTGCCGATTGCGGCGCGACCGTGACCTGCTCCATCGAGAGGTCGAGGTTCTCGGTGCTCGTCGCGAGCTCCATGAAGTCGACGACGGCGGGGCGCAGCGCCGTTTGCGCAATCGCCACCGCGCCGATCTGATACGGCGAGACGACGCGGTCGGCGCCGGCGCGCTTCAGCTTCATCGTCGCATCCTCGGTCTCCGCGCGGCTGACGATGAAGAGGTCCGGCCGCAGGACGCGCGCCGTGAGCACGGCATAGACGTTCTCGGCATCGGTGCCAACCGCGGCGATGAAGCCGCGCGCCCGCTCGATGCCGACGCGCTTCAGGATGTCCTCGCGGCTCGCGTCGGCCTCCACGGCAATCGCGCCCTCGTCGATTGCCGCCTGCAGGCGCTCGGGGTTGCGTTCGACCACGACGAAGGGCACCTGCTGCCGCCGGAACTGCTGCGCGACGGTACTGCCGATGCGGCCGTAGCCGCAGATGATGAAATGATCCTTGATCGTTTCGAGCATACGTTCCTGCCGGCGCCGCTGGAGGCGCCTGGGGAGACCGCCCTCGACGACGATCGTCGCGAGCAGCGTGAATGCATAGAGCGCAGCGCCGACCCCGAAGATCAACACGCCGACCGTGAGCGCTTCGCCGGCGCGCGACAGGGGGTGCACTTCCCTGTAGCCGACGGTCGTGATCGTGATGATCGTCATGTAGAACGCGTCCCACGCGCTCCACCCTTCGATCAGCATGTAGCCGAGCGTGCCGATGGCGACGATCAAAGCAAGAAGGGCGACCGCGAAGCCCGGGCCCTGCGCCCGAATCCAACGGCCGCCCTTGAGTGAATCGGTCACGCGCGCGGAATTAACGGCGACGCGTTCCTCCCGCGGCGGCCAGCGCCGTATCTCGCTTGCGGACTTCGCTGTGGCTGTACCCGTACGAAAAATACAGGACGATGCCGATCGCCATCCAGATGATCAACCGTTCCCACGTCGGCCACGGCAGCCCCGCCATCAGCGCGAAGCTGACGAGCGCCGACAGGATCGGCACGAAGGGCACCAGCGGCGTCTTGAACGGCCGCTCGAGCTCCGGGCGCTGGTAGCGCAGGAAGACGACGCCGAGTGAGACGATCACGAACGCGAGCAGCGTGCCGATACTGACCAGCTCGCCGAGTGCGCCGATCGGCGTGAACCCGGCGGCGAGCGCAACCGCGACGCCGGTGATGATGCTCGTGATATGCGGCGTCCGGAACTTCGGGTGAATCTTCTTCGCGAACGGCGGCAGCAGGCCGTCGTTGGCCATCGAGTAGAAAATGCGCGGCTGCGCCATCATCATGACGACCATCACCGAGCTGAGGCCCGCGATGGCGCCGACTTCCACGAGCATCGTCATCATGCGCAGCAGCGTGCTGCCACCGGACGCCGCCTCGGCGGCGCGAATCGCCACCACCATGGGCGCCGACTGCCCCAGCATCTGTTTGTACGGCACCAGGCCGACCATGACGCCCGAGACCAGGATGTAGAGGATCGTGCAGACGACGAGCGATCCGAGAATGCCGACCGGCATGTCCTTCTGCGGGTTTCTCGCCTCCTGCGCCGCGACCGACACGGCGTCGAATCCGATGTACGCGAAGAAGATCACACCCGCACCGCGCAGCACGCCGCTCCAGCCGTACTCGCCGAACGTGCCCGTGTTCTCCGGAATGAACGGCTGCCAGTTGGCGGGGTTGACGTACGCCGCGCCGCCGATGATGACGATGAGCACGACCGCCAGCTTGACGATGACGATGCCGGTGTTGACGTTGGCCGATTCCTTGATGCCGATGACGATCAGCACCGTCACGGCGATGGTGATGAGGACGGCCGGAAGGTTGATGATCGCGTCGGGACTGCAGCCGGCCGTGTTGATCAAGGTGCACGGCGCCGCCGCGAACGC
This sequence comes from Vicinamibacterales bacterium, assembly GCA_036004865.1. Lineage (GTDB taxonomy): Bacteria > Acidobacteriota > Vicinamibacteria > Vicinamibacterales > CAVVIG01 > QHWF01. The sequence continues at coordinate 24,368 of DASYQZ010000006.1, forward strand.
CGGCGAAATTTCGATGCCGGCAAAGTCGTGCAGGAAGCTCGTGAGGTGGCCGGACCAGCCAACGGCAACCGTCGCCGCGCCGAGCGCGTATTCCAGAATCAGGTCCCACCCGATGATCCACGCGATGAATTCGCCGAGCGTGGCGTAACCGTACGTATATGCGGAGCCCGCGATCGGCACCGTCGACGCGAACTCCGAGTAGCAGAGCCCGGCCAGCGCGGATGCGAAACCGGCGAGCACCATCGACAGCACGATGGCCGGGCCGGTGTACTGCGCCGCCGCCTGCCCGGTCAGCACGAAGATCCCGGTGCCGATGATCGCGCCGATGCCGAGCGTCACGAGATTGATGGGCCCGAGCACGCGCTTCAGCGAGTGCTCACCGCTCATCGCGGCTTCGGCTTTCAGCTGCTCAATCGACTTCGTCGCGAAGATCGACATGAACGCGTCCTTTTCAACAGCCCCACTATACGGGGATTAGAAATCGGCCCTGATCTGTCGGAGCTGGCGCCGGGATTATACATTGGCGAGCCGCGTCACATACGCGCGCACGCGCGCCGCCGGATCGCCGCTCGCGACGAGGTCGCCGATGACCGCGACCGATGCCGCCCCCGCGTCGATCACCTCGGCCGCCCGATCGAGCGTGATGCCGCCGATCGCGACGAGCGGCAGCCCCGCGGTCTTCGCGCGCGCGGCCGCGTCACGCACGAGCGAGAGGCCGATCGCGGCGTAGCCGGTGTCCTTGGTCGACGTGCCGAACACCGGGCCGATCGCGACGTAGTCGATCGGCGCACGAAGCGCGGCGTCCAGCTGCTCCACGGTATGCGTCGACAATCCGACGATGGCGCGGTCGCCGACGATGCGTCTGACCGCGTCGGGCGCGAGATCGTCCTGGCCGACGTGGACGCCGTCGGCGCCGCTGAGGCGCGCGATGTCGGCGCGATCGTTGACCACGAAGACGGCACCTGCCTCACGCGCCAGCGCCGCGATGGCGGACGCGTCTTCGAGGAGTCGCGCACTCGATACGGTTTTTCCGCGCAGTTGCAGGGACGTGGCGCCGCCGTCGAGAAACGCGCGCGCGAGATCAACCGGACGCCAACGCGCGCGCTCGGCAGCTTCGACATCGACGATCGCGTTGAGTCTCGAGACTGGTGACTTCAGACTTGCGACTTTAGACTGCCTCGGCCAGCCTGCCGCCCGTGTTCGGCCGCGCGAGGAAACGTTCCATGAACGCGGTGCTCAACTTGCCGGCGACGAAATCGG
>DASYQZ010000007.1:0-13690 GCA_036004865.1 Vicinamibacterales bacterium
GCGGCGACGAAGAAGATCGGCAGGAAATTGATCTTCCGGACGTCGTCGGTGTCGAGGACCCCGACGCGCGGCATGACGGCGAGCAGCCCGACGCCGAGGCCAATCATCGGGGCCGGAATATGATGCAGGAAGTCGGTCATCCACAGCCCGATCGCGACAGACATGAGAAGCGCGGCCCGCACCTCGTCGCGTGACCACGGTCCCATCGCGCGAATCTCGCGCCGCAGGTAATCGGCGCCGCCGGGGAGCGTCGCCGTTTCGGGCGGATACATCCAGAGCGCCAGCCGCCAGGCGACAATCATCACGACGATGTCGCAGGGCAGGAACGCGAGCGCCCACTGGCTCCAGAGGACCGATACCCCGCCGAACTTCTCGATGGCGCCGCGCGCGGTAATGGACGCCGCGCCGGCAATGACCATCTTGTCGAAGATCGTCGCCTGGTAGACGAGGATGATGAACATCCCGCGCGCGATGTTGCTCCCCTTGCCGACGCCAAACGCGTCGGCGAGCCCCATCGCGATCGCCGCCATGATCACGACGCGCGCGATGCCGGAAGGCACGACCGGTGTCAGCAGGAAGTTGGAGATGATGAGCCCGAGCAGCAGACGCGGGTAGCTGTGCCCGACCGCGCGCATCACGAGGTACGCGAGACGCTTCGCCAGCCCCGAGTTCCCCGCCATCGTCCCGAAACAGATCGCACCGACGAGAAACCAGGCCGTCGTGTCCGCGAAGCCCGAGAACGCCGTGTCGAACGGCGCGACGCGGAGGGTCCAGAAGAGAAAGCAGCCGAGGATGCCGGTGACGCCGTGATCGAGCACCTGCGTCATCCAGGCGGCGATCATGAACGCGCCGACGGCCAGCGCCTTGTGCGCCAGCGGATCGATGCCGAGCGGGAGGAGCCAGAACGCGAGCGCGCCGGCGGCGAGGCACGCGAGCAGCGCGGCGGTCCGCGTCGTGGTGGCTTCGTCTCCGCGCGCCGCCGTCCGAGACGCGGGCGATGGCGCCGCGGCGGGCTGCGCCGCCGGTTCCGACACGTCGACCGCCTGCAATGGTCTAACCATTGAGAGTCGGATGGTAGGTCCGCCGCCGGACGATGTCAAGGCGAGCCGGGCGGCCATGTTATGTTCTGCGCCGGCACACGCCAGATGGCCGGTGAGATGAACACCCAGGCTGGCGCGTCGTCTGTCTGATGGGCCGCGGTTGCGGTCCTGGCGGATCCGGTCTTCGATCGATCCGATCCGCGCATCGACGTGGGATCGAGCACCAGCCCAAACTCTCCACCACGGGGGACACGGAGGACACAGAAGACTGGGCTTTCACGCGTACGGGATCCATCCTCCGTGTCCACCGTGTCCTCAGTGGAACGTGAAGCATTCCGCCACGTCCGAGCTGATGCAGCGGTTCTACCGCGGACTGCTGCAGAAGCAGCTCACGCCGGCGGCGGCCCTGCGCGCCGCACAGGTTTCGATGTGGAGAGAGCCGCGCTGGTCGGCGCCCTATCAATGGGCCGGGTTCGTCCTTCAGGGTCTGCCGATCCCGACGAGCGGCCAATAGAACGGCACGAGCACGATCATGATCAGCGACTCGACGACAGTGAGGCACGCGCCGATCTTCAGCATGTCCCGCGCCGTGAAGCAGCCGTACGAATAACCAACCACCATCGGCGCCGATTGGTAGACGAAGATCTTCGCGCCGGCGCCGAACGTCCACACCATGCCGAGCGCGAGCGGATCGAGCTGGTGCGCGCGCGCGAAGTTCATCAGGATCGGGACCGACGTCGCCAGCATCGAGGTCTCGTCGCCGAGTGGGATGTGGTACACGAACGCCGACCAATAGAGCACGAGCGTTGAGCTGTACACGTTGGTGACGAGCGGCGACATCCACGCGAACAGCGCGTCGGTCAGCACGTCGAGCGCCTTCGTCGCGACCAGCACCTGTCCCATACTCACGGCCGACGCGACGAAAAAGATCGGCAGGTAGTTGACCCGCTTCACATCGTCGGTGTCGAGCACCCCGATTCCCGGCAGCGTCGCCGCGAGGCCGACGCCGAGGCCGATCATCGGCGCTGAGATGTGGTGAATGAAGTCCGTCATCCACAGCAGAATCGCTGCGGCCATCAGCACCGCCGCGCGCTTCTCGAGCGCGGTCCACGGCCCCAGCGCGCGAACCGCCTCCTGCAGCACGTGCTCGCCGCCCGGCAGCGTCGGCTTCTCCGGCGGATAGAAGTACAGGGTGAGCCGCCACGCGACGACGATGGTGATCAGATCGCACGGCAGATATGCGAGAAACCACTGGCTCCACAGCACCTCGACGCCGCCGACGCGCTCGATCGCGCCGCGCGCGATGATCGACGCCGCGCCCGCGATGATCATCTTGTCGAAGATGGTCGCCGTGTAGGTGAGGATGATGAACATCCCGCGCGCGATGTGGCTCGTGCGGCCGACGCCGAACGCGTCCATCAAGCCGAGCGCGACGGCGGCCATGATGACGACACGCGCGATGCCGGAGGGGACGAGGAACGTGAGGAGGAAGTCCGCGACCACCAGGCCGAGCAGCAGGCGCGCGTAGCTCGGACCGGACGCGCGCAGCACGAGGTACGCGAGGCGCCGCGCGAGGCCCGATTTGGTGGCCATCACGCCGAAGAACACCGCCCCCATCAGGAACCAGGGCGTGCTGTCGGCAAAGCCCGCGAACGCCAGCGGGAAGTTCGCGATCTGCAGGGCCCAGAACAGATAACACCCGATGAAGCCGGCCAGCGCGTGATCGATGGCGTGCGTGATCCACGCGACCACCATGAACAGCGAGATCGCCAGCGCGTGCTGGACGAGCGGTTCCAGGCCGAGCGGGAGGAACCAGCACACGATCGCCGCTGCCGCCGAGAGCGCGATGCTCGCGAAGCTCGCGGCGGCGGCCTGGCGCTCGACGACCTTTTCGCGGAACGGATCGGCCGCGGGCATCGCCATCGGCCGTGGATGGTAACATCCCCCCACCATGGAGACGGCACGCACCCGGCGCTCCGGCGGACGCGTCTCGGAGACGATTGCCCGCCGCATCAAGAAGCAGATTTCGGATGGGGCGCTGCGCCCGGGCGAGAAGCTGCCGGCCGAGCGCGACATGGCGCAGCGCTACCGCACGAGCCGGGTGTCGGTCCGCGAGGCGTATCGATCGCTCGAGGAGCTGGGCCTGCTGACGATCCGCCGCGGCGCCGAGGGCGGCGCGTTCATCACCGACCTCGATCACAAGCCGGTGATGCGATCGCTGTCGCTGATGCTCAGGCTGGGGAAGACGACGCACGAGGAAATCACCGAGGCGCGGCTGCTCGTCGAGCCGCCGATCGCGCGGCTGGCCGCGCGGCGCGCGCATCCCGCAGATCTCGAACGTCTCGACTACGTCGTCAACCAGCAGGAGCTGGCGCTGGAACGCCGCGGCGACTACGGACCGTTCGACCTGAACTTCCACCGCGTCGTCGCCGAATGCGCGCGCAACCTGCCGCTCAAGGTGCTGATGGATTCGCTGTCGGACCTCACCGTCGAAGTGGTGGCCGGGCTGGATCTGTCGGCGGGCGTGCAGCATGCGGTGTGCGACTCGCACCGGCAGATCGCGGAGGCCATCAAGCAGCGTGACGAGGAGGCCGCCTACTCGCTCATGCTGCAGCACGTCGCGCAGATCCAGGATCGGCTGGGCCGCGCCCTGGCCAACCAGCGGCGGCGCGTGAAGAAGACGGGCGGCAACGGCCGGCCGCCCCGATCGCGCCGGACGCTTCGGTAGGGGCGGGTCTTCAGACCCGCCCACACCGCTGATTGACATCGCGCCCCGCGTTGACGGAGACTCCCCTGACAAAGGTCAGACCATTGACAATGGGTCGTAACACCGTTCGCCGTTTCGCCTTCGCGATCCTTCTGATCGTCACTGCGCCGATGGCGCGCGCGCAGAATCGCAGCGCCACCGTGTCGGGCCTCGTCAAGGACGGCACCGGCGCCGTGCTGCCTGGCGCCAGCGTGACGGTGCGCGCGGTCGCGACCAATCAAAGCCGCCACACGATCACCGACGATCATGGGCGGTACGCCTTCCCGAACCAGGATCTCGGCCCGAACGAGATCACCGCGGAGCTGCCCGGCTTCCAGCCGGCGCGTGTCGTCGTGGAGCTGACGATCGGTCAGAACGCGCAGCTCGACCTCACGCTGGCGGTCGGCGCGCTCACCGAGAGCGTGAACGTGAGCGCCGGCGCGCCCGGCCTCGCGGTCGAGACGCGCAGCTCGACGTTCGGTCAGCTCGTGAGCCGCGCGCAAATCGAGAGCCTGCCGCTCAACGGCCGCGACTTCTCGCAGCTCATCCTGCTGCAGCCGGGCACATCCCAGGCGCGGAGCGACGTCGGCGACATCCTCACCGGCAAAGGATCGAAGGTGTCGGTACACGGCGCCCGCACGGCGCAGAACGCGTACATGCTCGACGGCACCGACATCCTCGACGCGCTCGGCCGCAGCGCCGGCAGCGCGCAGGGCATCGTGAGCGGCATCGAGTCGGTTCAGGAGTTCACGGTCCTCACCAACACCTACAGCGCCGAGTACGGCCGCGCCGCCGGCGGCGTGTTCAACATCGCGACGAAGTCGGGCGCCAACGCGACCCACGGCTCGCTGTTCGAGTACTGGCGCAACGCGCGGCTCGACGCGACGAACTTTTTCGACGTCGAGAAGCCGCCGTTCAACCGCAATCAGTACGGAGGATCGCTCGGCGGTCCCATCACGCGGGACAAGGCGTTCTTCTTCGGCGCATTCGAAGGCCTGCGGGAACATCTCGGGCTGACGCTCGTCGAGCCGGTGCCGAGCCTCGCGGCGCGCCGCGGCGCGTTCCTGCCGGCGGGCGCGTCGGTCAATCCCGCCGTCGTGCCCTATCTCGAGCTGGTCCCACTGCCGACGATCGACAATGCCGCCGGCGAGAAAGCCGTGTGGCAGGGCAGCTTCAATCAGCAGTCGCGTCTGGACACGTACAACGTCCGCGCCGACGTCAATCTGTCCCAGAAGGACTCGCTGTTCGCGCGCTACACGCAGAACGATTCCGATCTGCGGTTCATCAACGCGGAGACGTTCCCCAACTTCCCGAACACCGGGCGCAACAACCAGAAATTCCTCACGGTCAGCCCGTCGCACATCTTCTCGAACAACGTCGTCAACAACCTGCGGTTCGCGTTCAACCGGACGACGCCCGTCGAGCAGCCGGCGCCAATCAATGGCTACGAGCACCTGGCCTTCATTCCGGGACAGATTGTCGGCGACATCAACATCAGCGGCTACAAGCGGTTCGGCAGCGATCGGAACACGCCGCGCAGCTTCTTCCAGAACGCGATTCAGATCGCCGACGACCTGACGGTCGTGCGCGGCGCGCACGCGCTCAAGTTCGGCGGCAACATCCAGCATTTCGACATCGAGGGCAACTCCTCGTCCAGGAATCGCGGCGAGTTCACGATCAACACGTTCTCGGACTTCCTGCAGGGGCGCTCGCGCGATTTCTCCGGCCTGGCGCCGGGCGCGCAGGACACGCTGCGCCATCACACGCAGTGGCTGATGGGGTTCTACGCGCAGGACGACTGGCGGCCGGCGAACGATCTCACGCTGAACCTCGGCCTGCGCTACGAGTTCGTCACGACGCCCAACGAAGTGGACGGCAAGATCACCAACGTCCGATCGGTGATGGATCCGACCTCGACGCTCGGGCCGCCCCTCTTCAAAAACCCGACGCTGAAGAACTTCGCGCCGCGCGCGGGGTTCGCGTATTCGCCCGGCGCGAGGAACGGATGGCTGGCGAAGCTCACCGGCGGTCCCAACGCGATGTCGATCCGCGGCGGCGCCGGCTTGTATTTCGAGCCGCTGCTCTATTCGACCTACGGCAACATGACGTTCAAGCACGAGCCGTTCTTCAAGCAGGTCCGGATCAACAACGCGCCGTTCCCGAATGTCTACCCGCTGCTCGCGAGCGGCCAGGGGCTCATCGACACCTTCGCGATTCAGTACGATCCGAAGAGCACGTACGTGGCGCAGTACAACGTCAATGTGCAACGGTCGTTTTCGTCGAAGTTGATGGTGACGGTCGGCTATGTCGGCTCGCGCGGGGTTCATCTCTGGCGCGAGGCAGACATCAACAACGCCTTTCCGCTCACACCGGACGGGACGCAGTTCGCGCCGGTCGGCAACCCGCAGCGCCGCAACCCGAACTTCGCGAACATCCGCATGAAGCTCGCGGACGGGGAGTCGTTCTACAAGGCGGCGCTCTTCGGCGTGCAGACGCGGCTCGGGGCCCGCTTCCGCGCACAGCTGTCGTACACCTACGCCAAGTCGACCGACGACCAGTCGAGCGCACTCGGCCGCAACGAGTTCGCCAACGGCCAGGCGCGCACGGTCGATCCCTATAACACGCTGTTGAATCGAGGCCGGTCCGATTTCGACATCCGCCACAACCTGTCGATCAACTTCACGTGCGACCTGCCGTACGGATTGCAGGTGAGCGGCATCTTCACCGCGCAGTCGGGCATCCCCGTGTCGCCCATTTACACGTTCGACAATGACCGCGACGCGACGACCGACAACGAGCAACGCCCGAACTGGGCGCCGGGCGTCACCAGCACGGCCCGCGTGAGCGACACGCAGCTGTTCGATCCGGGCGTGTTCGTGCTGCCGCCGGTCGGCAGCCGCGGCAACGTGGGACGCAACGTGATCGATGGCCCGGGCCTCGTCACGTTCGATCCGGCGTTCGTGAAATCGTTCTTCCTCGACCGTGGGTCCAAGCGGTCGGCGCAGCTGCGCATCGAGATGTTCAACGCGTTCAACCGCGTCAACTTCGCGATCCCGACCGTCGCGAACCTGACCGTGTTCAACAGCCCGACCGAGCGCAACGCGACGGCGGGCCAGATCACGTCGACGAGCACGTCGGCGCGCCAGGTCCAACTCGCGCTGCGGGTGTTGTTCTAGTAAACTGCGGAGCCATCATGAGCGTAAGCAAGGACGTGTTGAAGGATGCGATGAGCAACCCGATTGGCGCCGTCGCCACCGGCACGGAAGATCCGCGCCCGAGCGTGAAGACGGTCGAGCGTCACGACGGTCTGCATGTCCATCTCCCGTACGAGGATCTCCGCCAGTGGCTCGCCGAAGCCGAAAGGCTCGGCGAGGTCCGCGTCATCTCGGGCGCGTCGTGGCAGGAAGACATCGGCATGGCAGCCGAGATCGCACTGCACAGCGACGCCGCGCCCTGTCTCGTGTTCGACGAGGTGCCCGGCTGCGAAAAGGGTCATCGCGTGCTGACGAACTTCTTCGGCGGCAAGCGCAAGAACATGACGCTCGGCTTCCCGACGCACCTCAACAAGCTCGAGCTGAGCGAAGCGTTCCTCGAGCACTACCTGAAAGATCTCAAGCGCGTGCCGGTGGAAGAAGTCGAGACGGGACCCGTCTTCGAGAACATCCTCACCGGAGACGAAGTCGATGTGACGAAGTTTCCGACGCCGGTGTGGCACGAGCGTGACGGCGGCCGCTACATCGGCACCGGCAGCTTCAACATCACCGAGGATCCCGAGGAGCATTGGATCAACCTCGGCACCTATCGCGTGATGATCCAGGACGAGAAGACTGTCGGCTTCTACATCTCACCCGGCAAGCACGGACGCATTCATCGCGACAAGTACCAGGCGCGCAACGAGCAGATGCCGACCGCGATCGTCCTCGGCGGCGATCCGCTGACGTTCCTCATGGCGTGCAGCGAGACGCCGTACGGCGTCAGCGAGTACGAGCTGGTCGGCGGCATCCGCAACAAGCCGGTGCAGGTCGTGCGCGGCAAGGTCACCGGCCTGCCGATTCCGGCGAACGCCGAGCTCGTGCTCGAGGGTTACGTCGATCCTGCGAAGCGCCTTCCTGAAGGGCCGTTCGGCGAGTGGACCGGATACTACGCCAGCGACATGCGGCCCGAGCCGGTGCTCGACATCAAAGCGATCTATCACCGCAACAACCCGATCATCCTCGGCTGTCCGCCGCTGCGGCCGCCCGACGAGCTCGCGCGTTATCGCGCGGTGACGCGCTCCGCGCTCCTGCGGCAGAACCTGGTGAAGGCGGGCGTGCCCGACGTGCGCGCGGTGTGGGCGCACGAAGTCGGCACGGCGCGGATGCTGGTCGGCGTCTCGATCACGCAGCGCTATCCGGGTCATGCCACCCAGGCCGGCCACGTGGCCTGCCAGTGCCATGTCGGCGCCTACGCCGGGAAATATGTCATCGTCGTAGACGAGGACATCGACGTGTCGAACCTCGACGAGCTGATCTGGGCGATGCTCACGCGATCCGATCCGGCGACGTCGATCGACATCGTGCATAACGCCTGGAGTACGCCGCTCGATCCGCGCATCAGCCCGGAGGAAAAAGCTAAAGGGAACTTTACGAACTCGCGCGCGATCATCGACGCGTGCCGCCCGTTCTTCTGGCGCGACAAGTTCCCGCCCGTCAACGCGCCAAGCCTGGCCGTCATGAAGAAGGCGCGCGAGAAATTCGGATACCTGCTCGAATAACGAAAAATTTGGATCGTTGCACAACTAATTTGACTTCTTCGACCCGCCGCACTCGCGGCGAGTCGTCCCGGCCGTAGAATCCCGCCCGTTTCAAGCCGTCAACCTGCACACGCTGGAGAGCATCCATGCGGAAGCTTTTCGTAGGGATCGGCACGGTCATCGTGTCCATGGCGATGATGTCGCACGCACAGTCGCCGCAGTCCATTCCGCTCAGCGGAACGGAAACCACCGACCTCTGGTTCGTCGAGTTGTCGGGCGAGCCGACGATCGAGGGAACGAGTCTCGCCTCGCTTGAACGCGAAGAGTCAGCCTTTCACGCTGCAGCCACCGCGGCCGGCGCTCGCTACACCGAGAAACAGCATTTCCGTGATCTCTGGAACGGTCTCACCGTCCGCGCGGCAGCAGGTGACGTTGCCAGGCTGCGCGGTCTGCCCGGAGTGCAAGGCGTGTATCCGGTCGGGAAGGTGAAACTGAGCCAGCAGGAGGATCCGCCGGGCAACGTTCCGGATCTGATCACGGCGCTGGCGATGACCGGCGCCGACATCGCGCAAAGCGAGCTCGGTCTCACCGGCCGCGGTGTCCACGTCGGCGTGATCGACACCGGCATCGATTTCGACCATCCGGATCTCGGCGGCTGCTTCGGTGACGGGTGCCGCGTCGATAAAGGCTTCGATTTGGTCGGCGACGCCTTCGACTCCAGCAGCGACGACCCCGCCGCAAATACGCCCATGCCCGATCCGATTCCCGACGACTGCGGCGGTCATGGCACGCACGTCGCCGGCATCATCGGCGCGAACGGCGGCATCAAGGGCGTCGCGCCCGGCGTGAAGTTCGGCGCGTATCGAGTCTTCGGCTGCGGCGGCCTGGCCACGACGTCGGACGACGTCATCATGGCGGCTCTGGAGTTGGCACGCCGCGACCGGATGGACGTGGTGAATTTGAGCCTCGGCTCCGGAAGGCTGTGGCCCCAGTCGCCGCTCGCGAAGGCCGCCAGCAGACTCGTGAACCACGGCGTCGTCGTCGTCGCAGCGGCGGGGAACGACGGCTCGATCGGGCTCTATGCGGCGTCATCCCCGAGCGTGGGCAAGGACGTCATTTCCGTCGCGTCGTTCGACAACACGCACACGAACCTGAACGCCTTGTCGATCTCGCCCGACGATACGAAGATCGGCTACATTGCGGCGACCGGCGCTCCGGTGCCGCCGACGTCCGGATCGTTCCCGATGGTCCGCACCGGAACGACGACGACGGCCAACGACGCCTGCAATCCGTTGCCCGCGGGAAGCCTCACGGGACGTATTGCGCTGATTCGACGCGGCACGTGCAGCTTCAACCAGAAATCCTTCAATGCGCAAAGCGCCGGCGCCGTGGGGGTCGTTCTGTACAACAACGTGGCCGGCTTCGTCTCGCCCACCGTCGCCGGCCCGCCTGCGATCACGATTCCTGTTGTCGCCGTCACGGCGGCAAGAGGGGCGCTCATCGACGGCCGCCTCGCATCCGGCGCGGTGATTCTGACGTGGACCAATCAGCTCGCCAGCGAGCCAAACGCGACCGCGAACCTGATTTCGGGCTTCTCGTCGTACGGAGCGGCACCCGATCTCAGCTTCAAGCCCGACATCGGCGCGCCCGGCGGCCTCGTTCGATCGACGCTGCCGCTCGAGCAGGGCGGCTACGGCGTGTTGAGCGGCACGTCTATGGCGTCGCCGCACGTCGCCGGCGCGGTCGCGCTGCTGCTCGAAGCGAGACCGCATGCGGATCCTAAAGAGGTGGAACAGCGGCTGCAGAACAGCGCGAGACCGCACTTGCGCTCCGGCAATCCCGCGGGATTGGACAACGTCCATCGTCAAGGCGCAGGCATGCTCCAGATCAACGATGCCGTCACAGCCGACGCGATCGTGTCGCCGAGCAGTCTCGCCCTCGGCGAGATCGAATCCGGCAGCGTCACGAAGACGCTGCGGATCTCGCTCGATGACGGCGATCGTCATGACCGCGGCCGGCGCCGGGGGCGTGGCGACGACGATCCGCCGGTCATCTACACGCTCGGTCACCAGCCGGCGCTCGCGACCGGCGAGAACACGTTCACGCCCACGTTCCTCGCGAGCTTCGCGACGGTGACGTTCGACCAACCGACCGTGACGCTCGCTGACCGGCATCATGGTCACGACGACGACGGAGACGCGGCAATCAACGTGACGATCACGCCGCCGCCGCAGGCCGGCGGCGCCCGATTGTTCGGCGGCTACATCACGCTGACGCCGAGCGACGGCGGATCGGTTCTGCGCGTGCCGTACACCGGCTACAACGGTGACTATCAGCAGATTCAGGTCTTCACGCGCGCCGGGTTTCCGCAACTGTTCAAGCTGACGCCGACCGGTTTCGTGGCGCAGCCTGGCGGCGCGACCTTCACCATGACCGGCGACGATATCGCGTTCTTCCTGGTGCATCTCAATCATCAGGTGGCGAATCTGAAGATGGAAGTGTTCGACGTCGCGACGGGCAAGTCGCTGAACTTCGCCGACGACGAGGACTTCCTTCCCCGCAACAGTTCGGCGACCGGCCTCTTCCTCTTCGCGTGGGACGGGACGACGTTCAAGAAGCAGGGCGGCAAGACCCGCGTGGCGCCGAACGGCACGTATCGTATCGAGCTCTCCGTCCTCAAGGCGCTCGGCGATCCGCGGAACCCTGCGCACTTCGAGCGGTTCACGTCGCCGAACATCACGATCGCGCGCCCGTAGCGCGTCGACACGAGCGAGCCATGAACGTCGTGGCCCGCTCGTCGTACGATAGCGCGTAATGCTTCGCGCGGTTTCGATCAGGATTGCGGGCGCCGCGGCCGTCATCGTCGCCGTTGGCATCGTCTACCACCAGGCGACCCTCAGCTATTTCTTCAACGACGATTTCCAGTGGCTCCAGCGCGCGCGGGAATTCAGGGCGGCGAACCTGTTCGATCTCGCGCGCTACGATCACTTCTATCGTCCCATCATCGAGATCTACTTCTACGTCGGCCAGCGGTTGTTCGGCTGCGCGGCGTGGCCGTTCCACGCCATGAGCGTCGCGATCCACTTGATCAACACACTGTTGCTGTGCCTGCTCGCGAGCGCGTTGTCCCGAAGCGGGTTTGTCGCGTTCCTGACCGCGATGTTTTTCTGCGTGCAGCCGGCGTACGTCGAGGCGGTGGCGTGGGTCGGCGCGATCACGGATCTGCTGCCGGCCTGCTGGTATCTTCTCGCGCTCTGGACGCATCTGCTCTTTCTCGAGCGCGGCGGCGCACGATTCTACGCGGCGTCCATCGCCGCCTTCGCGGCGTGCCTGCTCACACATGAAAGCTCGGCGACGCTGCTGCCGATGATGATCGCGCTCGAGGCGACGCTGGCATCGGAACGGCGGCTGCAGGCTGCGAGAGAGACGGCATCGGACCGCGCGGCCCGGTATGCGCCGTTTGCGGTGCTGCTCATCGGGTACCTGGCGCTCGAGTACGTCGTGAACAGCCGGAGCTACCTGATCCAAGAGGGTCACTACGCGTTTGGCTGGCACGCCGTGCCACATGTGCTCGAATACATCGTCTCGCTCTACGTCGGGCAGCGAACGGTCATGACGTACGTGCTCATCGGAATCGTCACGGGACTGCTGGTGTGGCGCGGGACGCCGCGCATGCGTTTCCTGGTGCTGTGGATTTTCCTGACGCTTGCGCCCGTGGCGTTTTTCACCTGGGGCAACGCGTCCCGCTACGCGTACCTGCCCGCGGCCGGCTTCGCGCTGCTGCTCGCCGAGATTCTGGCCGCGTGCGAGTCCGTCGTCGCGGCGTGGTGGACTCCACACGCCGCGCGCGCGGCCACGCTCGTTCTGGCGTCCGCCATTGCAGTGCGATATGGCTTGTTCGCGAAGAAGGAGGCCGATATCTTTCGCGAGCGGACGCGGCCGTACGAGCGGCTGGTCGCTGCGGTCAGCAGCGCGAATTCGTCTCACCCTTCCGCGGCGGTGGTGTACGTCGATCGCGAGGACGCCGAGGCCGTGCCCTCGCTCTACCTCGACCCCGCCGCCCGGGCCGCCCGCTGCGCCGGCGACGTACGCGTCGTGATCCGCTGAGATGGCAACCGTGGTCACACCCATCGGTGTTCGCGACGCCTGTCCAGACGATGCGGGAGGGATCGTGGCCATCCTGAATCCGATCATCGCCGCGCGGATCTACACCGCGCTCGATACACCGGTCACCGAAGACGAGGAGCGCGAGTTCATCCGGCGCTTCCCCGTCCGAGGCATCTTCCACCTCGCGATCGGCACGGCCGACGGAACGGTCCTCGGCTTCCAGAGCATGGAACCCTTCGCGAGTTACACGCACGCGTTCGATCATGTGGGCGTGCTCGGGACGTTCGTGGATCTGCGGCGCCGGCGGCAAGGCATCGCCACACGGCTGTTCGAGGCGACGTTCGACGCCGCGGTCCGGAAGGGCTACGAGAAAATCTTCACGTTCGTCAGGAGCGACAACGCCGCCGCGCTGGCCGCCTATCTCGCGCATGGTTTTCGAACGGTCGGGACCGCCGAGAAGCATGCGAAGATCGACGGTCGTTACGTGGACGAAATCATGATCGAGAAAATCCTGTGAGCGCGTCAGACGCGGACGATGTCCGAACGATCTATCACCGGTTGATCGACGCTTGGAACCGGCGGGACGCGGCGGCGTACGCCGCACTGTTCGACGACGCGGCGAATGTCGTCGGGTTCGACGGCAGCCAGATGAACGGCCGATCGGAGATTGAATCGACGCTTGCCGGGATTTTCGCGCATCACCAGACGGCGCCTTACCTCTCCATCGTCCGCGAGGTGCGCCTGCTGACGCCCGACGTCGCGATCCTGCGCGCGGCCGTCGGCATGGTCCCGCCGGGCCAGACCGACATCAATCCCGCGGTCAACGCGATCCAGTCGCTGGTCGGCGTGAAGCGCGAGGGTCAGTGGCGGATCGCGCTCTTCCAGAACACGCCCGCGCAGTTCCACGGCCGCCCGGAGCTCGCGCAGCAATTGACCGAGGAATTGCGCCAGCTCCTCCGACGATGATTCCGTGATGCGGCGCCTGCCGCTCAGGGCTGACGCAAGCGCGCGATGATGCGAGCCCGTGCATCAGCATCGAAGTCATCGCCATACATGCGCTCGAAG
>DASYQZ010000008.1:0-82382 GCA_036004865.1 Vicinamibacterales bacterium
GCTCGACGAGGTGGTCCGGGAAATCGACGCGCTCGAACGCGAAGGCCGCGCGATTCCAGACGCCAGCGTGGTGACGGCGCCCGACAGAGACGATGAGGATCGAGAAGCAGAAGAGGGCGAGATCGTCGACGCCGTCGTCGCTGCCGAGCAGCGGACGTTCTTGGGCGCCGAAGCCTCGGCGAAGGCGGCGAGCGCCGAGGAAGCGATTGCGGCGCTCCGCGGCAAGATCGATCGCCTCGGCCCCGTGAACATGATGGCGATCGAGCAGTTCGACGAGCTCGAGTCACGCCATGCGTTCCTGACAACTCAGCGCAAGGACCTCGTCGAATCGATCGCGCAGACGAGCGAAGTGATCAAGCGCATCGACGAGACGACGCGGCAGCGGTTCAACGACGCGTTCGCCGCCATCAACCGGAACTTCCAGGAGACCTTCAGCACGCTGTTCGGCGGCGGCCGCGCCGGCCTCACGCTGCTCGACGAAAACGACCCGCTCGAGAGCGGCATCGAGATCATCGCGCAGCCGCCCGGCAAGCGGCTGCAGAGCGTGCAGCTCCTGTCCGGCGGCGAGAAGGCGCTGACGGCCATCGCGCTCATGTTCGGCATGTTCAAATACAAGCCGAGCCCGTTCTGCCTGCTCGACGAGATCGACGCGCCGCTCGACGACGCGAACATCGGCCGATTCGTGGAAATGCTGCGCGGCATGCAGCAGCACACGCAGTTCATCGTCATCACGCACAACCGGAAGACCATGGAGATCGCCGACCGCCTGTACGGCGTCACGATGGAAGAGCCCGGCGTCTCGAAGCTGATTTCCGTTCAGTTGAACTGACCCCCCCATCCTGGCGTATGTAGTAGCCATGAAGAAATGCTCCCACATGGCGTTTCGTGTCTTCCGGCGTCTGGCGCTGCTCGTGCCGTTGACCCTCGCGCTGGCCGCCTGCGACATGTCGCTCGGCCATCTCGCCGGCCGCGCGACTGACGAGTGGACGCGCCGCTACACGCTCGCCCCCGGCGGCGAGATCCGGATTGTCAACACCAACGGCAAGATCGAGGTCGAGCCATTCGATGGTTCACAGATCCGGGGCGAAGGGGCCCCCGGAGTGAACGTCGAAGTTCGCGCCGAGCGCATCGCGCGTGCGGCCACCGATACCGGTGCGCAGGAGCTCCTGACGCACATCACGATCCGGGAAGACGTCAAGCCCGATCGCATCTCGATCGAGACCGAGCGCATGGCCGGGTTCATGATCGGTGCGTCGTTCGAGGTGCGGTATCACGTCCGTGCCCCGGCCAGCGCCATCGTCAACGTCGCGAACACGAATGGCCAGGTCGCGTTGACCGGGCTCAGCGGCAAGGTGGTGGCCCGAACGACCAACGGCGCCGTCACCGGAAAAGGGCTCTCGGGCGGCGTCGACGCGCGTTCGACCAACGGCGTGGTCAACATCGATTTCGCATGGGTGGGCCGCGATCCGATCTCGGCGAGGACGACCAACGGCGGCGTGATCATTAGCCTTCCGGACAACGCGAAAGCGGATTTCTCCGCGTCATGGACCAACGGCGGCGTCAACGTGTCGCCCGATCTCAAGGTCGAAGTCACCGAGAAGTCGCGCCGCCGGTTCGAAGGACGCATGAACGGCGGCGGCACGCCGATCGAGCTGCACACGACCAACGGCGGCATCCGGCTGCGCACGCGTCAAATCGCAGAAGACCCGAACACCGATCCGGCGGGCCCCATCCACGAGCTCAAGACCCTCAAGCCCGAGCGTGAACGAGGACAAGGCCGCTAGATATCACCGGCTCAAGCGGCAGGCGAGCGTGGCCGCCGTGGTGTGGGGCGGCCTGCTCCTCGCCGGATTGCTCGCCACAGGTCTCACCATCTCCCTTCGCGATGTCGCGGTCGGCGTTTCCGCACGTCTGGTGCCCGCAGCTTGGCAGTCCGCCGTCACGGTTCTTGTTTACGTCCTTCTCCTCTCGCTGCTCAACGAAGTCGGCGGCCTGCCGCTTGCGTTCTACAGCGGCCTCGTCCTCGAACGGCGGTACGAGCTGTCGAACGAGACGCTTGCAGGCTGGATCGCCGATCAGGTGAAGGCGCTGGCTGTCGGGCTCGCGCTCGGGGGCGGCGCCGCTGCGCTGATTTACTGGTGCATCCGGCTGTCGCCGAGCTGGTGGTGGCTCGTCGCCGGCGCGCTGTTCGCGCTGGTGATCGTCGGTCTCACGAATCTTGCGCCGGTTGTGCTGCTCCCGCTGTTCTATTCCGTGAAGCCGCTCGATCGCGAGGCGCTGCGCGTGCGCCTGCTCGCACTTGCCGAGCGCGCGGGCGCGCGCGTGCTCGGCGCCTACGAGTGGGGCCTCGCCGACAAGACGAAGAAAGCCAACGCCGCGCTCGCCGGGGTGGGCGGCACGCGCCGCATTCTCGTATCCGACACGATGCTCGCCGAGTATTCAGACGATGAGATCGAGGTGGTGCTCGCGCACGAGCTCGCGCATCACGTGCATTGGGATATCTGGAAGGGCATCGTGTTCGAGAGCACGCTCGTGCTCGCAGGTTTCTATCTCGCGTCCGTGGCACTGCGCGCGCTGTCGGCGCCAATCGGATTGCGCGGGGTGGACGATGTCGCAGGGTTGCCGCTGCTGGTGCTCGCGGCGGGGGCGGTCTCGCTGGCGATGGTGCCGGTGGCGCACGCGATGTCGCGCGCCTTCGAGCGGAGCGCCGATCGCTTCGCGCTCGACCTGACGCGCAACCCGGGTGCGTTCGTGTCCGCCATGCGGCGGCTGGGTGCCCAAAACCTCGCCGAGGAACACCCGTCGAAAATCGTTCAGTGGCTGTTCTATAGTCACCCGCCCATCCGCGAACGAATCGCCGCGGCGCAGGCGTTCAAAATGTCGTAGCGACAATTCAGCTTGTCGTCGCGCGACGAATCGGTCGATGCGCCGAAACGCTACGCGGCGAGCACGGCCGCGGCGACTGCCGCAACTGCGGCCACTTCCTCGACCTTCTCGACTGTTTCAGCAGGCGCGGGCGGCGCCGGATCCAAGTTCGTTCGGAGGCTGCGAACCGTAGCCAGATGGTGCGCGACGTGCCGCTGCTCCCAGATTGTCAAACAGGTGTACAGCACCGTGTTGACAGCGAGGTGTCGCTGCCGCCGGCTCAGCCAGGCAGCGCCGTTGTAAGCGCCCATGAGAGCGGCCAGACCAAGCGCCGCCGCATGAATACCGAGCTTGAGTGGCTCGCAATTACCGCACTTGAGAACGGGAAGGTCCATGGTCATACGGCCGAGTGCTGCAACTGTCATACCGGGCACCAACGCAGAGGGAATGTGGAAAAAAGTTTTGGGAAGTCGAGGAAGGGTCGAACGCGCACAACAAAAGGCTGCTTGAGCGCGTACGCAACGAGAGCCATAGCTATTCTCCTATGGCCCGCGACGCTGATTCGTTACTTTTTGGTGCCCGCCGGTTCCTGCGACTTCGCCTCTTCCTGCAGGAGAGCTTTCCGACTCAGCCGAATCTTGCCGGTCGGATCGATGTTGATCACTTTCACGAGGAGTTGCTCGCCTTCCTTCAGCTCATCGCGCACGTCCTTGACGCGATGGTTGGCGATTTCCGAGACGTGCAGCAGGCCGTCCGTGCCCGGCATGATCTCGACGAACGCGCCGAAGTCGGTGATCCGCTGCACCTTTCCCAGATAGGTTTTGTTCAGCTCCGGCGTAGCGGTGAGCTCCTGGATGATCGAGATCGCCTTCTTCGCAGACTCGCCATCCGCCGACGCGACGTTGACGCGGCCGTCGTCCTCCACGTCGATCTTCACGCCGGTGCGCTCGATGATGCTGCGGATCATCTTGCCGCCGGGCCCGATGACGTCGCGGATCTTGTCGACGGGGATCTTGATCGTAACGATGCGCGGAGCGAACGCCGAGATGTTCTGGCGCGGCGTCGGCAGCGCCTCGCGCATCTTCTCGAGGATATGCAGGCGGCCCCGCCGCGCCTGGTCGAGCGCCTTCTGCATCACCTCGGTCGTGATGCCGGTGACCTTGATGTCCATCTGCAGCGCGGTGATCCCGTCGGCGGTGCCGGCTACCTTGAAGTCCATGTCGCCGTAGTGATCCTCGGCGCCCGCGATGTCGGAGAGAATCGCGTACTTGCCGCTCTTCTCGTCCATGACGAGGCCCATCGCGATGCCGGCGACCGAGTTCTTGAGCGGCACGCCGGCGTCCATCATCGCCAGTGAGCCGCCGCAAACCGATGCCATCGACGAGGACCCATTCGATTCGAGGATGTCGGCGACGACGCGAACCGTGTAGGGGAACTGCTCTTCGCCAGGAATCATCGACGCCAGCGCGCGCTCGGCAAGCGCGCCGTGTCCCACCTCGCGGCGGCCGGGCCCGCGCAGGAACGCGACCTCGCCGACCGAGAAGGGCGGGAAGTTGTAGTGGAGCATGAAGCTCTTCCACTGCTCGCCCTCGAAGCTCTCGATCTTCTGCGCGTCCTCCGCGGTCCCGAGGGTGCAGGTGACCAGCGCCTGCGTTTCGCCGCGCGTGAACACCGACGAGCCGTGCGTGCGCGGCAGCACGCTGGTTTCGATCCAGATCGGCCGGATCTCGTCGAACTTGCGGCCGTCGAGCCGCACGCCGTGCGTGAGCACCTCGTCGCGAAGCACCTTCTCTTTCAGATCCTTGAAGATCTGCTTCGCTTCGAGCTTGCGCTCGACTTCGCCTTCGGGCAGCGACGCGACCAGGTCCTCGAGCACCTGATCGACGCGATCGTAGTTCTCGAGCTTGCCGCGGATCCGCATCGCCTCGGTGAGCGGCACGAGGACCTTCTCTTCCACCTCACGGTAGAAGTCGTGGCCGATTTCTTTTTTCTGAACTCTCTGTTTCGGCTTGCCGGCTTCCTTCGCCAGGTCGTCGATCGTCGCGACGATCTGCCGGATCGCCGCGTGAGCCGCCTGCAGCGCTTCGACCACCTGCTGCTCGGTGACTTCCTTCGCGCCGGCTTCGACCATGACGATGCCGTCTTGCGTGCCGGCGACCGCGAGGTCGATCTTGCTAATCTTCCGCTGTTCGAAGGTGGGGTTGATCACATAGCGGTCGTCGACTAGACCGACGCGGACGCCGGCGATCGTCTTCTCGAACGGTATCTCCGAGAGGGCGAGCGCGGCGGACGCGCCGGTGATCGCGAGTACGTCGGTATCGTTCTCGCCGTCGGCCGACAGCACCAGCGCGATGATCTGCGTCTCGAACCGCCAGCCCGGCGGGAACAGCGGCCGGATCGGCCGATCGATGACGCGGCTCGTCAGCACTTCCTTCTCGGCCGGCTTGCCCTCGCGTTTGAAGAAGCCGCCCGGGATGCGGCCCGAGGCGTAGGTGTATTCGCGGTAGTCGACCGTCAGCGGCAGGAAGTCGATGCCTTCGCGCGCGTTGGGTGCGCGGCACGCGGTGACGAGCACGACCGAGTCGCCGTACCGGACGAGGACGGAGCCGTGGGCCTGCGTGGCCAGCTTGCCCGTTTCGAATCGCAGGGTCTTGTCGTTGATCGTGAGTTCGCGGCTATGCATAAGCACAACTTAGAAGTGAGAACTGAGAACTGAGAACTGGGTTTGAGTTCTGAGTTCTGAGTTCGGAGTTCGCGTAGCGGCGCTACTTGCGGATGTTCAGGCGCTTGATGAGATCCGCGTAGCGTTGCGCGTCTTTGGCTTTGAGGTAATCGAGCAGCCGGCGCCGCCGGCCGACGAGCATCAGCAGGCCGCGCCGCGAGTGATGGTCCTTCGCGTGCGCCTTGAAGTGCTCCGTCAAATAATTGATGCGCTCGCTGAGAATGGCCACCTGCACTTCAGGTGATCCGGTGTCGGCGTCGTGCGTCTTGTAACTCCCGATGAGCTCGGTTTTGCGGTCTTTGCTTAGGGCCACTGAGCTGCCTCCACGAACGCTCCAGACCGCGAAGTTGACGTTGCGGGGCCCTTTCCCCCGCTCGCGGACCGAATGCGCCGTATGACCGGAATATCCTTAGTCGAGCAAGATGAACATGTTAGATCAGAACAACGAGGGGATGCAAAAGCCCCGATGTCCCCGCAGGCTCGCCAATACCGATCAGCTCGCCCGCCGGATCGAGGAGTCGAACGAACCGGGATTCGGGATTCGGCACCTGGGATTCGCGTTGTGAATCCCGAGCGACGTCACCCGGTCCCAGATTGCGTCCCTGGGATGCGTGCCGCACGCCGTCGATCGTGAGCACCACCGCATCCCATGCCGGCAGCATGCGCGACAGCGGGATGATCGACGCTTTCGCGCGATCGTGATCCTGCTCAGCCGATGCGAGCTCGATCGCGCCGGCCAGCGTGCAGTCGCCGCTCCGCGTCCGCCGAAGCCGCTCGAGATGGGCGCCCGTTCCGAGCGCCTGTCCGAGGTCGTGCGCGAGCGATCGGACGTAAAAGCCGGCGGAGCAATCCAGCATCACGGTCACTCGGTCCTGGTCGACGCTGACAAGATCAAGTCGGAAAACGGTTACGTGAGCCTTATCCGGCAATGAGCGCCCGCGGCCATGCCGCGCTGTCTGCAGCGCGGCATCAGTGTCATCCCGCGCCGACAGGGCGGGGTCCCCAACGCGGCTCCCGCGTTGGGGTGCTTGTGGGGCCCCGGCGCCAGTGAAAAAATGGTCGTCGGTCTCTTGACCGTTGAATTGCACGTGCCCGGCAGCCAGTCGCTGAAAGACAAGCGGATGGTGCTGCGGCGGATCAAAGATCGGCTGAAGAAGTTCAATGTCGCGGTGTCGGAGGTCGAGCATCAGGATCTCTGGCAGCGCGCGGCGCTGGCGGTCGTCACCGTGAGCACCGATGAAAAGCACGCCGACCGCGAGCTGGCCGCCGTCGCCGACGAGATCGAGCGCGTCGAGCCCGGCCTCATCACACGCACCGACGTCGAGTTCCTCACCTGATGTCACAGGGTTCCCGTCCCGATCGCGTGGCCGACCAGATCCGGGGCGAGCTCGCCAATCTGCTGGCGCGCGAGGTGCACGATCCCGGGATCGGGTTCGTCACGCTGACACGCGTCCAGGTGAGCCCGGACCTGCAGCAGGCGCGCGTCTTCTACACCGCGCTGGGCCCGACGGGAGAGGAAGCGAAGACCCGCCGCAATTCCGAGCGGGCGCTCGAGCGCGCCGCGCCATTTCTCCGGCGCCAGATCGGATCGCGCCTGCGGCTGCGCCGCGTGCCCGAGCTGAAGTTCATCTACGACGAATCGATTGCCGGCCAGGATCGCATCGAGCAGCTCCTCAACGAGCTTCACGCCGGCGACGCGGATCCCAGCGCCCGCGGCCCGAGCGAGGCGCCGGGGTCCCCGACGCGGCAGCCGCGGCGGGGTGGCCCGCCGGAGGGAAGCCCGGCGAACGCCGGGCCGCCGAGTGAGAGCGAGCGGGGGTGGGGCCCCGCGAGCCGTAAAAATGACACAGAATCCTGAGATCGCGGCGATCGTCGACGCCATCCGCTCGCGACAACGCTTCGTCCTGTCCTCGCACTCCCGGCCCGACGGCGACTCGATCGGATCGCAGCTCGCCATGGCGTACGCGCTGCACGCGCTCGGCAAGGACGCCGTCGCGGTGAACGCCGACCCGGCGCCGGGTCCGCTGATGCAGTTTCCCGGCGTCCCGGACATCAAGATCGCGCCGCGCGTCGACGGCGCGTTCGACGCGGCAATCATCATGGAGTGCGGCGATCTCGGGCGCACCGGCGTCGAGGGACTCGATCGGTACTTCGTGATCAACATCGATCATCATCCGGGCAACACCGGCTACGGCCGGATCAACTGGTTCGATGCGAGCGCCGCCGCGTGCGGTGAGATGGTGTTCGATCTCGTGCGCGCGCTCGGCGTCCCGCTCACGCCCGAGATCGCGACGCATGTCTATCTCGCGATTCTCACCGACACGGGATCGTTCCATTACTCGAGCATCTCGCCGCGGACGTTCGACATCTGCCGCGAGTGCGTGCAAGCGGGCGTCGATCCGGTGCTGGTCGCGCGAAACGTGTACGACAGCAACAACATGGGCCGGCTGAAGCTGTTCGGCGCCGTGCTGAGCGCGATGCAGATCGACTCGACAGGCCGGATTGCGATCGTGTACGTCGATCACGAGATGGCGCGCGCGGCGGGCGGTACGTATGAGGACACGGAAGGCCTCATCAACCTGCCACTGACCGTCAAAGAGATTCAGGCGGTCGTCTTCTTCAAGCAGATCGAAGGCGACGAGTATCGCGTCAGCATGCGGTCGAAGGGCGACATCGACATCGGCGCGGTGGCGAAGGAGTTCGGCGGCGGCGGACACAAGAACGCCGCCGGATGCACGGTCCGCGGCGGCATCGACGCGCTGCAGAAACTGTTCATCGAGAAGATCGAGCAGGCGATCGAGCGCAACAATCTGAAGTCCGCAAGCCGATAGCTGATAGCCGAAGAAGTGTGGACGGCCTGCTCATCATCGACAAGCCGGCGGGCCCGACGTCGCACGACGTCGTCATGCGCTTGCGCCGCGTGCTCGGCGAGCGGCGCATCGGCCATACGGGCACGCTCGATCCGGCGGCGACCGGCGTGTTGCCGCTGGTCGTCGGGCGCGCGACGCGGCTCGCGCGGTTCCTCAGCGCCGGCGGCAAGTCGTACGAGGCGGTCATCCGGATGGGAGTGTCGACCGACACGGCCGATGCCGTCGGCGCACCGATCGGATCGCCGTTTGCCGGTCCGCTGCCCTCGCGCGAGGAAATCGATCGAGCACTCGACGCATTCCGAGGAACATTCCTCCAGCAGCCTCCTGTGTATTCGGCGAAAAAGATTGGGGGACAGCGGAGTCACAGACTGGCGCGGGCGGCGCACCAACTTTTTTCCACTGGAGCCGGGGCCCCACAGGCACCCCAACGCGGGAGCCGCGTTGGGGACCCCGCCCTGTCGGCGCGAACTGACGCTGATGCCTCGCCTCGGATTTCCATGTCCTCGGCTCGGCATGGCCGCAGGCGCTCATGGCGATGTTACGCGTCTCACGCTGTAACGGGGACGCGCTCCATCGCGAACACCTCGATGATGTCGCCGACCTTGATGTCGTTGAAGCGCTCGAACCCGATGCCGCACTCGAAGCCGGCCTTCACTTCGCTCACGTCGTCCTTGAAGCGGCGCAGCGATCCGATCTTCCCCTCGTAGACGACGACGTGATCGCGCAGCAGGCGCGCCTGGGAGTCGCCCGCGCGCGTGATGCGCCCTTCGGTGACCATGCAGCCGGCAATCGTGCCGTACTTCGGGACCTTGAATGTGTTGCGGACCTCGGCGATGCCGATCCGCATCTCCTTGAATGTCGGCTCGAGCAGACCCGCCATCGCCTTCTTCATCTCGTCGGTGACGTTGTAGATCACCGAGTGCGACCGGATCTCGACGCGCTCGCGCGCGGCGATGTCTTCGGCGTTCCGATCGGGCCGGACGTTGAACGCGATGATGATGGCGTTCGAGGCCGAGGCGAGCAGCACGTCCGACTCGTTCACCGCGCCGACGCCCGAGTGGATGATTCGGATCTTCACCTTCTCGTCCGACAGCTTCGTCAGCGTGTCGGCGAGCACTTCGGCCGAGCCCTGGACGTCGGCCTTGATGATGATCGGCAACTCCTTCATCCCGCCTTCGGCGATTTGCGCCTGAAGCGATTCGAGCGTGAGACGGCCGCCTTTCGCGCCGAGCGCGCGCGTCTTGGCCTGCTCCTCGCGGAACGTCGCGATCTGCCGCGCTTTGGCGGCGTCGGCCACCTGGAACACGTCGCCGGGCTGCGGCAGACCGGTGAGCCCGAGCACTTCGACCGGTGTCGACGGGCCCGCCGACTTCGTCGGGCGGCCGCGATCGTCGATGAGCGCGCGCACGCGGCCGACGATCGGGCCGGCGATGAACGTGTCGCCGACGCTCAGCGTGCCGTCCTGCACGAGCACTGTCGCGACGGGCCCGCGTCCCTTGTCCAGCTTGGACTCCAGCACCGTGCCGGTCGCGTTGCGCTTCGGGTTGGCTTTCAGCTCGCCGATGTCGCTGACGAGCAGCACCATTTCGAGCAGCAGCTCGATGTTCTGCTTCTTCTTCGCCGACACTTCCACCGTGACCGTCTGACCGCCCCATTCCTCGGGCATCAGGTTCAGCTCGGTCAGCTCGCGCTTGACGCGCTCGGGGCTCGCGTTCGCTTTGTCGATCTTGTTGATCGCCACGACGATCGGCACGTTCGCCGCCCGCGCGTGATCGATCGCTTCTTTGGTCTGCGGCATCACGCCGTCGTCGGCCGCAACGACGAGAATGACGATGTCGGTCACTTTCGCGCCGCGAGCACGCATCAGCGTGAACGCTTCGTGGCCTGGCGTGTCGAGGAAGACGATGTTCCGCTTGTTGATCGTGACGTGATACGCGCCGATGTGCTGCGTGATGCCGCCGGCTTCGCGCTCGGCGACGCGCGTCTCGCGGATCGCGTCGAGAAGGCTCGTCTTGCCGTGATCGACGTGGCCCATCACCGTGACGACCGGCGCGCGTGTCACGATGTCCTCGGCCTTCGCGTCGCCGGTGTCGACCTGCAGCAGTTCTTCCTCGAAGCTGCGCATCTGCACGTCGGCGCCGAACTCGCGCGCGATCATCGTCGCGGTCTCCGTGTCGAGCGTGGAGTTGATCGTCATCATCAGCCGCTTCATCAGCAGCTTCGCGAGGACGTCTTTCACGCGAACGTCGAGCTTGTCCGCGAGATCCTTCACCGTCATGCCTTCGGCGAGTGTGATGTTCCGCGTGACCGGCGGCGGCGCGGTCGGCATCGGCGGCGGCGCCGGACGGGACGTGTGTTCGCGCCGCTGCGTGGCGGCGGGACGGCCCTGGCCGCCCGGACGTTGCTGATACTGCGGCCGCGACGGCATGCCGGGACGCTGGGGATATGGTTGCGATGGCCGCGGCGGCGCGCCCGGCTGCTGCGCGCGAACCGGTTGAGAGGGCAGCGGACGCGGGCCGCCGACGGGCGCCTGCGGGCGCGTCGGCGCATATGCCGGACGCGCCCCGCCCGGTGCCGCAGACGCGGCCCCGGCCGCGCGCGCCGCGGGCTGCGCCGGCGGACGGCCGGCCGTCGTGCCCGTTTGTCCCGCCGCTCCGCCCGCTGCGGGGCGCGCCGTGGTCGGCATCGCAGGACGTTCCGTTTTCGGCGCCGGTCGCGGGACGACGCGCGGCGTGGGTGCTGTCGGCAGCGGCGGCGTCGGCGTCGTCGGACGCTGTTCTTCGATGCGGAGTCGCAAGGTCGGCGGCACGACGCGGCCCGGAGTCGGCGGCTTCGCAACCGGCGCCGCGGCCGCGGCGCGCGGCGCGACGGCGGGCGCCGGTGGCTCGGCCACGGCCGGCGGCCTTTCAGCCTTGACGGCGACGGGCTCGGCCTTCTCGACTCTTTCGACAGGCGCCGGCGCTTCGCCGCGCGCGGCCTCGACGGCCACAGGTTCTGGTGCGGCGACCGGTTCCGGCGGCGGCGCCGCAGCGACGACCGGCTCCGGCACGACGACTGGTTCGGGCGCCGGCAGGGGCGTCACCGGCGCGGCGGGCGCCGGCGGTTTCACCGTCTTCACCAGTCGCGGCGGCGGCAGCGCCGGCGCGGCCGGCTTCGGCGGCTCCGGCGCTTTCTTGGCGGGCGCGCCCTTCTTGCCTTTCACGACGGGCGTCTCGGCGAAGATGTCGCCGGTCGGAAGCTGGACGTTCCGCTGCCGCGCAAGGCGCTCGACGAACTGGCGCGCGACGACTTCCTCGATCGTGCTCGACGCGCTCTTCACTTCGATGCCGTGATCGCGCTTGAGCAGCGCCGACACTTCCTGGCTCGTCGTGCCGAGCAGTTCCGCGACTTTGTAGATCCGAACAGTTGCCAACTACGACTCCTGCGTTTCGACGTTGCTTTCAGGCGCGGCCGCTTCTTCGGCCTTTGGCGCCTCGCCGCGCGCGGCCGCGAGAATCTTCTCGGCCGTCTTGCCGCCGATGCCGGGAATGTCCGAGAGCTGCTCCACGCTGGCGCCGGCGATCGCGTCCTGCGAGGCGAAGCCCGCCTCCACCAGCTTGCGCACGGTCTTCTCACCGATGCCCGCGAGCGTGTACGGAACGGGGACATCCGAGGCCTCGGCTTCGGCCTCGGCTTCACCGGGCGCCACTTCCGCGGTTTCCGAAGGCGAGCTGGCGGACTCGGTCGATTCGGCCGAGCTACCGAGCTCGAGACCCGCGAACTGCGCTTCGACCTCGCGGCGCTTTTCTTCTTCGCTCTTGATGTCGATGCGCCAGCCGGTCAGCTTCGCGGCGAGCCTGACGTTCTGTCCCTTCTTGCCGATGGCGAGCGACAGCTGTTTGTCCTCGACGATGACTTCCATCACCCGCTCGCGATCGTCGACGATCGACACGCGCTGCACCTTCGCGGGGCTGAGCGCGTTGGTCACGAACGCGACCGGATCCTCCGACCACTCGACGATGTCGATCTTCTCGCCGCGGAGCTCGCGGATAATCGACTGGACGCGCGTGCCTTTCATGCCGACGCAGGCGCCGACCGGATCCACGTCGCGCTCGCGCGAGTAGACCGCGACCTTCGCGCGATCGCCTGCTTCGCGCACGGCCCCGCGAATCATCACCGTGCCGTCGTAGATCTCGGGGACCTCCTGCTCGAACAGCTTGATGAGCAGCGCCGGATCGGTGCGCGACAGGAGAATCTGCGGTCCCTTGGCGCTGCGGTTGACGCCCTTGATCACGGTGCGCACCCGGTCGCCCGGCGTGTAGCTTTCGGCCCGCGACTGCTCCTTGCGCGGCAGCACCGCTTCGATCCGGCCGACCTCGAGGATGATGTCGCCGTTCTCGAAGCGCTTGATCGTGCCGTTGACCACCTCGCCGATGCGCTGGTTGTACTCGGCGAAGATGTTCTCGCGCTCGGCTTCGCGGACCTTCTGGAAGATCACCTGCTTCGCCGTCTGCGCCGCGATGCGGCCCAGCACTTCGGTCGGCTTCGGAAATTCCATTTCGTCGCCGAGCTCGATGCTGTTGGCGACGTCATCGCCGTAGAGCGGCCGATACATCTCGCGCGCCTCGGTCAGGGAGATCTCGGTGGCCGCATTGGTCACCGCCTCGACGACCGTCTTGAGCGCGAACAGATCGACCTGGCCGGTCTCGGTGTTGAACCGCGTCTTGAGGTTCTCGCCCGTCTTGTAGTACTTACGGGAGGCGGTCGCGACCGCTTCCTCGATCGCGCTGATGACGGTTTGCGGCTCGATGCCCTTCTCTTTCGCGAGCGCCTCGATGGTCTGCTGCAGCGGATTTGACATTTTTTACTCCGGGGGCCCCTGCCCCCCGGTCTTTCGCTCGCGGGGCCCCAACGCCCCGCTCCGCTTAGAACTCCACTTCCAGATTCGCGCGAGTAATCACGCCAAGCGGCACGCGGTGCCGCTTCCTGTCCTCGGCCCCGATGATGACGTACAGCACGTGTCCGTCCTGTTCGACGCCGACGAGCGTGCCCCTCAAGAACCTCTGCCCGTCGATCGCCTGCCGCATCACGATCTTGGCGCGACGTCCGGCGAAGCGGCGGTAGTCGTCCGCGTGTCGCAGCGGGCGATCCAGGCCGGGCGACGACACTTCCAGAACGTACGCCGAAGGCACGACGTCCTCGACGTCGAGGATCGCGCTCAGATCGCGGCTGACGTTGGCGCAGTCGTCGACGCTGACGCTGTCGTCCGCCGTGGCCGCGGGTCCGGGACGATCGATCTGGATGCGGAGAACCATGCCGCGGGCCTCTCGGCGGAACTGCACGTCGAAGATCTCGAGGCCGTAGCTGGCCGCGACACGGCTCGCGACGGCCTGGATCTGCGCGACGATGTCCCCCGCGCCCGCCGGTTCAGCCATTTTTCGGGGCCCTTAAACTAAAAAAGTGGGCACACGCCCACTCGGTCCTTCCACCTGAGGCTCCGAATCCGAAATTATAGCACGGGGCCTTCGCGACGAAGCTGCCGTCACGGGGTCGAGGGCGGCAAATCTCAGCCGATCGGCCGCGCCACCAGGTCGTAATCGCGCGCGGCCACGATCTCGACGTCGGCAAAATCGCCCGGCCGGTAGGCCGACGGGTCGCATTCCGTCAGGAATACCGACGCGTCGATGTCCGGGGCCTGCGTCGCCAGACGGCCGCGCAGAACGAGGTCGTGGTCGGAGGACGGACCTTCAATCAGGATGCGCACCCGCTCGCCGACCCGTTTCTGCAGGCGCCTGCCGACCAGCTTCTTCTGCAGGCTCATCACGCGGTTGCGCCGCGCCGCTTTGGTCTTCGCCGGCACGTCATCGCCGAGCTCGTAGGCGGACGTCCCCTCTTCGTGCGAGTACGTGAACACGCCGACGTGGTCGAACGCGTGATCGCTGATGAACGAGCACAGCTCCAGGACGTCGCCGCTCGTCTCACCCGGGAAGCCGACGATGAACGTGGTGCGAAGCGCGACGCCGGGGACGCGCGCGCGGATGCGCGCGAGCAAGGCGTCGTACGCCTGCCGCGTCCCGGGCCGTTTCATCCGTTTGAGCAGCTTGTTCGACGCGTGCTGCAGCGGCAGATCGATGTATTTGCAGACCTTGTCGCACTCTGCCATCGCCGCCAGCGTGTCCCCGTCGATCGTCGTCGGATACAGGTAGAGGAGCCGGATCCATTCCAGCCCGTCCACCTCGTTCAGCGCACGCAGCAGACGCGCGAGTGCGCCGCGCTCTCCACGATCGATCCCGTAGAAGGTCGTGTCCTGCGAGATGAGGAGCAGCTCCTTGACGCCGCGCGACGCCAGCGCGCGCGCCTCGCGGACGATCGACTCGGCCGGCCGGCTGCGATAGTGGCCACGGAGTTTCGGGATGATGCAGAAGGCGCACTTGTAGTCGCAGCCCTCGGCAATCTTCACGTAGGCATAGTGCTTCGGTGTCGCCATCAATCGAGGCGTGTCGGCATCGTAGATGTACGTCGGCAAGGTGCCCGGCGGATGTGGCGCGGCGCGATGAAACACCAACGGGACGGAACGCTCTGCAGGGCGTCCCGCGGCGCCGGCGATCGCGCTGACAATCTGAGGGACTTCGCCCGTGCCGAGGACCGCGTCGATCTCCGGAATCTCTTTCTTCAGCTCGTCGCGATACCGCTCGGCGAGGCAGCCCGTCACGACGAGGCGGCGGCACGCACCATCTTTCTTGTGCTGCGCCATTTCGAGAATCGTGTCGATCGATTCCTGCTTGGCGCGATCGATGAAGGCGCAGGTGTTGACGACCAGGACCTCGGCGTCCGCCGCGTCGTTCGTCAGTTCGTGCCCTGCCTGCTGCGCGAGACCGAGCATGACTTCGGAATCGACGAGGTTCTTCGGACACCCGAGCGAAATCAGACCAACTTTCATCAGGGATACAACCTATACAACATTCGCGGATAAGGAATGGCTTCGCGCAGGTGATCGAGCTTGCAGATCCACGAGACGACGCGCTCGATGCCCATGCCGAAGCCGCCGTGTGGAACGGTTCCGTAGCGACGCAGGTCGAGATACCACTCGAACGCGTCCTGCGGCAGGTCGTGCTCTTTGATGCGCTTCAGCAGCAGATCGAGATCGGCGACACGCTCGCCGCCTCCGATGATCTCGCCGTACCCTTCCGGCGCCAGCACGTCGACGCCGAGCGCGACATCGGGCCGCTCGGGGTCAGGCTTCATGTAAAAGGCCTTCACGGCGGCCGGATAGCGATGGACCATGACGGGGCGATCATACTGCTCGGACAGCGCCGTTTCGTCCGGCCCGCCGAAGTCGCCGCCCCACTCGATCGGCAGTCCTTTCGCCTGCAGCGTCTTCACCGCCTCGTCGTACGAGATGCGCGGAAACGGTGTCTGCACCGAATCGAGCTTCGACGTGTCGCGCTCGAGGACCTTCAACTCGCGCCCGCGTTTCTCGAGCACGCGCGCGACGACCGAGACGATGAGGTCCTCGCACAGGTCCATCACGTCGTCGAGACTGGCGTACGCCATTTCGGGCTCGACCATCCAGAACTCGGTCAGGTGCCGCCGCGTCTTCGATTTCTCGGCGCGGAACGTCGGCCCGAAGCAGTACACCTTGCCCAGCGCCATCGCGTTGGCCTCGTTGTAGAGCTGGCCGCTCTGCGTGAGATACGCGGTCTGCTCCTCGAAGTACTGCGCCGGAAACAACGTGGTCGTCCCCTCGCACGCCGCCGGCGTGAAGATCGGCGTGTCGGCGAGGATGAAGCCGCGTGTGTTGAAGAAGTCGCGGACCGCGCTGATGACCTCGTGGCGCACGCGCAGAATCGCCTGCTGGCGCTCGCTGCGGATCCACAGATGACGGCGGTCCAGCAGGTAGTCGACGCCGTGCTCTTTCGGCGTGATCGGGTAATCGTGCGACTCGCCGACCACCTCGACGTGCTTGACGTCGATTTCGTATCCGCTCGGCGCCCGCTTGTCGGCCCTCGCCGTGCCGGTGACGATGAGCGACGTTTCCTGCGACAGGTGATCCGCGGTCTTGAACACCTCGTCGCCGACCGCGGCCTTCGACATGACGCCCTGGATGAACCCCGTGCCATCGCGCAGGATCAGAAAATGGATCTTGCCGCTCGATCGGCGGTTGTGCAGCCACCCCTTGATGGTGACCTCTTCGCCTTCGTGCGTGCCGATGTTCTCTATGTAGACGTGAGCCATCGTTCCATTGTCTCCCGCGCGCGCTTCGCACGCGCGAGGGTGTCCTTCGCCGAACCGCGCGCGTCGACGTCGAAGATGAGCGGCCCCTCGTAGCCGATCTTCTGCACCGTGGTCAGCGCCGAGGGCCAGTCGATCGGGCTCTCGAGCGGCACGCGCACCGCGACGAGGTGCTCCGCGACGGTCTCAATCGCGTCGATCAGATCGCCGCGCCGCTGCTCGCGGCCGAAATCAAGGCAGATTCCGATGTCCGCCTCGACATCCTCTTCGACGAGGTGCACCAGCGATCCGGGCGGCGAGGCGTCCTCCGGCCCGGATTCCACCGCGATCGTCACGCCGAGCGGCTCGGCCAGCCCGGCGACCCGTTCGATGCTGCGCCGCGCGGCGTCGCGCGTGCCTTCCACGCGCATCACGAACACCTTCACCGGAATCCGCCGCGCGATGAACAGCGCCTGATCGACGTCCTCGGGAACCTCGGCGCCGACCGGGGCGTGGACGTTGTGGAGCTCGAGGCCGGCCTCGGCCAGCCACTGCTGCAGGTCGGCCACCACGGCCGGGTTGTACGCGTCCAGGTGCGTCCGCGCCGCGAAGACCTCGACCGTCTCGAAGCCGTGCGCGGCAATCTCGGCCAGGTGCTCTCGGGAGAGGCGCAGGTGATGATAGAGGCGCGTCGACACCCCGAACAGTCGTTTGGCCACAGCGCGAAACGTCGATTCTAACCTATTGCAATTCTTCGATGTGCGACGCGAGCAGATCGTGCAGGCGCGCGAACCGCGAGTACTTCTCGAGGTTGGAGCGCGCGTAGCGCAGCGTGCGCGGCATGTACTGAATGTAGACCGGGTTCGCGCGCGTGATTGTCTGGTAGCCGAATGTCCCGAGCGCTTTCAGGTTGCGTTGGAGCGCCATCAAATCGAAGCGCCGCCGGAAGTCGGTGTCGTCGTCTCCGCGTTTGAGCGCGAGGAAGTAGGCGATGAGCTCGTCGAGATCGCGATCGGTGATGTCGACGTACGAGTCGCGGAGCAGCGAGACCAGGTCGTAGGTGTCGGGGCCCATCCGCGCGTCCTGAAAATCGATGATGTACAGGCTGGCGTCGCTGAGCATGAGGTTGCGGCTGTGATAATCGCGATGGCACAGCACACGCGGCTCGCTGGCCAGCTCCTCGACGATCGACGACCATTCTTCCGCCAAGGCCGATCGCTCGGCGGCCGACAACGCCACGCCGCGATACCCGCCGACGAAGTGCTTCGTGAAGAACTCGAGCTCCCACGTCAGCTTCTCGACGTCGAACGCGATCCGGTACGGCAGGTCGTGAGGCGATTGCAGTTCCGCGCCTCGCCGCTGGAGCACCTCGATCAACGCGACCGCCTGCCGATACAGCGCCGCATGCTCCGTGGCCGGCGCCGCTCCCAGGTGCGCCTGCAGCGTGACGTCGCCGAGATCCTGCAGCGCGATGATGCCGAGCTCGTCGGAATGGCCGAGGACAGCGGGCACGGGCAGCCCGAGCCGCTGCATCAGCTCGGCGACGTTTGCAAACGGGAGATCCGCGAACGTGATCGCGCTTGCGTGCAGCGCGAGGACGATCGACGGCCCTTCGTCCGGAATGATGCGGAAGTATTTGCGATCGGACGCGTCGCCGGTGAGCGGCACGACGCGCGCGCGGCGACCGGCGAGGCGGCTGGCGCGCAGAAAACGATCGAGCCGATCGCGGACGTCGAGGCCTTCAGCCGTTCTCTGGTCCATCTTTACTTTGCGCTGGGTCCCACTCCCAGCGCCCGCCACTTCGTTCTACGCTCGCGCGGCCTCACGCCCGCTCGCCTCGCTCGCGCAGGCGCGCTCGCGAGAGCCGCCGGCGCTTCGCCTTCGGCTCGCGGCGATGATTCGCGGCGACTATCTGCTTAGAGAGCATTGCAAAATCAAATCGCCACCACAGTGGTGGAGAGCCTAATTCTGCAACGTGCACTTAGTCAGTCTCCGCTGCCACCGTGCGTGATCACGCGACGATGATGCCGCGTACCAGCAGCAATCGTTGCGCCGTCGGTGACGATGCACTCTTCAATCATCGCGTCCGCGCCAACCTCCACATCGTCCCACAGAATCGAGTCGACGATGCGGGCGGACGGGTGAATGCGGGCGCGCAGCCCTACACTTGAGCCGGCGCGCCCCTCGCGCGCCGCGAAGACACGAGACGTGCGCCAGTAGTCGTCGATCGTGCCGACGTCGAGGAATTCGGCGTCGCAGACGAATCCGCGGACCGAGCCGGGCCGAGCGGTCATGAGCGCGTCGTACACGCCGCCGATCGAGTTGGCCGCCTCGCCCGTCGTCAGCGGCGCGAACGCCGAGGCGTGCACGATCTGCACGCCGATGAAGTGATATGAGCCTTTGGCGGCTGGGCCGCGCCGCACGAATCCGCTGACGCGACCCTCTGCATCCAGCGCGACGCCGCCATACCGTTCGAAGTCCTGATTCGGCACGAGCGCGAGCGTCACGCACGCGTTCGACGCCGCATGCGCGCCGGCGATCGCGCCGAGATCGACGTCGGTCAACGTGTCGCCGTTGATGATGAAGAACGTGTCGCTCGCGCGATCCCGAGAATCCCGATAATCCCGATAATCAATGACGAGGGGTAGCGCCAGTCGAGGCCCCCCGGCGCTTCCGAGCACGCGCGGCTGTTCCCACGAGTATCGGACGCGCGCGCCGAGATCGCTGCCGTCGCCGACGACCGCCGTCAGCGTGGCCGGCAGATGATGCAGATTGAGGACGAGATCGCTGACGCCGCGCGACACGAGCCAGCGGACGATGCGGCGAATCATCGGCTCGCCCGCGACCGGAATCGCCGGCTTGGCGCGGACGTCGGTCAGCGGCCGCAGCCGCGTGCCGAGGCCGGCCGTCAGGATCAGCGCGCGATCGATCGTCGGCGGCAGCTTACACTCCGATCGGACGTCCGCGTACGCCGAGCGCGCGACGCACGAGCTCGTACATCGTGAAGCATTCGAGCGCGAACGGCGGGAAGCCGAGATAGCCGGGCACGGGCATCTCGAAGATCTTCAGGTTCTCCATGATTGGCACGGTGTAGTGCCACTTCGCGTGCGCCCAGTAGTTCCAGAATTCCCAAAGCACTCCGCAGAGAACTCCGGCGAGCGCCAGATTGATCGTGCGGTCGAACCGGCCGGCGTGCCAGTCGGCGAAGAGCGATGCGCCGCCGAGGCGCGCGTTGATCGGATCGAGCAGGAAAATGAATCCGAGCCAGACGGGCGCCGCCATGTAACGAGCCGTTTCGGCAGACACGAGAAACGGCGACGCCAGCATGAGCGCGCCCGCGGCGATCGATAAGCGGGCGGGGAGGGCGGGTAGGGCAGGTGGGGCAGATAGGGCAGGTGGGGTGGGTAGGTCAGACTTACCAGCCTCACCCGCCCGACCTGCCCTAGCCGCCCTACCAGCCCCACCCGCCCCACGCAGCACAGCGAAGAGATCTGCGCCTTCAAAGATCGCCGGACAGATCGTCGCGTACGCCCACGCGTAGCCGAACATCCGGAGCCAGAAGTTCTCCGGCAGCCCGGTGTAGTACCAGTTCCGGATCCGCAGATTGAACCCTTCGAACACGAGCCATAGTGGAATGGATGCGAGCGCGAGCAGCACGAACTCGTGCGGCGCGGACCTGATCCACGAATCGCCCCGCGCGCTGAACACGATCGCGTCGGCGAAGATGATGAACCCGGTCCACGCAATCGGCGTGTTCCACGTCCAGAACGGCTCGATGTGGAGGACCGTCGCCGTTTGGGAGACGGCCATGATCGCGAGTCCGAGCCACGCCATTCCGCTCATGTGACGCGCATGCGATACGAGCAGCCGCGCAGCGCCGGCGTGCCGGCGCCTTTGCCGAAGATCATCACTTTGAACGTGCTGCCAAGCCCGCCGGGCATGACGAGCGTCTTGAGCGCGCGACGCCGCTTGTTGTCGTCATAACGCGGCCCATTGAGGGCCGCGTCGTCACGCGACCCATTGAGGGCCACGTTACGGTCCTCGATGAGTCCCAGCAGAAAGTACGTCTGATCGAGAAAGCCGAGCGTCTGCAGCCCATCGGATTCCGCGGCGGCGCGGAGGCTCGTGAAGTCGACATGTGACGTGATGTCCTGCTCACCAGGCGACTGCAGCCACGGCGGCGTCGCAGCTGACGATTCAGGACCTGCGCTGCGATGACCGCGGAAGCTGGTCAGCGTGCCCGCGGCATGCGTCGGCGAGTACAGCTCGCGTGCATCGTGGCCATAGTCGATCACGATGATGAACCCCCGGCGCAGCCGCCGCGCCGCGTCGCGAATCCACTCGACCGCGCGAAGATTGATCTCTACGCGCCAACCTGACTGGAG
The DNA here is from genome assembly GCA_036004865.1 of Vicinamibacterales bacterium. Classification (GTDB taxonomy): domain Bacteria; phylum Acidobacteriota; class Vicinamibacteria; order Vicinamibacterales; family CAVVIG01; genus QHWF01. Next base: position 21,033 of record DASYQZ010000008.1, read on the forward strand.
CTCGGCGCCCGCGTGCGCAAGATGCTCCGCAAGTGCGGGTGTCGACGGTGGTCCTTCGATGGTACGTAGGGCGGGCATTCCAGGGCCCCCTACATCTATATAGACCTCCTTCAATCCCTGTTCGCGCATCACGACCTGATGCACAGGCATGGCATCGAGCAGCTCGTTCGCAATCAGGACGCCCTCGAACGAAGAGGGAAGCGAGGCGCCGGAGGACGCCAGCCGATCGGCGGTGTCGCCGAGCGTGGCCGTCTGTGCACGGCGCGCCTCGCCGCTCGCTTCGACAAGATGGAGGCGGATGGCGTCGTAGAAATGCGGATCGCGTTCTCGCGCGGCGCCCAGGATGTCCGCGCTGAGTCGGCCGTTGCCCGCGCCGGCCTCGACGAGATCGAATGGGCCGACACGTGGGTCGGCCCCTACATCGTGTAGGGGCGGACCCGTGTGTCCGCCCAGAATGTCAGCCATCTCGGCGAGCTGGATTTCGAGGAGCTCGCCGAAGAGCGGCCCGACGTCGACGCTGGTAAAAAAATCGCCCGCGCGGCCGGATCGCCGGGCCGCGCGGGCATAGTAGCCGTTCTCGGGATCGTAAAGCGCGTAGTCCATGAACGCGGCCACGGTGAGCGGACCGCGATCACGGATAAGGTCCGCGAGCCGGGATTCGGGGTTCAGGGTTCGGGATTCGTCGTGCCTGATCATGGCGAATCCCAAATTCCGAATCCCAAATCCCGGCGTCGTCGTCTAGTCTTTTTTCACCGGCACGAAGATCTCCTGCTCGTTGCGCCACACGCGAAGCTGCGCGAGGTGGTTCGGCTGCACGCGATCGAGCTCGCGCTTGGCGTCGGCCGCGCTCGAAATCGACCGGCCGTTCACCGAGACGATGACGTCGCCCTGCCGCAGTCCGCCGAACGCCGGGCCGTCGGGGTCGACGTCCGTAACGAGCGCGCCCGTCTGGCCAGAGGGCAGCCGCAGCCGGCGCGCCATGCTCGGCGTGACGTTGTCGAGCGTCAGCCCGAACCCGGTCGACTCGTGCTGCTCCGTCGGGTTGTCGCCGCGATCGTTGCCGCGGCCGCTGCGCGTCTGCTGCTGCTCGGCCTCGAGATCCAGTTCCTCGACGGTGACGTGGAGCGTCTTGTCCTGCTTGTTGCGGATGACTTTGAGCGGCACCGACGTGCCCGGCTTGGTCGCGATGACCATCTTCACGAGATCGTCGCTGTTGTTGACCGGCCGGCCGTTGAACTCGACGATGACGTCGCCAGGCTCGATGCCCGCCTTCGCGGCGGCGCCGCCCGCCGGCACCTGCGCGACGAGCGCACCTTTGCGCTCCTTGAGACCGAAGTCCTCGAACGCTTCGCGCGGAATCGGCAGCACGGAGACGCCGATTCGTCCGCGCGTGATCTTGCCGACGCGGAGCTGCGGCAGCAGATCGCGGACGGTGTTGATCGGCACCGCGAACCCGATCCCGATGTTGCCTTCGCTGCGGGCGTTGGTGATGATCGCCGTGTTCATGCCGATCACTTCACCACGGACGTTCAGCAGTGGACCGCCGGAGTTCCCCGGGTTGATCGCGGCGTCGGTCTGAATCATGTCGTTGTTGCGGTTCGGCACGGTCGTGAACGGGCGCCCGGTGGCGCTGACGACGCCGACCGAGACAGTATGGGCGAGCCCGAACGGGTTGCCGATCGCCAATACCCAGTCGCCGGGCGCGATCTGCGACGAGTCGCCGAACTTCGCTTCGGGTAGCGCGCCTTTCGGTTTGTCGACGAGCTCGATCAGCGCGCTGTCGGTGAGCTGGTCGTGTCCGATCAGCTTCGCCTGGTACGGCGTCTCGTCGTCGCCGTACAGGAACACCTCAATCTTCGTCGCCTCTTCGACGACGTGATTGTTGGTGAGGATGAAGCCATCCTTGCTGATGATGAACCCGGTGCCGGCCGCCTGCGTCTTCTGTTCCCGCTGCGGACGACGATCGCGGCGCTGCGGCTGCTGATCGTCCTGTTGGCCGCCGCCCGGACCGAAGAACCGCCGGAAGAAGTCGTCCTGCGAGCCGCCGCCGAAGAAGTCGCTCAGCTCGTTGGACCGCGCTTTCATCTCGGTCCTGATATTGACGACGATGGGCGTCGAGGCTTTCGCGATGTTGCGGAACGTGTCCGCGTTCACCGCCCCGGTGAGCGGTGCGCTGTTCATGGCCGGCACGGCGATCGTCTGAGCCGATGACGCCGGCGCCAGATCGAGCCGCGACGCGATGACCATCCCGACCGCGAGCGATGCGACGATGGTCAGCAGGAAATAGAAAAGGGTGGTCTTGCGAGTGGACATCGTGCGATCCTCCGGCGGCCCGAACGGCCCGCCTACACTAGTGCCAGAATCTGCGCCTGCAGCGGCCCCGTGACCGCGGCGTCGTGCGCCGTGACGATCATATTGATTTCCGTGCGAACGCCGAAGTCATCGAAGTAGACGCCAGGTTCGATGGTGAAGCCCGTGCCGGGCAGCAGCCGCCGATCGTCGTGCGTTTCGTAGTCGTCCATGTTGACGCCTGAGCCGTGGACCGATTCGCCGAGGCTGTGACCCGTGCGATGGAGGATGCGATCGCCGTAGCCGGCGTCGCGCAGGACAGCCGATGCCGCGCGATCCACCTCGAAGCCGCGGACCTCGCGTCCCTCGCGCGCCGCCTGCTGCACGAGCTGGATCCCCGCATCGCGTGCCCGGCGAACGGCATCGAACGCCTTCGCAAACCGTTCAGGTACGTCGCGGCCGGTGTATCCGACCCATGTGATGTCAGCAAACACTGCGCGGGGACGATCGAGCTTGCCCCAAAGGTCGAGCAGGACGATCTCGTTCGGGCGAATCGCGCGGTGCGCAGTCGACGTCGGCAGATAGTGCGGGTTACCGGAGTTTTCCGCCGCTGACACGTTCGGGTCGGCGTCGGTCACGAGCGCTTCGTCGCGGAACCAGCCCGCCATGAGCTGCTGGATATCGTACTCAGTCGTCGGCACGCCGTCGCGAATCCGACGCGTGACCTCGTCGTAGGCGCGATCCTTGACGCGGTACAACTTTTCGGAAGCTTGACGATGCGTGGCGATCTCATCGCCGTCCCAGACGGCGGAGAAGCGCTGCACGAGATCGCCCGACGACACGACCTCCGCGCCCGACTGGCGTACGAGTTCGATGGTGCCGGCGTCGACGCGCGCGATATATGGGATCGCGCACCCGGCCGAGTACTCCATCGCGACTTTGCGCACGCCCTTCAGCAGACGCTTCAATCCAGCTTCGAGCTGATCGCGGCTGGCGTAGCGTTCCGTCGCGCCGGGCAGGTGCGCGAGCGAATCTTTTTCGATGGCATGGACGAGCCCACGCGGCTCGCCGGCGGCGGGGATGAGGTAATACCAGCGCCGCGTCGCGAGGTGACCGCCCTGCCGGCCGACCGCGGTGACGTCGGCCGCGATCGGATTGATGCCGCGAAAGTCGTAGAGCAGCCAGCCGTCGAGGCCATCGCCCTTCAGCGCCGCCTGGACGTCTGAGATACTGAGCCGGACGGTCGGATCGGCGGCGGCCGGAGAGGTCACCCGACAAGTATAGCCGCCTTCGCGCGGCGCTTCGGCGAGCCCCGCCGTAGCTCGCGCATGTCGGTCGCGCGCGGAGGGGGGCCGCCTTCGCGCGGCGCTTCGGCGAGCCCCGCCGTAGCTCGCGTATGTCGCTCGCGAGCGGAGGGCCGCGGTCTATAATCGGATTCACGCGCCCCAGCCAGCGCATTCATGAGAGTTGTATGACACGACGTGCACGCCTTGCGTTGCTGTTCACGTTCCTCGCCGGCACGGCGCTGTTCGCCGGCCAGAATCCTCCGGCGGCCGGCCAGCCGCCGCAGCCTCCGCCCCCGCAGACCCAGGGGCCGACGTTCCGGGTCCGCGTTGACTACGTGGAAGTGGACATCGTCGTCACCGATCGGCAGGGCAATCTCGTCCGCGATCTGAAAAAGGAAGATTTTCAGGTGCTCGAGGACGGGAAGGCGCAGACCATCAGCGCGTTCTCGCTGGTCGACATTCCGATCGAGCGCGCGGATCGGCCGCTCTTCCAGCCGGATCCGATCGAGCCCGACGTGAAGACGAACGAGCGTCCGTTCGACGGCCGCATCTACGTGATGGTCATCGACGACTACCACACGAACTTCGGCCGCTCGGCGCGGGTGAAGGGCGCCGCGAAGCAGTTCATCGAGCGGCGGCTCGGCGCCAACGATCTCATGGCCGTCGTGCACACGGCCGGGTCGACCGAGGCGAACCAGGAGTTCACGAGCAACAAGAAGCTGCTGCTCGCGGCCGTCGACAGGACGCAGGGGCGCAAGCTGAGGTCCTCGACCGCGAACCGGACCGAGGAGTACTACCGCACGCGCGACTTCCGGCAGGCGGGCGATCGTGTGAACGATCCCGAGGACGCGGAGCGCGCGTTCAACGCGCGGTCGACGCTCGACACGCTGCGGAACGTGGCCGAGTGGTTCTCGTCGGTGCGCGGGCGCCGCAAGACGATCCTCTTCGTCAGCGAAGGGATCGACTACGACATCCACGACGTCATCGCGCAGACCGGGTCGAATCACCTGGGTGCGTCGATGGTGCTCGACGCGACGCGCGACGCCATCGCCGCAGCGACGCGCGCGAACGTGTCAATCTACGGCATCGATCCGCGCGGCCTCACCGATCTCGGCGACGAGTCGATCGAAATCGGATCGTTCCCCGATGACACGTCGACCGGCATCGGGACGGGCTCGCTCTACAGCGAGCTGCGGATGGCGCAGGATTCGCTGCGCGTGCTGTCGGAGGAAACCGGGGGCTTCGCCGTCGTGAACCGGAACGACTTCAGCACGGCGTACGACCGCATCGTCGCGGACAACAGCTCGTACTACGTGCTCGCGTATTACCCGCCCGACGCGCGGCCGGGCCGCGTCCACAAGATCGATGTGCGCGTCACGCGTCCGGGACTCGTGGTGCGGGCGCGCAAGGCGCACGTGACGCCGAGGGAAACGAAGGCGGCGCCAGCCAACGCGAAGGACGTCCGGACGCCGGAAGTCCGCGAGGCGCTCGACAGCCCGCTGCCGATCAGCGGTCTGACGATGCAGGTGTTCGCCGCACCGTTCAAGGGCACGGCGCCCAACGCGTCGGTGCTGTTCGGCGTCGAAATCCGCGGCCGCGATCTGCGGCTCGCCAACAGCGATCGACTGCAGCTCTCGTACTACGCCATCGACGCACAAGGCAAGGTCAAGGGCGGCAGTACCGACGCGATGACGATGAACCTGAAACCCGAAACGAAGGCGCGCATCGAGCAGTACGGCGTGCGGATGTTGAACCGGCTCGATCTCCCGCCGGGACGCTATCAGCTCCGCTTCGCCGCGCACGACTCGGGCGGCGGCGCGGTCGGCTCGGTGCTCTACGACCTCGACGTGCCCGATTTCGTGAAGTCGCCGCTCAGCATGAGCGGCATCGCGCTCACCTCGCAGGCCGCGGCGGCGAGGCCCACGGTCCGTCCCGACGAGCAGCTCCGCGCCGTGCTGCCGGCGCCGCCGGTCGCGCTCCGCACGTTCCCGCAGGACGACGAGGTCGCGCTGTTCGCGGAAATCTACGACAATTCCGCGTCGACGCCGCACAAGGTCGACATCACGTCGACGGTGACGACCGACGAAGGCAAGGTGCTGTTCAAGACCGAGGAGGAACGTGATTCGAGTGACCTTGGGGGAAAGTCCGGCGGCTACGGCTACACAACACGAATTCCAATGAAGGACCTCGCGCCTGGCCCGTACGTGCTGACGGTCTCTGCCAGATCCCGGGTCAGCCCGAACCCGACGGTACAGCGCCAGGTACGGATCCATGTGGAGGCGCGACGGTGATCAGAAACGTGATACAGGTTCCCTTTCGAACATTCGTATTTTTGTGGCTGAGCGTTGGTGTAGTCGCAGCGACTCAAACCCCTCCGGCGCCCACGATGAAGACGGTTCATAAAGGTCCGCTGAGCCAGATCGACACGTCGCGGCAGGTGATCGTGAAAACGCCGGCCGAGTTCGCGGCGCTGTGGAAGACGCACGCCGCCGATCGCCGGATGCCCGACGTCGACTTCACGACCAACATGGTGGTGGGGATTTTCCTCGGCAGCCGGCCGACCGCCGGCTACGGTGTCGAGATCGTCAGCGCGCAGCCCGAGTCGGGCGTGCTCATCGTGAAGTACCGGGAGACGCGTCCGAGCCCCGACCTCATCGCCGCGCAGATGCTCACGTCACCGTTCCATCTCGTCTCCGTGCCGAAGTTGGACGGGCCGGTGCGCTTCGAAAAACTGCCGTAAAACGAAAAGGGCGGCCAGGAATGGCCGCCCTTCAGACTTCAGACTTCAGACTCTCTTACTTCTTCTTCGGCGCTGCCTTCTTCGTGGTCGACGCGTTCTTTGCCGCCGGTTCCTTCGGCGCATCGAGCGACTTCACCGAATGCGGCTTCGGGATGCCGCCCTGCGCGTGCGTGAACTGCAGCATGCTCGTCGCCATCTTCGGGTTCACCGGGGTCCGGATTTCCATCGCGCGGACTTCGCCCGGCTGCAGCAACCCGTTGATCACCGCGTCGCCGCCCGGAATGAGGTTGCTGTCCTTGTCGTACCACGTCTCGACGATCCGCAGCCGCGCGATCGGGGCGTTCGAGGTGTTCTTCACCGTGATCCGCGTGACGAGCGTCGCGCCTTCGCGTCTGGTTGGCACCTTCACGTAGTCGATCTGCGCGTCGCCCTTGACCGGCGGCGTGAACTTCTTCCCCGCGAGGACCGATTTCATTTCGGGCGCCGGCGGATTCTGGGCGAGCACGGAGACGCCGGCCAGGCTGGAGCCGGCAAGCGTCGCGGCGAGAACGAAACGCGCGCGAGTCATAAGAAACCTCCCGGGAATGGACGAGCAGCAGCTGTTGAATATAGCGCGGCGGATTATATCAGCTATCGGTTCAACGACTTCGAACAAGCAGGACGGTCTGCACACCGTTTCCGCCTGACAACCTTACATCTCGCCGTTCCAGTCCTCGGGCTCGGGGTTGACCGAGCGGAAAATCTCCATGTGCCACTTGCCGCCGCCCCAGGGCTCGATCACTTCGGCAGCGACGACGTCCACGAGGATTTCGGAGAACAGGCGGCCTTCGGGGTCGCCCTCGAGGTGATACGCTGGCTCGTCCCAGCCGAAGTTCGGATAGAGCATCAGCGTCAGAAACAGATCGTAGCCGTCGTCGACGACGATGAGCTGTCCGCAGGGGCGCTTGACGGTGGAGTGGTAGATCAAATACTTCTCCGCGCTGTGCGCGCGGATGTAGCGTTTCAGGGCGAACTCGCGCGCGACGATTTCCTCGACGGCGATTTTCTTGTCCCAGCAGTCGCGGCAGTATTTCTCTTCGCCGCGCGGCTCCGACACTTCCTTGGCGCCGCACAGCGCACATCGCGACTTGACGACCGACTTGCGTGGCATATGATGAAAGTCTAGCACTATGGACCGACCCAGGCACGCAGGTCTCCGCCATCTTGCGCTGAACGTGACCCGTCTCGACGAGATGAAGACGTTCTACGTCGATCTGCTCGGGTTCGCCATGGAATGGCAGCCCGACGACGACAACATTTATTTATCGTCGGGGATCGACAACCTGGCGTTACACCGCTCGACTTCGCTCACGGCAGGCCGTTCGACGTCGGCGGACGCCGCGGCGGGCTCGCTGGATCATCTCGGGTTGATCGTGCGCGCCGCTGATGATGTCGATCTGTGGGCGGAATATCTCGAAGCCAACGGCGTGACGATCGACGCGAGGCCGAAGACGCATCGCGACGGCGCGCGCTCCTGCTACTTTCGCGATCCGGACGGCAACCGCGTCCAGATCATTCATCACCCACCGATCAGCAATAAGTAGCTCTCAGCGGTCAGCGCTCAGCTTTCAGCTTTCAGCTTTCAGTGAAAATGCCACGCCGAAAGCCGATGGCTGATAGCTGAGAGCTGAGAGCTTCATTTAGCGACGGCCTTACGTTCCAGGGCCGGCGCGTACATGCGTTCGGTGTATTCCTTGACCATGCGCCGCGCCGAGAAGCGCGGGGCCACGGTTCGGATCGCTTCCTTCACGATCGCCAGCCAGCGGTGCGGCACGTTGGACGCGTCGCGGTCGTAGAACGCGGGCACGACTTCTTCCTCGAGCAGCCGGTACAGGGCATCGGCGTCGGCGGCATCCACCGCGTCGGTGTTGTCGCTGCTGACGCCGCCCTCGATCACCCAGCCGTTGGCGCCCGTGAACCCTTCCGCCCACCAGCCGTCGCCGATGCTCAGGTGTGGGACGCCGTTGATCGCGGCTTTCATCCCGCTGGTGCCGCTCGCTTCGAGCGGCTTGCGCGGATTGTTCAGCCAGACGTCGCAGCCCTGCACGAGGAAGTGGGCGACGTGCAGATCGTAGTCGTCGACGAACGCGACGCGGCCGCCGAACAGCGGATCGAGCGCGCGCCGGTACACGCGCTGCAGATGATGCTTACCGGTGTCGTCGGCCGGATGCGATTTGCCGGCGAAGATGATCTGCACCGGCCGGCCGGTCGCGTTCAGGATCCTGGCGAGCCGCTCGGGATCGTGAAACACGAGCTCCGGCCGCTTGTAGCCGGTGAAGCGGCGGGCGAAGCCGATCGTGAGCGTGTCGGGCTCGAGCAGCGTGCCGGCGGCGACCACGCGCGGAACGCCGACGTGCTCTTCCATCCAGCGCTGCCGCGCGCGCTCGCGGACGAACGTGAAGAGATACCGGCGCAGCGACTGCCGCACTGTCCAGAGCTCCTCGTCCGGGATCGCGAGCACGCCGTCCCACAACGACGCTTCGTCGTGCCGCTCGATCCAGTCCGGCGCGAGATAGCGGCAGAAGAGCTGAGCGAGCTCGCCGGAAATCCACGTCGGCACGTGGACGCCGTTGGTCACCCACGTCACCGGCCGCTCGGGCTCGGGCACGGCGGGCCACATCGGCGCGAACATGTTGCGTGTGACCTCGCCGTGCAGCCGGGAGACGGCGTTGGTCACGCCGGCCGAGCGGAGCGCGAGCGCCGTCATGTTGAACTGCGGGCCGGCGCCGTTGTCGTACGCGCCGAGCGCGAGAAAGTGATCGCGGTACTGGCCGAGCGTGCCCCAGCAGCCGGCGAGATGCTTCTCGACCAGGTGGAACGGAAACTGATCGTGCCCGGCCGGCACCGGCGTGTGCGTCGTGAAGATCGTCGTGCCGCGCACCTCTTCGAGCGCCTGATCGAAGCTCGACCCATGCTCGACGAGATCGCGGATGCGCTGCAGGATGACGAACGCCGCGTGGCCCTCGTTCAGATGGAAAACGGCGGGATCCGACCCGAGCGCTTTCAACGTGCGGACGCCGCCGATGCCGAGGATGATCTCCTGCTGAATGCGCGTCTCGCGGTCGCCGCCGTAGAGGCGCGCGGAGAGCTCGCGGTCCCACGGCGCGTTCTCTTCGAGATCGGTGTCGAGCAGATACAGCTTCACGCGGCCCATGCGCACGCGCCACACCGCGACGAGCACCGAGCGGTCGCCGAGCGGCACCGCGGTGATGCACGGCTTGCCGTCCGATGCGATCGCCGGCTCGATTGGCGCGTCCGCCCAGTTCAGACGCTCGTAGCTCTCTTCCTGCCACCCTTCGGCCGACACGTGCTGGTGGAAGTACCCCTGCGGATACATGAAGCCGACGCCGATGAGCGGCACGCCGAGGTCGCTCGCTTCCTTGCAGTGATCGCCCGCGAGGACGCCGAGGCCGCCCGCGTAGATCGCTAGCGATTGATGCAGCGCGAACTCGGCCGAGAAGTACGCGATCGACTGCCCGTGGAGATGCGGAAAGTTGTGCGACCACCAGGTGTTCCGCGCCGCGCGCGCATCGTCGAGTCCGGCGATCGCGCGATCGTAGAGGCGGAGCCACTCAGGATCCTTGGCGGCCGCCTCGAGCTTCTCAGGGGCAATCGTCCACAGCATGCGCACGGGGTTGTGCGCCGTCGCGCGCCACAACGCGTAGTCGGGGCGCCGAAACACTTCGCGAGCCTCGCGGTGCCAGCTCCACCAGAGGTCGACCGCGAGTTCTTCGAGCCGCTTGATTCGTTCGGGGAGTGGAGGGCGTCCGGTATATCGGGTCATCGTTGGGAACATGCGCCGACGAGCGCGGCGAATTTGGCGAGATCGATGTTTCCGCCGGAGACGACGGCGACCACCTTTTCACCGCTTGTCGGCGTAGGAGAAGAAGCCCGTCCGCTGAGCGCGGCAGCGATCGCGCAGCCCGCGGCGCCTTCGGCGATCACGTGCGCTCGCTCGGCCGTGAGCTTCATGGCGCGCGCCACCTCGTCGAGCGTGACGACGATTGAGCCGGACAACTGCGAGAGCAGGGGCCACATGCGGGGCAGGACCGATTTTCCGCCGGCGCCGTCGACGAACGAGGCCTGCCAGTTGTCGAAGTACATCGGCTGGCCCGCGGCGAGCGACACAGACAGCGGCGCCGCGGTCTCGGGCTCGGCGGCGTAGACGCGCGTGCCTGGTTTCAGCTCGGAGACCGCCGCTGCGATGCCCGAGAGCAGTCCGCCGCCGCCGAGCGGCGCGACGATGGCGCCGACGTCGGGCAGATCCTCGAGAATCTCCACTCCGGCCGTCGCGTTGCCCGCGATGAACTGGTCGTCGTCGAAGGGATGCACGAAATGTCCGCGCATGCGATCGGATCGGTGCGATTCGACCGTCTTCCACGCTTCGTCGTAGCTCACACGCACGATCGACGCGCCGAGCCGCTCGATGGCTTTCACCTTCGTGTCGGGCGCGGTGTCGATGACCATCACCGAGCAGCTCGCGCCCGCGAGGCGCGCCGCGTATGCGACGCCTTGCGCGGCGTTTCCCGCGCTGACGGTCCACACGCCATCCCGAAGTTCGTGGCGCGAGAGCTGGCGGACGACGTTGTAGGCGCCGCGGATTTTGAACGATCCGATCGGCTGCAGCACTTCGAGCTTCAAGTACAGCTCGACGTTCGGAAGGTTCTCGGCGGCGAGCCGAACGAGCGGTGTGCGGACGGCGGCGGCGTAAACGGCCGTGGACGCGTCTCGAATCGCGGCGAACGGGATACGGCGGTCGGAAATCGTCGTGGGCAAGAGGGACGATCCTAGCCGCCTGAGCTGAGGAGCGTCAATCGCCCATCTCAGCCATGCTGCGATGCGGCTCGACGACTAGGGTTTGCGAAGCAGCTCGCGTACGCGCTCGATCGGAATGGCTTCAGCAGCGCCGAAGCGCGATTTGACGGTCGTCGCCTGGAACAGCGAGTTGTACACCGCTTCTTCGGTCGCCTCGAGCGCCGCTTCGAAAAGTGGGGACATGCCGTCGGCCGGAAGCACCTGCCGTGCGCGCGGCGTCGCGTCGTTGAAGCGGCTGCGCATCTCCGGCGACGTCGAGAACGCGATGGCGAAGTCGCCGCTCCCGTTGCTGTAGGACGATCCGGTGCGCGCGAGGCCGAAGATCGCGCGCCCGGCGAGCCGCTGCAGATCGCGCGCATCGCACGGTGCGTCGGTCGCCACGACCAGCATGCACGAACCGTCGTTGTTTACTCCGGGGGCCCCTGCCCCCCGGTCGCGCTCCGCGGATGCTGACCGTCGGCTGGGCGGCTGAAGCAGACGAAAGATCGGGATGCCGCTGATCGTCAGATTGCCGCCGAAGTTGGTTTGTGCCAGAACACCGACGGTGTAGTTCGTGCGTTCGAGCTTGCGCGACGAAGTACCGATCCCGCCTTTCCATCCGTAGCAGACCGTCCCGGTTCCAGCGCCGACGGCGCCTTCGGTCACCGGTCCGCTCTTCGCGTTCCGAATCGCATCGATCACGTGCTCGCGCGTGACGTGCAGTCCGCGGATGTCGTTCAAGCCGCCATCGTTGGTTTCACCGACGACAGCGTTCACCGATCGCACCTGTTCGTTGCCCGGCTGCGCCAGCGTGTAGCGCACGACCGCGTCCATCGCGGCGCCGACGCTCAGCGTATTCGTCAGCACGATTGGCGTCTCGATCGTGCCGAGCTCGTTCACCTGCGTCGATCCGGCGAGCTTCCCGAACGCGTTGCCGACGAACACCGCACCGGCCACCTTCTCCTGAAACACGTTGCCGCCGTGCGGCACAATCGCGGTCACGCCCGTTCGCACGGCATCGCCCTCGACGAGCGTCGTGTGGCCGACGCGGACGCCGTCAACGTCGGTGATCGCGTTGAGCGGCCCCGGCGCATACACGCCCGGAGCGACGCCCAGGTCGCGCGCCCGCGGCCGGCTCTGGCCGATGAGACCGATAGCGCCCTGTGCAGACATGGGCAAAACGAGGAAGCCAAGGCATTTTCCCCGCGTTCGAGGCTCACGCAGCGCTTGCATGTCGGAATTGTACTGGTATCATGCGCGACAACTAACAGACCTTCCAGTCCCTTAATGGTTCAAAACGTCGTCTCCTCCGCGCTGCGGACAACGCAGCCGGTCGGCGTGCGGTCGGCGGCGGAGGGTGCGTGAGACGCACTCGGCTCATCCGTCCGATCATAATTTGGTCCGCCTTGCTGGTCGCCGTCGCCACGACGGTCCTCATCCGCGCGCAGTACTTTCCTCCGCCGCTGACCGCCGGCCCCGGCTCGATGGGCGATGGCTCGACGCTGCTGCCGAACGGATGGCGGCTGGCGCCGGCAGGAAAGCACCTTCAACTCAGTACGCTCCCGCTGAACATCGTCGTCTCACCTGACGGCCGCCAAGCGGTCATCACGAACAACGGACTATCGCGCCCCACGCTGAACGTCGTCGACATCAGCACGTGGGCGATCAAGACGACGATGCCGATGGACCACACGTGGCTCGGCCTCGTGTTCCATCCCGACGGGACGAAGTTGTACGCGAGCGGAGCAGGGCAGAACAGCGTCCAGGAATTCTCGTACGCCGACGGCGTCGTGACCCGCGTGCGCACGCTCGCCCTGCCTGCGCACAGCAGCGACACGATGGTCGGCGGGCTGGCCATCGCTCCGAACGGCCGTACGCTGTTTGCCACGCGCGTCTTCGCGATGACCGTCTCCCGGATCGATTTGAGCAATGGTCAGGTGACGCACACCGCGGCGCTCCCCGTCGAGCCGTACTCGTGCGTGCTCTCGCCTGACGGACGAATCCTGTACGTCTCGCTGTGGGGCGGCTCGCGCATCCGCGTGTACGACGCCGACTCGCTGTACCTGCTCGGCGAGTGGGCGTCGGGCGAGCATCCGAACGCGATGGCGATCTCGAGCGACGGCAAGCGTTTGTTCGTCGCCTGCGCGAGCAGCGCGTCGGTCTGGGTGTACGACACGTTCGCCGGCGAACCGATCGAGCAGATCTCGACCAGTCTCGGCGCGCAGGCGCCGCCGACGGCGACGCCGAACTCGGTTGCGCTGTCGCCTGACGGCCGCACGCTGATCGTCGCCAACGCCGACAACAACGCGGTGGCGGTCGTCGACGTCGGCAACCCGGCGCGCAGCTTCGTCGAGGGGTTCATCCCGACCGGCTGGTATCCGACCGGCGCGGTTTTCTCGAAAGACGGCAAGCAGATTCTGATTCTGAGCGGGAAGGGACTGCTGCCGTCGGCGAATCTGAACAACGGCGGCATGGAGCGGCGCATGGTCGGCGCGGTGTCGATTGTCACGACGCCCGATCGCGGGGCGCTTGCCGACTACACGCGCCGCGTCATGTCGCTCACGCCGTACACCGACGCGATCCGGATGAATCCGAACGTGCCGATCGGATCGCCGATTCCGCGTACTGTCGGCGGCGTCTCGCCGATCAAGCACGTCTTCTACGTCATTCGCGAGAACCGGACGTACGACCAGGTGCTCGGCGACTTGCCGGAGGGCAACGGCGATCCGAAGCTGACGATTTTCGGACGCGACATCACGCCGAACGGGCACGCGCTCGCGCAGACCTTCGTGCTGTTCGACAATTTCTTCGTCGACGCCGACGTCAGCTACAACGGTCACTCGTATTCGACGGCGGCGTACGCGACCGACTTCATCGAGAAGACGTGGCAGACGCTGTACGCGCGGGCCGGCTCGCCGTACCTCGCCGAGGGCGGCGGCCTGCTGCGCAATCCGTTCGGCAACATTTCGGCGCCGCCCGGCGGCTACATCTGGGACTACGCGCGGCGCGCCAACGTCAGCGTGCGGAGCTACGGCGAGTTCGTCGATCACGTCTATACAGGCCCCGGCCCGAACCACGACGTCATCGCGGTCGAGGCGGTGCCGGGTCTCGCGGGACTCGTGTCGCCGGCGTACGCGGGGTGGGATCTCGAGGTCACGGACAACAAGCGCATCGACGTCTGGCTGCAGGAGTTCCGGCAGTTCGAGCGCGACGGCAAGCTGCCGCAGCTTTCGATCATCCGGCTGCCGAACGATCACACGGCGGGCGCCAGGCCTGGCGCGCCGACGCCGCGCGCGATGGTGGCGGAAAACGACGTGGCGCTCGGCCGCCTCGTCGAAGCGATCTCCAACAGCGTGTACTGGAAAGAGTCCGCGATCTTCGCGGTGGAAGACGACGCGCAGGCCGGCCCCGATCACGTCGACTCGCACCGATCCGTGCTGCTCGTCGCCAGCCCGTTCGTGAAACGCGCCGCGGTCGATCACACGTTCTACTCGACGGCGAGCGTGCTGCGCACGATCGAGCTCATCCTCGGGCTGCCGCCGATGAGCACCTACGACGCCGCGGCCACGCCGATGCACGCGGCGTTCACGGGCACGCCCAACGTCGGCGCGTTCCGCCGGTTCGATGCGCGCGTCTCGCTCGACGAGAAAAATCCCACGAACGCGTTCGGCGCGATCGCGTCGCTGCAGATGAACTTCTCGGAGGCCGATCGCACGCCTGAGGTCCTGCTGAACGACATCATCTGGCGCTCCGTGAAAGGGGCCCACTCGCCGATGCCGCCGCCACGGCGGAGTCTCTTCATCACGCCGGCGTCGCGCGCCGCGGATGACGACGACGACGACATCTGGTAATCGGGTAATCGGGTAATCGGGTAATCTGATTGTTGATTGGTCGATCGATTCAACAATCCAGTTACCCGATTATCCAATTACCCGATTACCCGATTGATGCTGGCCCTCTGCGCGGCCGGCGTCGTCGGTTGCGGCCGCGCTCCAGCACCGCCTTACTCGCTCGCGTTCACGCTGGAAGGCCGCGCGCCGCGCGTGCTCCAGGCGTCTGACGAAATCACGGTTCCCATCGCCGTCGTCAACACCGGGCAGCGCGCGTGGGATCCCGGTCGCGTCCACGTGTCATATCACTGGCTCTGGCTCGTGCCGCGCGAGATCGTCTCGCGGTCGCGATGGAATGCGCCGTATCACGACGGCATCAGGACCGAACTGTCCGGACTCGTGGCGCCGGGCGCGCGCGTCGCCGTGCGCGGCCGCGTGCTCGCGCCGCCGGTTCCGGGCGTGTACTGGCTGCAATGGGACATGGTGGAGGAAGGCGTCACCTGGTTCGCGCAGGTCTCGCCGCGTCAGCCGCTCGCGCTGGTCATCGTCGTTCCGCCGCTGTTCTGGATTCTCGGGCCGCTGCCGCTGCTCGTTGCGATCGCAGGAATCGCGGCCCTCAAAGGGCAGCGCTACGCACGGGTTGCCCTCTCGGCGGACATCTGGTGGTGCCTCGCATCGCTCTTCGCCAAACCGTTCGTGATCTTTCATGACGCGCTGCTCGAACCGACCGCGGTCGCGTACTGGCTGACGATCGTCACCGCGACGTTGCCGGTCGCAGTCGTCGCGCTCGCGTTCCCGCGGCGCGTGCGGGCGTGGGTGCTGCTGGCCGCCGGCATCTTCGGCTCGCTCGTCATCCTCGCCGACGTCTTCTACTACCGCTTCTTCGGCGACGTGCTCTCCGCGCCGGCGCTGCTCGGCGTGCGTCAGACCGGGCACGTATGGGGATCGATTCGCAGTCTCTTCACGCCCGGACTCGTATGGCTTGTCGGCGACTGGCCGTTCGCCGTGTGGCTGACGATTCGGCTGTCACGTCGGCAAGAGCCGTCGCCGTCGCTCGGCGCACGCGCGCGGGTGGCCGCCGCGGCGCTCGCGATCCTCGCCGTGTCGGGTGTCGCGCTGTCGGCCAGGCGTGTGATCGCGTCGGCGCCGCTCGACCAGATGTTCAGGGACCGAGCGGTCGTCGAGCAGCTCGGTCCATTCGGCTTTCATGCGTACGACACGTGGAACTATCTGCGCGGCACCTGGCTGCGCGTGCCCGTCAGCGACGCGCAGATGGCCGATGCTGTCGCGTGGTTCGAGGCGCGTGCGCCCGTGAGGGCCGGCGCGGGACCGAGCTTCGGCGCCGCGCGCGGAAAAAATGTCATCGTCGTGCAGGTCGAGTCGCTGCAGGATTTCGTCGTCAACCTGCGCGTCGGCGGTCAGGACGTGATGCCGCATCTGCGGCAATGGACCGACGACAGCGTACGGTTCACGAACGTCACCGATCAGACCAACGAGGGGCGGACCTCCGACGCCGAGCTCACGACACTGGCGTCGCTGCTGCCGCTCGAGCACGGCGCGGCCGCCTTCCGGTACCCGGGCAATCATTACGTCGCGCTGCCGCGCGTGCTGGCCGATCGCGGATACCGGACGCTCTCCGCGGTCGCGTTCGAGCCGGGATTCTGGAATCGACAGGTCATGCATCCGTCGTACGGGTTTCAGCACACGCTGTTCGAGGCGGACTTTCAGATGACGGAGCAGATCGGCTGGGGACTGAACGATCGCGATTTCCTCCAGCAGATGGTTCCGCACCTGACGAAAATGCCGCGGCCGTTTCTCGCATGGGTCGTCACGTTGTCGCTGCATCATCCCTTCGAAGATTTTCCGCCCGCACACAAAGTGTTGAAGCTCGGCGCGCTCGAGGGGACGTCGTTCGGCAACTACCTGCACACGATGCGCTTCTTCGATCAGGCGCTCGAGGAGTTCAAGGATGCGCTCGCCGGGCGCGGTCTTCTCGACGACAGCATGGTCGTCGTCTTCGGCGATCACGATGCCGGCTTCGCGCGCGACGCGTCGCTCGCAGGACTCATCGGCATCCGCGCAGACGACGCCGCGTGGGCCCTGAACGATCGCGTGCCGGTGTTCGTGCGCGCGCCAGGACTGCGCGGTGTTCGCGCGACGCCGGCAGGTCAGACCGATGTGGCGCCGACGCTGCTCGCGCTCCTCGGCATCGATCCGGCGCCGCTGCCGTACGTCGGCCGCAATCTGCTCGGCGCGGTCGATCGCGAGCCTTGGGGTCCTGGGAACATTGTCCCGCGCCCGTACGGCGACTGGCTCGGCCCCAGCCATCTCGTGCTCACGCGCGGCCTCGATCATACGTGCGTCGATCTCGCGCGCCAGCGCACCGCCGATTGGGCCGACTGCCGGTCGGCAGACGAGGCGGCGCGCCGCGAGCGCGACGTGTCCCGCCTCGTTGTCACCGACGATCTGCAGCAGCGCATCTGGAAGCGGCTGACCGCAGCGGCGCGATGACCAGTACAATCGGGAACGCAAAGACCGCAAAGGCCGCAAAGAAAAACGTGACTCGCGTCGTCGTCGCCTTCGTCCTGTTGATCCTCGTGTCGGCCGCTCCGGTTCGTGCGCAGGAACCTCCGCCGCGCATTCCGATCTTCGTCGTCGACCTGCAGGGCAACGTGCCGCGCTTCCCGCAGGACCCGCTCCTCGCCGCCAGCCGCGGTCTCGGGGAAACAGAGCTGCCGAGTACCGGCCTCGGCGGGCAGCTCGGCGCGCACGTTTACCTGTTCAAGTTCAAGGCGATCACGGTGGGCGTCGGCGGCCAGGCGACGCTGACGCGCGCGACGCGCACGCCGCCTGCCCAGGCACCGACTCTCAAAGCGGTCACGGAGAGATTTCGATCGCTCGGCGCGCAACTCTCGCTGAACTTCGGCGCCGGCACCGGCTGGAGCTACTTGAGCGGCGGCATCGGCCGCTCGAACTGGTCGATCGTGCCTGAGGGGCGCGAGCCGCTCGAGGGCGACGAGGAATCGCTGAAGACGATCAACTATGGCGGCGGCGCACGCTGGTTTGCGAAATCACACCTCGCGTTCAGCTTCGACGTCCGGCTCTACGCGATCAATCCTGGTGTCTCATCGCTGCCCGGCAGGGACGGCAGCCCGCGCACGACGTTCATGGTCATCGGCGCCGGCGTATCCCTGAAGTGACCCGACGCCGCGTCTCATCGTCGACTCGGCCGTCATTCAACGCCCGCGATGCCCAGCCGCCAGTGTCCGCATCGACACGAACGTGTTTGATTGCCTGACAGGCGCGCAGAACGGGCCGCGACCATTTTGAAGAATTGTGGTCATCGTGGTTTTTTGGGAATGAACTAGCCCAAACCTACCCCAGGCGTTTGTCACCGCTCAGGTTCGAGCTGTGGCATTCGCCTTGCTCTTTTCGAGCACGCAGCCCGATGAGGCCGTACAGCCGGGCTGTTTCGGAAATACGTTGCCCCATTTGAGGGTGCTTGTGACGCAGGGAGATGCGTGTATGAAACGGGTGTGCCTTTTCGCCTCGGCGACCCTCGCGATAACGACGGCGATGGCGTGCACGGGCAGCTCGGTCGACAACCCAGTCTCGCCGACGCCACAACCGGCGATTGCCGCGACGGTGACCGCGCTGGTCCTCACGAATCAATCGATTACCGAGGCGACGATGCAGTTGACCGCCACGGCGCGGATGTCGGACGGTTCCACGCGCGACGTGACGCCGCTCTCGACCTGGCAGTCGTCGAACACGTCGATCGCCACGATTTCTTCGTCCGGCGTGCTCACCATCGTCGCGAACGGTGAAGTCGAAGTGCGGGCGAACTATCTCGGCGCTTCGGGCGCCCTCCGTCTGGTCCTCACGCGGCCGCCGGATCCGCGCGTCCACTTCGCGTTGAGCGGCGGCGTGCGCGAAGTCAACCCGACGCCGAAGATTCTTGGCGCCGTACGGATCGCAATCACCAGCGGTCCGGACGCAGGGGCGACGGTCACGAGCGACGCGAGCGGACGGTTCCGCTTCGCTTCGATCTCCGCGACGCGCGTCTCGCTCGAAGCGTCAAGGGACGGCTATCTGCCCTGGCGGATGACGAACCTGATGATCGACGGCGACAAGCAAATCGAAGTCGTGATGTATCCGACGCCGCCGACGAACTCCGCGGGCGAGACAGCGACCGGCCGCTGCAAGGACTCGACGTGGACCTGGTCGCCGTCGCTGCAGAACGCGTGCGTCGACAACGGCGGCCTCGCGTACGGCGTATGCCCTGGGCCGCTGTGCGGCGCGCCGTTGAAGGCGCAGTAGGGCGGGTAGGGCAGGTGGGGCGCGTAGGTCGGACCACGCATTTACCCACCTGCCCCATCCGACCTGCCAGGCCTACCGGCCTACCAGACCCACCAGGCCTAGCAGACCTACCAGACCGACCAGACCGACCAGACCTACCAGACCTACCAGACCTATGAGAATGAGAAGGGCGGGTAATCATCGACCATCAGCAGCATGTACGCCTGGACGCGGAGCAGCCAGCGTAAAACGCCGACGCCGAAGTTGTAGAGTCCCTCCGGATACGCACCGCTCAAGAGAATCCACACCCAGGAAATGATCGCGGTGATCCACCACGCGCACACGAGGAAAAACAGCGCGATGAAATGCGGGATCCCGAGCAGGAGCCGCAGGCCGACGGTCAGGCGGTCGCGCGGCCCGATCGGATCGACAATCTCCAGCGATGCCGGATATGGCGCGTCGCCGAAGGGTGGATACGGATCCTCGAGCAACATCACGTACGCGAGCGCGCGCACCCGCCAGCGCATGTAAAACACCGTGAACTGGCGGATGCCGACGATGTGAAAACCGCCGAAGACGATCGTGAACCAACTCACGATCGCGAGGACGAACGCGACGGCGCCGAGCAACCCCGTTTCTCCACCGAACGATTCCTTGCGTCCATACCCGCCACTCGAGAACCCGAAGGAAATCCCGACGCCGCCGACGAGAATGATGTGAGGGATCGCCAGGATCAGCCTGAACGCCGTCGTCAGTTTGTTCCGGTTCGCAAGCGCTGGCGTCACATCGACAGAAACGGGATAGGGCATAATCGCGCGCGTGCGGATTATATGCGCGGTTCGCCTCCGCACCGTATCTTCCGCGCCGTGACACGAACCGCCCGCCTCCTGCTGCTCGCCATCGGCTTCGGCATCGTCGTACTCCTCGTCTGGCGCGCCGGTGTGCAAATGGTCGCCGACATGCTCGCGCGCGTCGGATGGGGCTTTGCGGCCGTCGCCGTGACGTATGCGATGCAGCTCGCGATTCGCGCGACGGCCCTCTGGCGCAGCATTCTCTCCGGCGGCGTGAGATACGCCGACGTACTGCGCATCAGGATCTCCGGCGAGGCGGTGGAGAAGCTGACGTTGACCGGCCCGTTTCTCGCGGAGCCGGCCAAGGGATGGCTGCTGACGCGTCGCGGCCTGGCGGCCGCCGATGCCTTTGCGGCGGTCGCGACTGAGTACCTGCTCTACACCGTCGCGTCGTCATGGTTGGCCGCGATCGCGCTGTCGCTGCTGCTCGTGCGAGGCTCGCTTCCCACCACGCTCCGGCCCGCCGCCGTCGTCGTGCTGGTGCTGACGATCGCGTTCATCGGCGCATTCACGTTTGCAGCGACGACCGGCATCGGTCTGATCGTGCCGATCGTCCGCGCGCTCGGCGTCGTGGCAGGCACATCGCGCGCAGAACGTGCGGCGGAAGCGATCGAGCCGGTCGAGCGCGTGCTCATCACCTTTCTTCATGCGCATCCGGCGCGGCTCGCTCAGGTATTCGCCATGGAGGCAGCGGCCCAGATGCTGTTGATGCTGGAGATCTGGATCGTGATCGCGGCGCTTGGTCTTCCTCGCCGCTGGACCGATCCGATCGTGGTCGAGGGCGGGGTGAAGTTTGTCGATATCGCCTTCTCGTTCGTGCCCGGTCAGGTCGGCGTGTCCGAGGGAACGTTCGCGTTGCTCTTCAGCGCGATCGGTCTGCCCTCGGCCGCCGGGCTCACGCTGGCGCTGGTGCGGCGGATACGCGCGCTGCTCGTCGCCGCCGCAGGCCTGGCCGCATTCGCGTGGGTCGGCGACGACGAATGAGGCCGTTTCGGGCACTGGGAACGCAAAAATCGCAAAGAGTGCAAAGAAACCGGATGCACTTTCCGAAGCTGCCGCTCCGCGATACGATCGGGGCCTTTACGCTCGATGCCTACGGGGAGCGCCTCACGTTCGAGCACGACTGAAGGCCGGTCCGCCTTTCACTCCATCTACTCGCACGGGTTCGCGCGGGCGGCCGTCTGCGTTCCCTCGGTGCGCGTCGCCGATCCGCACTACAACACGGAGCGCACGCTGGGCCTGGCCCGTCGCGCCTCCGACATGAACGCCGCGGTCGCGCTCTTCCCCGAGCTTGGGCTGTCGGCGTACTCGAACGACGATCTCTTCCATCAGGACGCGGTGCTCGACGCCACCCTGCAGGGTGTGGAGCGTCTCGTGGAGGCAAGCACGGCGCTTGTCCCCATCGTCATCGTCGGAGCTCCCCTTCGATTGCAGGAGAAGCTGTTCAACTGCGCGATCGCGATCTATCGCGGACGTGTGCTCGGCGTGACGCCGAAAACCTACCTGCCCAACTACCGCGAGTTCTACGAGAAGCGTCAGTTCACGGCGGGGCGCGACGCGGCGATCCGCGAGGTGCGGCTTCTCGGCGAGCGCGTGCCGTTCGGCAACGACCTGATTTACGACGTCGCGAACGTGCCCGGCTTCGCCATCCACGTCGAGATCTGCGAGGACGTGTGGGTGCCGATTCCGCCGAGCACGTTCGCGGCGTTCGCCGGCGCCACAGTGCTGACGAACCTGTCCGCGAGCAACATCACGATCGGGAAGGCGGACTACCGGCGCAGTCTCTGCGCGTCCCAGTCGGCGAAATGCCTGGCCGCGTACCTCTATTCGGCTGCCGGCGCGGGCGAATCGACGACCGATCTCGCGTGGGACGGCCACGCGATGATTTACGAGAACGGCGAGCGCCTCGCCGAATCGACGCGCTTCGCCGCCGACGAGCAGTTGATCGTCGCCGACGTCGATTTGCAGCATCTGGCGCAGGAGCGGATGCGCACGACCAGCTTCAACGATTCGGCCGCCGATCATCGCGATCGCGTGACCGCGATGCGGCACGTCGCCCTGGAATTCGAACTGCCGCGCGCGCGGATCTCCTTGCAGCGCCACGTCGAGCGCTTTCCCTACGTGCCGAGCGATCCGGCGGCCCGGGACGATCGCTGCGCCGAGGCGTACAACATCCAGGTCCATGGTCTGACGAAGCGTCTGACGAGCACGGGAATTCAGAAAGTCGTGATCGGCGTATCGGGCGGCCTCGACTCGACGCAGGCGCTCATCGTCGCGGTGAAAACCATGGATCGCCTCGCGCTTCCGCGCGCCAACGTCCTGGCGTTTTCGATGCCCGGGTTCGCGACGACCGAGACGACGCGCGGCAACGCGTGGGAATTGATGCGGCTGCTCGGCGTGACTGCCGCAGAGATCGACATCAAGCCGTCATGCCTGCAGATGCTCAAAGACCTCGGTCATCCCTTCGCGGAAGGGAAAGAGGTCTGCGATCGCACGTTCGAGAACGTCCAGGCCGGAGAGCGCACGTCGCATCTTTTTCGCCTCGCCAACTTCCACGACGCGCTCGTCGTTGGCACCGGCGACCTGAGCGAGCTCGCGCTCGGATGGTGCACCTACGGCGTGGGCGACCACATGTCCCACTACAACGTGAACGCCGCCGTGCCGAAAACACTGATCAAACATCTGATCCGATGGGTCGTGACGTCGCATCAATTCGACGGCCACACCGACGCGATTCTCGAAGCGATCCTCGAGACGAAGATCTCGCCCGAACTGATTCCCGGCGGCAACAAAGACCAGCCGTCGCAGCTGACCGAGAGCGTCATCGGACCGTTCGAGCTGCAGGACTTCAATCTGTATTACATCAGCCGGTTCGGATATCGACCGAGCAAGGTGGCCTTCATGGCGCATCATGCCTGGCAGCCGGATTACTCCCTCGGTGAGATCAAGAAGTGGCTGGAAGTATTTCTGTCCCGGTTTTTTCAGTTCAGCCAGTTCAAGCGATCCTGTTTGCCGAACGCGCCGAAGGTCGGTTCGGGCGGGTCGCTGTCGCCGCGGGGCGACTGGCGCGCGCCAAGCGACGCAGAAGCGGCCGCCTGGCTGCAGGAGCTCGACGATCGCATTCCGGACGCGTGACCGATCACGCGGGTTCTTCGAGCGCGTGGAACTCGCGTCCGCGCGTTTCCGGTCCCATCCAGATCAGCATCGACAGCATCACGCCCGACCCGGCGATGCACAGCGCCATCGCGGTCGGAAGCGCGAGACCACGATCTTGCAGCAGGCCCACGAGCGTCGGCGTGAACGACCCGAGCCCGGCGCCGACGTGATACGCGAAGCCGGCGCCTGCCGCGCGCGCCACGGTCGGAAAGCGCTCGGTCAGATATGCCGGCACGATCCCGAAGTTGCCGGCGCCGAGAACGCCCATCACCAGCGCGCCCAGCCACAAGAGCACCGTGTCCGCTGTGAACACGTAGAACGGAATGACGAGCATGGCGACGAGCGTCGAGAGGATCGCGGCGCCGCGGCGGCCGAGCCTGGTTTCCGACAACCTGCCGATCGCGACCGCACCGGTGATCGCGCCGACGTTGAACGCGAGGAGGAACGGCAGCGGCTGCCGATGCATCTGGCCGAGCAGCGTCGGGTACCAGTACGTGAGCGAGTGATACATGAAGAGGAACGCGCCCATCATGATCGACGTGTGAATCGTCGTCGGCAGCACGTCGCGCGTGAAGAGCTTCCCCAGAGAAAACGGATCCCGCTCCTTGCGGCTCTCCAGGTGCCGCTGGCGCGCGAGCCACACCGGGCTTTCCTTGACGCGCTTCATGATGAAGAAGACGAGCAGCGCCGGCAGCACGCCGATCCACAACATCGCGCGCCAGCCGAGATCGGAACGCTGATTCACGAGGGGGTACCCGAACTGATAGACGAGCGACGAGAGGAGAAACCCGAGCGAGTAGCCGCTCTGCATCATGCCCGACGCCGTGCCGCGCAGCCGCGCCGGCCAGTGCTCGAGCGTCAGCGGCATGCCCGCGGCCCACACGCCGCCCATGCCGATGCCGAAGAGCGCCCGGCACGTGAACAACATGCCGTACGACGTCGAGAAGCCGCTGAGAAACGCGAACGCGGAGTACCACAGGATCGAAAACATCAGCGGGCCCTTGCGGCCCCAGCGATCGGCCGCCGTGCCCGCGCCGATGCCGCCGGCGACCCGGAACATCAGCGTGATCTGTCCGAGCAGTCCGGCGAGTGTCGCGTTGACAGCGAAGCTGTGCTGGATGTCGACCAGGAGGAACGTCAGGATCGTGTAATCGAAACCGTCCAGCATCCACCCGAGGTACGAGCCGATGAACGCCATCCACTGCTCGCGCGTCACCTCGCGGAACCACGCGCCGGCCTGACGTTGTTCGCGCGGTTCGACGCCGACGGGACTCACAGGTATTTTCCGAGCCAGCCGAGCACCTGCGTGTACCAGACGATGCTGTTCTGTGGTTTCAGGATCCAGTGGCCTTCGTCGGGAAAGATCACGAGCTTCGACGGGACGCCCTGCCGCTGCAGCGCGGTGTAGAACTCGAGGCTCTGCGTGTACGGCACGCGGTAATCCTGTTCGCCGGCGATCACGAGCGTCGGCGTCTTGAACTTCCCGAAGTCGGACGCGTACGAGCTCGGCGACCACTTCTCGTACGCCGCGCGATTGGTCCACGGCGTGCCGCCGAAATCATGCTCGGGAAACCAGAGCTCCTCGGTTGCGCCGTACATGCTCGTCAGGTTGTACACGCCGGCGTGCGAGACGAGCGCGCGGAATCGCCCGTTCGACTGTGACGCGAGCCAGTCAATTAGGTAGCCGCCGTACGATGCGCCAGCGGCGGCCACGCGCTGGCGATCGGTGAACGAATACCTGGCGAGCGCCGACTCCAGACCGTTCATGACGTCGGCGAACGCCTTGCCGCCCCAATCGTTGGTGATCTCGTCGGTGAATTTCTGACCGAAGCCGGTCGAACCTCGCCGATTGATCAGCACGACGACGGATCCTGGCGCTGCAAACGTCTGAGCATTCCAGCGGTAGCTCCACGTGTCGCTCCACTGCGTCTGCGGACCCCCGTGCAGCAGCAGCACGACCGGGTACTTCTTCGACGCGTCGAACGCCGGCGGCCGCACGAGGAACCCTTGCACCTCGGCGCCGCCCGCGCCCTTGAACGTGAATGCTTCCGGCTTCGAGAGGTCGAGCGAGGCGAGCAACGTTGCGTTGTGACGCGTGAGCGGCTTCCCCGAGCCGCCGTGCGACACGGTGAAGAGCTCGGGCGGGGACGCCAGGCTGCTGCGCGAGACGACAAGGGTGTCGCGCACGACATCGAACTCGCCGTCGAACGAGCCTGGCGTGACAGCTCGTGGAGTCCCGCCTGCGGCGGTCATCACGAACACCGGCATTTCGCCACGATCTTCGGCGTTGAAATAAATCGACGCGCCGTCGGTCGACCAGCGCAGATCCTCGACGCTGCGATCGAGCCCGTCGGTGAGGCTCGTCGAGCGCCCGGCTGCGCGATCCATCACCATCAGCCGCCATTTGTCGGCCTCGTACCCGGCGCGCGCCTGCGATCGGTACGCGATCGATTTCCCGTCCGGCGAATACGCCGGCGCGCCGTCGAATCCCGGATTCGTGGTCAGCTTGCGAGGCGTTCCTCCCGCCGCGTCGATCTCGAACAGGTCGCCGTTCGTGCTCGTCGCTTCGACTGCGTCGGTCACGGCCGTGAAACAGATTGATTTGCTGTCCGGCGAAAACGCGATCGGATGCGGACCTTCGCGCTGCGGCGGCGGCACGTCGTAGTCCGCGCCCGGCAGTAGATCGCGCGCCGCACCTCCGTTCACCGGGACGAGGAACAGGTGCGTTCGCTTGCCGGTGCTCCACGAAGTCCAGTGCCGATAGAGCAGCCGGTCGTAGATCCGCGCTTTGCTCGGCTGCTCCTCGACGGCCTTGTCTCGCGCGGCGTTGCACGCCTCGTCTCGGCAGTCCGGATACACCTCGGCGGTAAACGCGATCGATCGGCCGTCAGGCGCCCAGACGATGCCGTCGACGTCGCTCGAGAGGTTGGTGATCTGTTTGGGAGTGCCGGCGACGCCATCTCCAGCGAGGGTGACGACATACAACTGCATGCTGCCGCTGCGCGTCGAGATGAATGCGACGCTCTTGCCGTCGGGCGACCAGCGGCCGCGGCCTTCGTGGCCGCCGGTGGTGAGTGCGCGCGCTTCGCCGCTTGCGAGCGTCACCATCCAGACGTCGCGCGCCGTGCGATTGGCTTTCACGTCGGGCACCGCGACGGTATAGAGAACGCGCGTGCCGTCCGGAGAAAGCTGCGGATCGCTGATGCGCGACATCGACAACAGATCGTTCACCGTGATTGGCCGTCCCGCGGCATCCGCGGTCGCGACCGGTTGGAAGAAGAAGAACGGAAAGACCGCCAGGGCCGCTGAGAAAATTCTCTGCATGATGGAGGATCATACCTTTACGGCGCGTGACGAAGGTCGTGCAGGGCGGTCCTTTTAGGGCCGCCATCGCATCAGATGCCGATATAGATGCGGCGCCGATGCATCTCTCCGAGCACGAGCGCCCACAGCGCGACGTACGCAAGCGCGTACGCGAACGACGCGGACTCGGTGCCGCAGCAACGGCCCAGCCACGACGCGAACAGCATGCGATAGAGAAACCCCTTCAGCGACGCGTGCTCGGTGGCGACGGTCCACCGCGTGAGGATGCTGTCGGTCCCGACCGACAGGAAGTATCCCGCGAGGGGATTGCGGCCGAACGCGACGAACGGACGCGACCAGGCGCGCCAATGGTGGATGTCGAGCAGCCAGTGACACGCCGCGAGGACCTGGACGGCGAGGCCGGCGCTGAAGAGCGCGAACGAGCTCGTCCAGAGGTTCTTGTTGATCGGAAACACGCGATCCCAGGCGCTCGCGATGAGCACCGCCACGGCGCCCGTGGCGAAGAGCGAGAGCGTCCGATGGCGCGCGCCGGGCTCCTTCAGCCAGTTGCCGGCAAACACTCCGAACAGCGCGGTCGCGATCGCCGGCACCGTGCTCAGGAGTCCCTCGGGATCCCAGATGGGATACGCCATGTGACGCCCGAACACGTGGCGATCGATGAACGACCCGATGTTGCACTCCGCCGACAGTGTCGGGTGATCGCAACCGGGCACGGGCACGAACGTGATTGCCGCCCAGTAGCCGAGCAACGCGGCGATGGCGGCGGCGATTTGCGTTCGCGTCGACGTCCGCTCGGTCAGCCACGAGACCGCGAGATAGACCAGCGCGATGCGCTGCAGGACGCCCGGAATGCGGAACGTGGCAAGCGAGAGCGGCGGCGGCGTCTGGATCGCGTTGAGCAGAAGGCCGAGCGCAAACAGGATCGAGGCGCGGCGAATCACGTGCGTGCGCACCGAGCGGATCCCGCGGCGCCGCGCGAGTGCGAACGGCACGGCGGCGCCCATCGCGAACAGCAGAAACGGAAATACGAGATCGGCCAGCGTCCAGCCGTCCCAGGCGGCGTGCTCGAGCTGCGGATAGACCGCGTCCCACGTGCCCGGCGTGCTGACGAGGATCATCCCGGCGATCGTCAGCCCGCGAAACACATCGAGCGACTCGAGTCGTTGCATCAGCAACAGGGCGTGTTCTTCAGCGGGAGCACCATGCGCACGGGCGCCGGTCGCGAGAAGACCTCGTTGGTCCGGACGAAGCCGTCGAGGAACCATTTCATCGCGTGCTGCTGCGTCTTGTACTTGCCGAGCGCGGTCCGCTTGGCTTTCATCTCGGCCGGCGTCAGCGGCACACGAATCCACCCCGAGACGCCGCCGTTCAAGCCGGGCGGCGGCGGCAAGGCGGATCGCTCGTCCTCGAACGGCCAGTCCTTGAAGTGCACAATGTAGTTCAGCACATCGGTGGAGTAGTCGGGCATGACGCGGCGGACGTCGCCGAGCGCATCGGCGAGGAAGTACCAGGCCGCGCAGTGATCCGGATGTTGATCTTCTTTACGCGGGACGAGGATCAGCGTCGGGTGGTACTCGCCGATCAGCCGCGCGAGCTCCTGTGTGAGATCTTCGCCGCGATATTCCGTGTCAGCCACGAACGTCTCGTTGAGCGGCGGGCGATCGCGGCGTGTGTACGGCGACATGTACGGGCGGCGACGCTCCGACCAGTACGTGCGAATCAGCCTGCACAGGCCCTGATCGGGAAAGCTCAGGAATGTCGCCGCCGCCTCGCCCAGGCCGAGCGCCGTCAGCGCCGCGCGCGCTTCTGACTGGCGTCGCCGTCCGTAGCCGCGAAAATCTTTCGGCTTGGGCGTGCCGTCGCGTTCCTCCAGTTGCACGCCGTCACGGAACCCGTCGCCGTTGGTGAGGTAGACAACCCGGACCTTGCCGCCGGCGGCGCGGACCTGCTGCATCAATCCGCCCGCGCCCAGCACTTCATCGTCAGGGTGCGGAGCGACGACGAGAAGGCGTGTGTCGCTGGTGATGAGTGGCGGCGGCGGCTGTGGACGTGCGTGAGGACGCCGAGCGGCCGCGCTGTCCTCGTGGGCGCACAGCAAGACCCCGAGGATCACGAGCACTAGTCGTCCAAAGCTCGAGCGCGGCATGGTCGCCCCGCTGAGCTGAGCAATCCTCGTACCGTGTAAAGAGTCTGCCAAGTCAGACTTCGATCGATTTGTCACGAGTCTGACTTGTCAGACTCGTGACATGGTTCTTGCTCGCTGACTCTGGGTGGACCGCGAGAAGCGAGAGCAACGACTTAAAAAGACAATCCTTATTACGTTTGTGCTCGCGGCGGCGAACGTTCCGTTCATCGTCGTGTCGATTCGCCCGACCGTGACGCCGGCCGTCGCCGAGCAGCAGATGGCGGAACTGTGGCGCGAGCCGGCCGGGATCGTGGCCGCTGATCTCTTCAACGGTCCGTGGGGCGCGGGCAACGCGCCCGATCCGAACGCGACCTACTCGTTCGTGAAACCGAAACTCCACGGCAACAGTCCCGGGCTGACCGCGACCGATCCGCGGGGACTGGAGTGGAGCGTGAAGCAGGGCGATGAGGGACCGATCGAGGTCACGCTCTCGCGCGTGCTCTCGGCCATCGGATATCACCAGCCGCCCGTGTACTTCGTGCCGTCCTTCGCGCTCGCGCGCGACGGATCGCCTGAACGCACGCCCGGCGGGCGGTTCCGCGCGAAGCACAACGCGCTTCGCGAGATGGGTGACTGGTCGTGGCAGCAGAATCCGTTCGTCGGGACAAAGCCGTATCAGGGGCTGCTCGTCGTGCTGATGATGTTCAACAGCTCAGATTTGAAGGATTCGAACAACACAGTCTACGAGCTGACGTCGTCGCGCGAAGGCGCGACGCGCTGGTACGTCGTGCGCGACGTCGGCAGCGCGCTCGGTGAAACAGGAAAGCTCGATGCGAAGGAAGGCGATCCGAATCTCTTCGAGCAGCTGCGCTTCGTGAAGGGCGTCCGCGACGGCTTCGTCGAATTCAACTATCACGGATGGCATCAGGAGCTGTTCAACGAGCGCATCACGCCAGACGACGTCCGATGGGCGTGCGACTGGCTCGCGAAGCTGTCCGACGCGCAGTGGCGCGACGCGTTCCGTGCAGGCGGCTTCGACGCCGCCGTTGCGGATCGATTTATCCGCCGCATCAAATCGAAGATCGAGGAAGGGACGCGAATCGGCGACAGCCGCGCTACATCCTCGTCAAAGTGATCGCGGTAGACGGGAGCTGAAGCGAGCAGTTGCTCGAGACAACCGACATCGGTCCCGTCATCGTCGACACCGCTCCGACGGTGACCGTCATCGTGCCGCCTAATTGTCCGGAGCACGCGGGCTGATTCGGGACGCCGCCTGGAGCAACCGTAATGCTGTACGCGAGCGATGTGCCGGTCAGCGTGCCGGTCAGGAATCCGTTCAGGAGCACGAATCCGTTCGTCAGGCTGACCAACACAGGACCGCTGACGCCGCCGGAGGATTGGGTGAGCGTCCACGTCATGCGTCCGGTCAGGCCTTGAATGGAGATGTCCGTCGCCCAACGGCCTGTCACGTCGATCTGTGTCGGCGCGGGCGAGGTCGGTGTGGATTTGTCGCTGCACGCTGCGGCGGACAGCGCGAGCGCCATGCTCAGCCATGCGGCCATGAATTTCGATCGCATCAGCGCAGCACGTTGCACGGTTCGTACCTGCGCCGCCTTCGCGCCGAAGGCGCTTCGGCGAGCCACGCCGGAGCTCATGGTGATCAAGAGCCAGCGCAGGCGGGCTATCGTGTCCCGCCGCGCAGCCCTGAACGGCTGCGCTATGTCCTGGTCAACGTGATCGGAGTCGCTGGCAACTGACGGCAGCAGCTCCTGGAGGTCAGCGACATCGGTCCGGTCATCGTCGTAACGGTTCCAACGGTCACTATCATCGTGCCGCCCAACTGCCCGGAGCATACCGGCTGATTTGGAATGGGCCTCGAGCAACCGTGATGGTGTACGCGAACGAGGAGCGAGTCAGGGTGTCTGTTTTTATCGACTTACCTTCTGGGCGGTGATATCGTCCTGGTCCATCAGAGGAGGCTTCTCGATGAAGAGGGGGTCTACCGATTTCTGCGCGCTGCCGCTCGCGATCGTCGCGTGCGGTCTGCTCGCCAGTTCGACAGCCTCGGCCCAGACAACTTCGACGACGACGGCGGCGGAGTTGAAGGTGGGGGACCAGGCGCCGGACTTCACGCTGCAGGCCACCGACGGCAAAACCTACACGCTCAGTAAAGATCTCAGGGGCAAGTGGGTCGTGCTCGCCTGGTTCCCCAAAGCGTTCACCGCTGGTTGAACGGCGGAATGCAACTCGCTCCGTGAGAGCGGGGGTCTGATCAGGAAATTCGACACGGCGTACTTCATGATCAGCGTCGATACGCTGGCCGACAACAAGGCGTTCGCCGAGAAGGAGCAGGCGGACTTCCCGATGTTCGCCAATCCCGACAAATCAGTCGCGATGAAGTACGGCGTGATCAATCCGGAAGCGCCGCCCGATCGCCAGTTCGCGCGCCGCTGGACGTTCTACATCGATCCGACCGGCAAAATTGCCGACATCGACAAAGCCGTGAAGCCTGCCTCCTCGGGCCAGGACATCGTCACGCACCTGGAAGCCCTCAAAGTTCCGGCACGCAAGTAAACGGATTGGAGCGGCGGTCGAAAGGTCGCCGCTCCCGTCTTTGTTTTTCACCCCCCACTCGTCGGTCGCGTCTCCGCGCGGGCTCTCAACCGGGAGCGCACGGTCTCCAGACCGTGCCGGCGCGCCGTGTCAGCCGCCACACGCCGTGCGGCGGCTGACACGCGCTTTCCGCCCTTTCAGGAAAGTAACTCGCACGCGATCAGCGGTTTAGCCGGTGGCGGCGCCGCTTGCTCCTGTCGTCCGCAACACACGCGAGGACAACATGGAGACAACCGGCACGGATCGAATCGCAGCCCTGAAGGGCAGCGCCACAGTCACAACGGCAGTCCTGATTGCGATGCTCGCGGCCGATCGCGCCTTCGCGGCAGACTCGACAACGACGACGACCGCCACGACGACGACGACACCGTCGCGGCGTCTGGTCGTGAGCATTCCCGATCGCCAGCTGGCCCTGATCGAGAACGACGCGGTCGTGACGGTGTTTCCCGTTGCCGTCGGCGCTGCGGCCACGCCGAGCCCCGTCGGGACGTTCACGATCGTCAACCGCGTGTCGAATCCCACGTACTACAAATCGGGCAAGGCGATCGCGCCCGGCGCGCGCAATCCGGTCGGCACGCGTTGGATCGGTCTCAGCCGGAAGGGTTATGGAATCCACGGCACCAACAACCCGCGCTCGATTGGAGCGGCGAAGTCGCACGGATGCATCCGGCTCCGCAATCAGGACGTCGAGCAGCTCTTCGATCGCGTGCGTCCCGGCGACGTCGTGGAGCTGCACGCCGAGCGGACGTCCGAGATCTCACGCCTGTTCGACGAATCGCTCCCGACGGCGCCTCAGCCGGAGGCTCGGTGATCGGCGATGCCACGGGCTGCTATCATTCGCGGACGTGGGAATCCACGGCCGCGAGCGTCTGATGCATATGGCGACTCGCGTCCTCACACTCTCGCTCACGATCGCGCCGCTCTCCGCGCAACCGCCGTCGCCGTACCAGGATGTGGCGATCGAGCTCGCGGCGAAAATCGCGGCGGCGTTGCCTTCCGCTCAATCGGCGACGCTCTCATTCATCACGATCGACGGCGTTGACAGCGCTGACATGGCTGACCGGTCCACCGTGACCCAGGCACAAGCCGACATCGCGCGCGCGTTGACGGCGCGCGGCGTCCGCATCGTCGAGCGCGCACCGGGCGCGCCGGCCGTGCGCGTGAGCTGTCTCGAGAACCTCCGCGAACGTGCGTGCGTCGCGGACATCGAGACCGGCTCGACACGACATGTCGTCGCCGCGACGCGGCCGCTCGACCCGCGCACGAATCGAGGGGCGCCGCTGACGCTCGACGTGCAGCCGCTCTTCAGCCAGCGCGCGCCGATTCTCGATGTGGCGCTCGCCGGCGACCGGCTCGTGGTGCTCGATCCACGCGCGCTGACGCGCTATCAGCGAAGCGATGCCGGCTGGCAACGCGCCGATTCACAGCCGATCGCCACCTCGCGCGTGTGGCCGCGCGACGTTCGAGGCAAGCTTCGCCTCGACGGCGGCCGTCTCGAGGTGTTTCTGCCGGGCGTTGTCTGTCGCGGCACGAGCGACGCGACGCGTCTCGCGTGCGCCGCGGCAGACGACGTCCGGCAGCCGTGGCCACTCGGCATCGACAACACCGGCATCGAGGCGAATCGCAACTACTTCCTCACGCCCGAAGGGCTCCCGTTTTTCGCGGCCGCGCCGCTCGGCCCGGACGCGAACGCGCGCTGGCTGGTCGCCGGATCGTCCGGCGCGCTCGTATTCCTCGACGAAAGCCGGCGATCGGTGGCGACGGTGGCGTCGGGCGACGACGTCGCGGCGCTGAGCGCGGCGTGCGCGGGGCCTGCCGGCCCTGGGGGCAATGTCGGAAATGTCGGAAATGTCGGAAACGTCGGAAACGTCGGAAACGTCGGGAATCTCGTGCTCGTCGCGTCCGCTGGCCGCAGCGCAGGTCCGGACACGCTGAGATTGTTTCGCGCGGTACAGCGTCAACTGATTCCGGCTGCCGGTCCCGTCGAATTGCCCGGCCGATTCACAGCTCTCTGGGCGGCGCCCGATGCGACCTCCGCGATTGCGGTCTCGCACGACGCGGGCGCCGATCGTTATGAAGCGTTTCACATTCGCATCAGCTGCGATCGCTAGCGCGATCGCGCTGCCGATCGTGCTTCAGGCGGCGCGGCCGCATTACGGCGGCACGCTGCGTATCGAGATGCCGGGCGTCATCCGCACGTTCGATCCGGTTGCTTCGTCTGTGGACGCCGCCGAATCGGCCGCACGCGCTCGCGTCCTGCCGCTCGTCTTCGAAACACTCGTGGCCGCCGATGCCTCTGGCGGTCTGCGGCCGCAATTGGCGACGTCATGGGAGGGCGACCGCGCCGGTCAGCGCTGGCGATTCCGCATCCGCGACGCGGTGACGCTGCACGACGGCTCGCGCCTGCAGCCGGCGCAAGTGGCGGCGGCGCTTCGTGCCCGCGGCCGCGCGTGGAAGGTCGGCGTCGACAGCGACGTCGTGGTGATCGATCCGGATCGGGCGCAGCCCGACTTTCCATGGGAAATGGCCGACGCGCGCAACGCGATTGCGATTCGTACGGCGACCGGCGATCTCGTCGGCAGCGGTCCCTTCCGGCTGGAACCGACCGAGCCGCGCCGCATCGCGCTCGGCGCGCACGAGGATTACTGGGGCAGCCGGCCGTTCGTCGACGCGGTGCAGATTGCGGAAGGCCGTGCGCTCGGGGACGCGCTCGCGTCGCTCGAGCTGGGGCGCGCCGACTTCGTGCCCGTCCGGCCCCTCGATCTCCGGCGTCTCGTGCAGCGCGGCCTTCGTTCGGTCGGCTCCCGTCCGCTCGAAACGTTCGTACTCGTGTTCGAGCCGCATCGCGCGACGCCGTCCGACCAGCTCGTGCGTCGCGTCGTTGCGACCGCCATCGATCGCGCGACGCTGTCGACGGTGCTGCTGCAGCGTCAGAGCGAAGCGGCGGCGGCGTTGCTGCCGCCATGGCTCAGCGGCTACGCGCCGATGTTCCAGAGCGTTTCTCCGCTGTCCGGATCGGCGCCGGCACGAACGGCCGTCGCGTCTCTGCCGCCCGAACGGCGAGCGCTGACGCTCCGTGTCGATGCGGCCGATCCGCTGGCGCAGGCGATCGCGGAACGGATTGCGGTCGACGTACGAGAGGCAGGCATCACGATCAAAGTCCAGGCGCCGGCCGGCCTCGCGCCGCGCCCCGACGTCCGGCTCCTGCGTCTGACGTTCGACGCGACGACGCCTGACCGCGTGCTGGCGGCGATCGTCGGCACCCTCGGCGCGCGAGTGACGTCGCTGGCGACGAACGAGCCGGCACCCGGAGCAGGAGCGCCGCTCGACGCGGTGTACCGCATGGAGCGCGCGCTCGTCGAGCGTGACGTCATCGTGCCCGTCGTGCATCTGCCGGCGCTCTACGGTCTCGGCGAGCGCGTCGAGTCGTGGGGCGGACCCGCGGTGTGGCCATCGGGCGCATGGAACCTCGCGAACATGTGGCTGCGGAGCGAGCCCCTGGCAGAGAAGCCGGAGAAGCCACACGGACCGGACAGATAGGCAACCGGACAGATAGGCAGCGGAGTGGGGCAATGGGGCCCCGCGAAGCGCGACCGGGGGGCAGGGGCCCCCGGAGTAAACATGACGCTGCGCACGCGGCTCTTCGCGCTCGTGAGCGCGGCGGTCACCGTGACCGTCGTCCTCGTCACGTCGGCCGTGTCCTCGAGCGCGCGCCGCGCGTTCGCCGCGCTCGACGCGCAGCGCACGGCCGCGCTCGTGGCGCAGTTCCGTCGCGAGTTCGAGATCGACGGCGAGCAGATCGCGGCGGGCATCGAACGGCTCGCGTCGAGCGATGCCGTCCTCCACACCGCCGGCGACCTCGCGCGATCGCGCGCCGCTCGTGCCGCCTACGTGAACGAGGCGACGTCGCTCGCCGCCGCGCAAGGATTGGACATCCTCGATCTCGTCACCGACGAGGGGACGATCGTTTCGTCCGCGCAGTGGCCCGCGCGATTCGGCTATCGCCATTCCTGGGCGACCGCGGCCGCCGCCGCCGCCGGCGCATTTCTTCAGCCTGTGGAATTGCCGGGCGAGACGGCGCTCGGTCTCGTCGCCGTGCGCAAGGTCGCCGCCGGCGACGGCGGATTGTTCGTCGCCGGCGGCCGGCGCCTGGATCGATCGTTTCTGCAAACGCTCGCGCCGCCGGCGGGCACGCGTGCGCTGCTCTATCTGAATCTCGAGCCGGCGGGATCGGGTCACCAGTTGATCGACGCGTCCGGTCGCGTCGCGCAAGCCGCGCCGCTCGCCCCGCTCATCGCGCGTGTGCGGGAGAGCGGGCGCGAAGCGTCGGACGCGATCGACTGGCCCGAGGGATCGGAAACAGTGACCGCGATCCCGCTCAAAGGCCGCGACGGCTCGGTGCTCGGCGCGCTGCTCGTCGGCAGTTCCGGCCGCGAGCTGGCCGCGCTCGTCTCGCGGATCCGATGGAGCGGAGTCACGTTCGGCGCGCTCGGCCTCGCATCGGGCTTTCTCCTCAGCTACATCGTCGCCGCACGCGTGACGCGTCCAGTCGAGCAGCTCGCCGAGTCCAGCCGGACGGTCGCCCGCGGCGACTGGGACGCTGCGCTCGATGCCGTTCCCCGCGTCCACGCGTCGGGCGAGATCGAGGAGCTCGCCCGCGCGTTCGAGACGATGACGCGGCAGCTCGTCGACCAGCGCGAACGGCTGATTCAAACCGAGCGCGTCGCGGCCTGGCGCGAGCTGGCGCGGCGGCTGGCGCACGAGCTGAAGAACCCGCTGTTCCCGCTGCGCGTGACGATCGACAATCTGCGCCGGGCCAAGACGCTGGCGAGCGCCGAGTTCGACGAAGTGTTCGACGAGAGCCTGACGACGATGACGAGCGGGCTGCAGAACTTGAACACGGTCATCGGGCGGTTCAGCGACTTCGCGAGGATGCCGCCGCCGCAGTTCGCGGCCGTCTCGCCCAACGACATCGCGCGGGAGAGCGTGCGATTGTTTCGCGCGCAGCTCGACGCGCCCGGCCGTCCGGCGATCGCGTTGACCGTGGATCTCGACGAATCGCTCGGCACCGTTCGCGCCGACGCCGAGCAGCTTGGCCGCGCCATGCAGAACCTGCTGCTCAATGCGATCGACGCGATGCCGTCGGGCGGCGAGCTGGCGATCCGCACGCGTCGCGCAGCGGGCGCCGTGCGCATCGACGTGTCGGACACCGGCGAGGGACTCACCGATGAGGAGCGTCAGCGGCTCTTCACGCCGTACTACACGACCAAGCAGCACGGCACCGGCCTCGGCCTGGCCATCGTGCAATCGGTCGTGGCCGATCATGGCGGGAAGATCTGGGTCGACAGCGAGCGCGGCCGCGGCGCGACCTTCCACATCGAGATTCCGGAAACCCAGGGGTGAGGCATGGGTTGGAGCGGTTCGATCGATCGCGGTGCTGCACCAACACAAAGGACACAAAGGACACAAAGATAGGTTTGTGTTCGATCAGTGTGACTATCGAGAATCACCTGCGACATGGCCACCAGAGTCCTGATTGTCGACGACGACCAGAACACCCTCGCGTCCTTGTCGCGCGCCTTTCGGCTGGCCGGCTACGAGGCGGTCGTGTGCGATCACGCCGGCCGCGCCATCGTGCTGCTCAAAGACGAGCGCTTCGACATCGTCTGCTCCGACGTCGTCATGCCGGGGAAAGATGGCTTGTCGATGCTGGCGGACCTGCGCGAGATCGGCATCATGACGCCGGTCATCATGATTTCGGGCCAGGCGACGGTGGACATGGCCGTCAAGGCGACACGGCTCGGCGCGATCGATTTTCTCGAGAAGCCGATCTCGGCCGACAAGCTGCTGCTGACCGTGGACAACGCGCTGCGGCTCGTGCGGCTCGAAGCGGAGAACACGGCGCTGCGGCGGCGCGTCGGGCGCCACGAGATCGTGTGGAAGAGCGACGCGATGCGGCGCGTCATGGCGCTCGTCGATCGCGTGGCGCCGACCGAATCGCGCGTCTGCATCCTCGGCGAGACCGGCACCGGCAAGGAGCTCGTCGCCCGCGCGCTGCACGAGCGGAGCGCGCGGCGCGATCATCCGTTCGTCAGCGTGAACTGCGCGGCGGTGCCGTCGGAGCTGATCGAGTCCGAGCTGTTCGGCCACGAGAAGGGTGCGTTCACCGGCGCCGCGGCGCGCCATCTCGGCAAGTTCGAGCAGGCGCACGGCGGCACGCTGTTCCTCGACGAGATCGGCGACATGCCGGCGGCGATGCAGGCCAAGCTGCTGCGGCTGCTGCAGGAGGGCGAGCTCGAGCGCATCGGCGGCGAGCGCCCGGTGGTCGTCGACACGCGCGTCATCGTGGCGACGCATCGCGACCTCGAGGCGCTCGTCCGCAAGGGTACGTTTCGCGAGGACCTGTATCACCGCGTGTTCGTGTTTCCGATCACGATACCGTCGCTGCGTGAGCGGCCCGACGACGTGCGGCTGCTCGCCGATCACTGTGCGAAGCAGATCGCGGATCAGAACAACTGGAAGCCGCGCGGATTTTCCCCTGACGCGGTCGAGGAGCTCGGCCGCTATCACTGGCCGGGCAACGTGCGCGAGCTCCGCAACGTCGTCGAGCGCCTGCTGCTTCTGACCGACGGCGAGGTCGACGCGGCGACGGTGCGGCAGGTTCTGTCAGGCCGGACGGCGGCCGCGGGTCCGGCGGCGTCCGCGGGATCGGGCACGCTGTCGGATCGCGTGACGGCGTTCGAGCGCGAGGTCGTCGTGCGCGAGCTCACGGCGCACGGGTATCGCGTCGCGGAAACCGCGCGCGCCCTCGGGCTCGAACGCAGTCATTTGTACAAGAAGTGCCAGCAGCTCGGAATCGATTTGCAGGCCGAACGGACGCGTTCTTAGCGCCTCTTTCGCGCGCGAGAGCGACTCCGAGTTTCTCGACTGGTTGAAGCATCGTCGCGCGTTTGAATGGCCCGGTCGCGCGCCTGTTTGGCGAGCTCGTGCAGGTCCTCCGTGTTCAAACGGAGCTCCTCGAGAATCTGATCAATTCGAGCCGCGCGGTCCTCATCGTCGTTAGGCTTCGGCGGCACGGCATATTCTAGATCGCACGCATGACCGGCAAGCTGGACCGCTGCTCAGTTTCCGGTTTTCTGCTCGCAGATTGTTCCGAACGCGAAGCCCTTCGCGCGCAGCTCGGGAATCAGGTGCGCGGCCGCGTCGACGGTCTGCCGTTGATCGTCGAACGGGGCCGACTCGTCGCCGTCGTGCATCACCACGATGTCGCCGTTCGAGATGCGAGGGGCGACGCGGCGCACGATCGAGTCAGCGGTGCGCGCGCGAAACCAGTTCCAGTCCCACAGCATCCAGCCCCAGCCGACCATCCGATAATCGATTCTCTTCAACCCCGCATACATTGCCCAGCTTCGCCAGCCGGCGTGCGGACGAAACGCGCGGCACGGCCGCGTGCCTGCGACCTGCTCGATGTGGTCCGCATGCGCGACGAGCATCGCGGCAAATCCACCGGGCGTCATCAGCATGTCGCCGCGCGTGTGCGAGTGCAGCGCGACTGCGTGACCGTCCGCAAACATGCGCCGGACGAGCGGCGCCGTGACGTCGGTAATGTGTCGATCGATGAGG
The DNA here is from genome assembly GCA_036004865.1 of Vicinamibacterales bacterium. Lineage (GTDB taxonomy): Bacteria > Acidobacteriota > Vicinamibacteria > Vicinamibacterales > CAVVIG01 > QHWF01. The sequence goes on from DASYQZ010000008.1 coordinate 60,002, forward strand.
AAGAACGTCGCGTGAACGCCCTCACGTGCGAGCAGGTCGAGCAAATCGGGCGTCGTCGTCGGATTCGGGCCGTCGTCGAACGTGAAGTAGATTGTCGGCGGCGTGCGCTTCGGCATGTGCCACACGGAGCGGTCTCTCGCGATCGCGTCGAAGAGAAACGGCGCGGGCGCGGTGTGCGCGAGCGCCAGCATGCCGACACCTATGGCGATCACAATCCACATAGCCGATTCCTCGACATTGCGGATTGAGGATTGCGGATTGCGGATTTATTGTTGATTCAATTCATTGTCGATTCAATCGACAATGAATCCGCAATCCGCAATCCTCAATCCGCAATTTTGACGGCGAGCATCAATTCCGCCAGCGAGGCGCGAAGCGCCCGCATACCGGCCCGCTCGCCTCGATGATGGCCCATGCGCACGACGACGAGATCGTGCGTCGGGATGATGATCGTGCGCTGGCCGCCTGCGCCGTTCGCGAAGTACGCGCTCTTCGGGATGGGCCACGCGCCGTCGCCGTTGACCCAGAACAATCCGCCGTAGACCGGCCGCTTCCATGCCGTCGCCGGCGTGCTGACGAATGTCGCCCACCCTTCCGGCAGCAGGCGCTGCCCCTGCCACATGCCGTCCTGCAGATACAACAGCCCGATGCGCGCCCAGTTGCGCGGAGTGCCGTAGTCGTATCCGGTCAGCAGGAAGTTGCCGTACGGATCCGTTTCGAGGACCTGACGGCGAATGCCGATGCGATCGAAGAGCGCGCGCTGCGGGTATGTGAGGTATTCCTCGCCGCGTCTGGTCACCGCCTGCTTGATCAACCAGCCGATCATCAACGGATCCGAATTGCGATAGCGCCCCTCGGTGTCCGGCGGGAACTGCTGCGGCCGCGTCATCGAGTGCTTGAAAGCGTCGATCGCGCCCGTATAGATCAATGTGTAATCGGGATAGAAGATGCCGTCGTGGTTTTGCGGATGGATGATGCAGCCCTGGTCGCCATAGAGCTTCGCGGTCCTCGTCGTCGCCCCGTGCGTCATGCGCACGAGTTTCCTGTCGCGATCGCCGGAATACGTCACGCCGGCACGCTGATCGTCAGGAAAGAGAAAGAACCCGCTGTTCCTGAACGCTTCCGCCGGCTCGCGGCCCGAGACGAACACGGCCGAGCAGAGGACTTTGGCGTAACCCGCGAGACCAAGCGGAATCGGCGTACCTTCGGGTGCGAGTGCGTTCGTGCGTTGTGGCGCCTGCTGACCTGCGGTCGCGGCAACCGCGGCGGTGAAAAACAGAGCGACGATCCATCGCTGGCGCATCGAGCCCTCCTGGTCGGCGCGATTGTGCCATTGCGCGCAGCGGCGGGCAATCGTCTCGCCGTCTTCTATCTGTGCGGGGGCGCCGTGCCGACGTACTGAACGCGTGATCTTCGGACTGCTGCTGCTCGCCGTCATTCCCTTCGTCATGCCGATTGTCAGCCTCGTGATGCTGGCAGGCGTGCGCGGCCGACTGCGCGTGATCGAGGACGTGCTCGTCCAGCACCAGCGCACGATCAACGAGCTGAGCATGCGGCTGCAGGAAATGCGGCAGACGGTCGCCACGCCGACACCCGCTCCTGCTGCGCCGCCGCCCCGTCCCGTCGCGACTGCGCCCGCCGCCCGTCCTGAGCCCGTCGAAGGGCCTCGCCTTGCGCCTGTCGAACGGCCGCCGGCTGCGCCGATTGTGACGCCGCCGACAGAGAAGCCTGTTGTTCGCGCGAGGCCGATACCGCCGGCGGCACCGCCTCCAGCGCCGCCACTTGCACGGCCGCCGATCGCCGACGTCGAACCCTTCGACTGGGAGCGCCTGATCGGCGTGAAGATGTTTTCCGCCGTCGCCGGCATCGCGCTGGTGCTCGCCGCCGTCTTCTTCCTGCGCTACTCAATCGATCAGGGGTGGCTCGTGCCGCCGATCCGCGTCGCCATCGGGCTCCTCACCGCGATCGCGCTGCTCGTCGTCTGCGAACTCAAAGCGGCGCGCCGCTACACGGTGACCGCGAACGCGATGGACGCGGCGGCGATCGCGATTCTCTTCTCCACCTTCTTCGCGGCGCACGCACTCTGGAATCTGATTCCGACGGCAGCCACGTTTGCGCTGCTCGCGCTCATCACCGCCACCGCGGTGCTCCTCTCGATTCGACACGACTCGTTGTTCATCGCGGTCCTCGGGCTGCTCGGCGGCTTCGCGACGCCGATCCTCTTGTCGACGGGCGAGAATCGGCCGGTGCCGCTCTTCGCGTATCTGCTGTTGCTCAACATCGGCCTCGCGTGGGTGGCGAGCCGCAAGCGCTGGGCGCAGCTCACGATCCTCACGCTCGCCTTCACCACGCTCTACCAGTGGGGCTGGGTATTCAAGTTCCTGTCGGCCAGCCAGCTCTCGCTCGCGATGGGGATCTTTCTCGTGTTCGCGGTGACTGGTTTCGTCGCGCTGATCGCGAGCGCGCGTGCGTCCACCGACGCCGAGACGGGGCGCACGCTCGAAAGGGTCGGACTCGCGGCCGCCGTGATGCCGTTGTTCTTCGCCGTCTTCCTGGCGGCGGTGCCGGCATACGGCGCGCGTCCCACGCTGCTCTTCGGCTTCCTGCTGATCGTCGACGTTGGGCTGCTAGCAGTGACCATCGCGCGCGGTGAGGCGCTCGCACATGCGATCGGTGCTGCCGTCGCCATCCTGGTCTTCGCGATCTGGCTGGCGATGTCGTACGTGCCCGGCGCCTGGATGACGGCGACGGCGTTCGCGGCTGCGTTCGTCGTCTTCTTCGCGCTGGCGCCGATGGTGGCCAACCGATTCTCGCGGCCCCTGACCGGCGTCGCCGCGCGTGCGGTGTATGCCGCGCCAATCCTGCTCTTTGTCTTCACGGTGCTCGCGCGGATCGAGCCGGGGGCCGCAGCGCCGTTGAAGCTGTTCGTACCGCTCTTCGCGCTGATGGCGCTCGTCGCGTGGCGGGCGCTGGCCACCGGCGAGCTCGCGCTGTACTTCATCGCCGCGTTCTTCGGCGTCGCGGCCGAGGCGGCGTGGTCCGCCACGTATCTCACCGACGATCGTCTGCGCGAGGCCGTCGCACTGTATGCGGCGTTCGGCGCGTACTCGTTCGCGGTGCCGCTCATCGCGCGGCGAATCGGCGTCCCGATTGTTCCGTCGTGGGGCGGCGGCGCCGTGCTCCTCGTCAGCCTGCTGTTGCTGCTGTTCCTCGCAACGGGATTGCACTCCACATCGGCGCTCTGGGGCCTGGCCGTTCTGCTCGCGATTCTCGACGCCGCCATTTTCATCGAGAGCGCAGCAGGCGAGCTGCCGGCGATCTCGGTTGCCGGGGGCGCGGTGTCGTGGCTCGTGCTCGCCGTGTGGTGGGGCAACGCGGCCGCGGCGGTCGGCCTCCTGCCGTCGTTGCTGTTTCTCGTGATGCTGACGCTCACGATGCTCGGCGGCCACGCCTGGGCGTATCGCGGCGCGCGAAGCGCCAGCGACTTCGATCCGGCGAAGTTCGGGTTCAACCAGGGCACCTATCTCGGCGTCCTCGGCCATCTCTTTCTGTTCTTCATCGCGATCGATGGCGACGTGTCGACGCCGCCGTGGCCGCTGTTTGCCGCGCTGGCGGTGCTCACGCTCGCGCTGACGGCGACGTCGCTCGCCGTGTATGCCGGCGAGCTGCACGCGGCCGGGGTCGTCTCTGCGGCGATCATCGTTTTCGCGTGGGCTCGTGTGTCGGCGATCGCGTGGGCGCCCACGATGCTCGTGGCGGCGGAAGCGGTTGCCGCGTACGCGCTCGTCTGGCTCGTCATCATGCGGAGCCGCGGTCCGTGGCTCGGCGCGGCGATGGGCGCGATCTGCGCGCTTGTCATGGCGACGCTCACGATCGGCGAGGCATCGGGCACGCTCACACCCTTGCCGATCGCGATCGTCATCGTCGCGTCGGTCGTGAACATCGCGCTGATCTTCGCGGTCGCGTGGGAGGGACAGTGGGGATGGGTCGCGTGGGCGCCGGCCATCGTCGCCGCGTGGTACGTCCACGCCGCGTGGATGGACCATCACACCGAACCCGCCGCATGGGTCTCGTCGCTCGCGCTCGCCGCCTCGTTGTATGCGGTGTTCGCGGCGTACCCGCTCGCCCTCGGCCGCCGCGCGCGCGGATCGCGCGATCCCTACCTGGCGGCGATCGCCGGCAGCGCGTGGTTCTTCTTCGCCGGCCGCGCCGCGCTCGGACAGGGCGGGCTCACCCAGTACGTCGGTGCCGTGCCGGTTGTCGAAGCCGCCGTGATGACAGTGCTGCTGCGCCAGTTGCTGAAGCTGGATCCGAAGGGCTCGCGCGATCTCGGGCTGCTCGCGCTGGTCGCCGGCGTCGCGCTCGCGTTCGTCACCGTCGCGATTCCGCTGCAGCTCGATCGTCAATGGATCACGATCGGCTGGGCGCTCGAAGGCGCGGCGCTGGCCTGGGTCTATCGCCGCATTCCGCACCGCGGCCTGTTGTACTGGTCGTTCGGGCTGCTCGCGATCGTGTTCGTCCGCCTGGCGCTGAACCCCGAAGTGTTCAGATATGAGCCGCGTGGCTACCGCGTGTTCAATTGGTATCTCTACGCGTATCTCATCTGCGCGGTGTCGATGTTCCTCGCGACGTGGTGGTTCTCGAAGACCGACGATCGACTCGCCGACGCCCTGCCGCGCGCCTCGACGCTGCTGCCGTCGGCCGGCGTCATCCTCCTGTTCCTGCTGCTCAACATCGAAATCGCCGACTTCTACGCCACCGGTCCGGCCATCATGTTCCGCTTCGGCGTGACGCTGGCGCAGGATCTCACCTATACGATTGGCTGGCTCGTGTTCGGCCTCCTGTTGCTGACGGCGGGCATCTACCTCCACAATCGGCCAGCCCGCATCGCGGCCGTCGCGCTCATCGCCGTGACCGCATGCAAGGCGTTTCTGTACGATATGGGATCCCTCGGCGGCCTGTATCGCGTCTTCTCTCTCGTCGGACTCGCGATGTCGCTCGCGCTGGTCGCGCTCGCGCTGCAGAAGTTCGTGCTGCAGGATTCGAGGGATTTCAAGAGCCAGTCATGATCGCGCGGTCGATGCGGTACGCGTCGCTCGTCATTGTGCTCTCGACCGTCGCCCCTTCGGCGCAACAGCCAGCCACGCCGCCGGCGTTTCGGTTCGAACGTCCGATCGTGACCGGTGGAGCAGGACCGCGGCGGCTCCAGGTGGACATCCCGCTCCTCGTCGGCAGCGCCGCCGGCCTGCGCGACCTGCGCATCTTCGACGCGAGCGGCGCTGAAGTTGAGTATTTGACGGTCGTGGACAGCAAGCCCGCGCCCGCGCTGATGACGCCCCTCGTCGTCGAACGCCGACCGAGCGAGCCAGGGCGGAGCCGTTTCCGTCTCCGTCTGCCCGGGGGTCGGCTGCCGATCGCTGCGCTTCATCTCGACGTCGCCGAGGGCCACGTGTTTCGCGACGTGAAGGTGCTCGAGGCGCGACTGTCGGGTACTCAACTCGCGCCCGTTGTGGTCGGCCGCGGCACGCTGACGCGAGCCGCAGGCGGCAACCTCACGGCCGCCGATCTCCGCATCGCCATCGAGTCTCCGACCGAGGCGCAGCTCGATCTCGAGGTCGATGACGGCGACAACCTGCAGGGCGTTACCGCCGAGCTTGGCGCGTTGCCGTGGATCTACGTGAACGCGCCGGCCGGAGCGTTGACGGCGCGGTACGGGAATTCAACCCTCAGCGCGCCCAACTACGGCCTCGAAGCGACGCGCGAACAGATTCACATCGACGAGGTACCGAACGCCACGTGGGGCGAGGCGCGAGCGCGCGGCGCGCAGGAGAATGCCGCGAATGCCGGTGCGGAGCCGCCTCTGCCGACGGTTGGCGCATCGCTCCATCCCGATCTATTCAAGTACGTTCGAACGATTCCGGCGGGCCACGGCGGCTTGACCGCCGTCGCCCTCGACGCCGGTGTCCTCGCCCACAGCGCCGGCCCCGATCGCGGCTTCGCCGATCTGCGCGTGGTCGACACCTCGAATCGGCAGGTTCCATATGTCATCGAGCGCACGGCCGAGCCGCTCCCGCTCGATCTCGCCGCCGAGAAAATGTCCGCGCCGCCGCCGACGCTGTCGCTGGTCCGATCGGGCCGCAGCGTGTATCGGATTGCATATCCGTTCGACGGATTGCCGGCGAGCCGTCTCGTGTTGACGACGAGCGCGCGCGTCTTCGAGCGGAGGGTGAGCGTGGCCGAGGAACGCGAGCCCGATCGGCAGGGTCATCGCGATCGCTGGATCGATACGCTCGCGACCGCGCGATGGGTCCACGCCGATCAGGACAAGCCGGCGATGCCGCTCACGCTCGACATGCCGCCGCTGCACGCCGCCGAGGTGCTCGTGATCGTCGAGGAGGGCGACAACACGGCGCTGCCGCTTGCCGGCGCGCGCCTGCTGCTGCCGTCGTATCGCCTCCGCTTGTTCCGCGAGGCGAACGCGCCGCTTCGCGCCGTCTATGGCCGCGCTGGCGAGCCGATGCCGCAGTACGATCTGGCGATGCTCGCGACGCAGGTGCTCGGGGCCGTCGCGACCGACGTTGCGCTCGATGCCGAACAGCCGATCCGACCTCCCGAGACGACAGCCGCCATCCTGTCGCCCCGCCTGTTCTGGGTCGCGCTGACGATCGCCGTCATCGTGCTTCTCGGTTTAATCGCGCGGATGCTGAAATAGGAATCCGGGAATTAATCGCTCGATGCTGGGCTAGCGTTGGCACCAGCGTGCCGGCGGCGTGTCGATGGATTTCGGCGGCGAACGTTTTCGAATCGTACGGTCGATGGTATGCGCCGGCCGCGGCTTCGTTGTTGGCCGAGGTTGGTGTCCTCTCCAAAAACGCCACGAACATGAAAGCTCCGATGAAAACGAACGACGCGCGACGAATGGTGCTGTCGTGGCAATCATCTTGCTTTTTTCTACCAACAATTGCCTCAGTTGTGCACTTTAGTGTATTCGGTGAACTCACTTGTGGTTTCAGTTTGACTGAAAACGATACAACGGGTCCGTCTTTGCGTATCCGGTTCATCGGCCTCCCGCGCGACGGCGACTTCGACGAATTCGATCTGCGCCGATTCCGCGTCGGCGAAATCTACGACGTCTCGACGCAGCTTGCGACGATGTTGATCATCGCCGGCTACGCCGAACTGGTGTCGCACGGTCACCAGATTGCGGAAGCCGCGGATTTCGGCCAGACTCGCTTTCCCAAATCCAAGCACAAATAGGGCGTCCGCCTACTCTGTCCGCAGCGCGCTGACGGGATCGACGCGGCTCGCTTGCGCGGCAGGGACGAGGCTTGCGGCGAGCGCCGCGACGAGCAGCGCCGCGCTGGACGCGGCGAGCACGATCCAGTCGGCGGGGCTGACGTCGTAGAGCAGCGAGGCGACGACTCTCGTCGTGGCGACCGCGGCGATCGCGCCGACGATCGATCCGGCGCCGACGAGTCGCAGCGCCCTCGCCACGACAGCGCGCATCACCTGTCCCTGCGATTCGCCGAGCGCCATGCGGATGCCGAACTCGCGCGTGCGGCGCGCCACCATGTACGCGGTCAATCCGCACAGGCCGATGGCGGAGACGAGCAGCGTCGCGCTGGCAAGGCCCGTCGCCGTCATCGCCAGCGCGCGCTCCGCCGCCGTCTTCGCGCGAATCTCCTCGTCGAGCGTCGTCATCTTCGTGATCGGGAGGTTCGGTGCCGCGCGGCGAATGGTGTCACGGAGCGACGCGGTGATGGCGAGCGGATCGCCGTCGGTGCGGACGACGAGCCGTCCGCCCAGAGCGCCGTTCTGGAGTTGCGCGAGGTACACCTGGCGCGGCGCGGCCTCGCGCAGCGAGGTGAACTTCACGTCCTTCGCGATCCCGATCACCTCGGCGAACGGGCGCGTTCCGTACGCGACACGGTGACCGAGCATATCGGCTCCAAACACGCGCGCCGCCGTCTCGCTGAGGACGACGACCGGTGGATGCGCGGCATCGTCCTGCGCGCTGAAATCACGACCGGTGACGAGGGGAATGCCGACCGTGTGGAAATATCCGGGTCCGACGAAGGCGGCGACCGCGTCGCGATCCTCGCGCAGCGGACGTCCTTCGACGCGCAGGCTGCTGCCGTGAACACCGCCACCGAGCGGCGTCTGACTGGCGAACGTCGCATCAGCGACGTCCGGCTGCTCGCGCACGCGGTCGAGGAGATCTCTGCGAACAGCCGTCGCCGTGCGCTCGGGGATCGCGGACAGACTCGGCCCGAAGTCGACGAGCAGGACGTGGCCGCGGTTGACGGCCACGTCCTGTCCCTCGAGCCGATCGACGCTGCGAATCAGCAATCCCGCGACGATCAGCAGCGGAACTGCGAGCGCCATCTGCACGACGACGAGAGCCCCGCCCGCGATCGCAGGGCTGAAGCCCTGCGCGACGGGTGTGTGAGATCGAGGTGTGGACGAGCTCACGCGGACGATCGACGGGGAGCGGCTTCAACACGACGCCGTTCAACAGCGCGAGCACGGAGGTCGTCGCGCCGGCGCCGAGCGCCAGCATCAGCGCGCACGCGAGCGCGATGCCCGGCGACCGCCGCGCCGACCGGACCGCACGCCGCACGTCATGCAACATTTTTCCACCGGCGGCGGGGCCCCACGGCACCCCAACGCGGCTGCCGCGTTGGGGACCCCGCTGTTTCGCCGCGACCTGTCGCTGAGGTGTGGCCGCAGGCGCTGGCGATGGTAACACCGCCAACCCGTTGACGTGTTTAGCCGTCCGGTGATGGGCTGATGCTCGGGTTCGGGGGGTCGCTCGGCGTCACGCGGCTGCTGTCGACGTTGCTGTTCGGCGTCGGCGCGCGGGATCCGCTGACGATGACGGTCGCGGCTGCCATTCTGACCGGAGTCGCGTTCCTGGCTTGCGACAGTCCCGCGCGGCGCAGCGGCGCTGCATCCGCTGGCTGCGCTGCGACAATCGTAAACGACTGCCACGCACCTTTCGCGCGGCGGTTCACGTTGACCGCCGCGCCGCCGCCGTCTTCGGCGGTGACGTACCACGCATCGTCCGGCGTGCGCAGCGTCACGGTCTGCCCGGCCGCGATAGGCTCGCCCGCGCCGCTTTCGATGATGAACGTTTCCCACGGACCCGGCTGTTCTCCCACGGCGCTCATCGCGCCGCCGCCGCCGTCGGCCGCCTGCAGATAGTGACGGCCGTCGCTCGTGCGGAGCGAGACGCGGTCGCGATCCAGCGCCGGGCCGCCGTCGATCGCGGCGAGCGCGAACGTTTCCCAGAGACCGGGCGCCCGCCGGTCGGCGAACACCGCGCCGCCGCCACCGCCTTCGGCGACCAGATAGTGGGCACCGTTGCTCGCGCGCAAGTGGATGCGCGGCACGAGCGACGTCACGAACGTCCATTCGGGCTCGAGCCGCGACTGCAGACGGGCGCGGAACGTCGAGCCGCGAAGATTGAAGCCGAGATCCGTGTGGAAGCACCACGCCGCCGCGCCGGCGCGCTTGGCGTTCGCGTGCGCCTGCCTGAAGTAGTCGGCGCGATCGGTCGACGGGTTTGGAAAGCGCGTCGGCTCCTGGAGGTAGACAGGTCGCCCATTTCGTTTGAGCGCGTCGACGACCGCCTGGATCTGGCCGGCAACGTACCAGCTGCCAATCCGCGGATCGTGATACGCCGTCGCGTCGAGGCCGGTGTCGCTGGTGAACTGTGACGCGGCGCCGGCCGGCAGGTCTTGGCTGTTGGAAGCGGTTACGATCCGTGCGGGATCAATCCGCTTGATCGTGGCGGCGATGGCGGCAACGTCGGAAGCGGCCAGCGGGCGGCCGAACGGCCCATAGAGATTGCGCTCGTTCTCGATGTCGATGAGGACGTTGCGATAGGGAAGCAGCGCCTCGGTCGCGGAGGCGATCGCCGTGCGGTAGACCGCGGCGCTCAAGCCGTTGATGTGCTCCGCCGTGAACGACACGTCGACGATCAGACGCCGCTCGCTGGCGCGATCGAGAATCGCGAGCAGCCGGCTGAGTCCCGCTGGATCCAATCGGCCATCGCTCCGCATGAGCTGCGGACCTTCGGGCGAGTTCGGCCAGATGCGGACGCCGTCGAACCCGGCGTCTTTCAAAAACTGAAAATCAGCGACGACGTCCGCCGCGCCCATCGCGCCGAAGTACGAGATGAATGTGAGGAAGCGCGGCGAGTCGTCTACGACAAATCGGTCGCCGGCGATCGCTAATCGTTGAGCCGACGCGGTTCGCACGGCGAGCGCGAGCGTCGCAATTGCGACGAGACCGATCAATCGCTCCGACCGCCTGAGGTGCATCTACGGGAGACCCTTCAAATGTCGTGCTAGCCCTCGCTGCTGTAGGGGCGGACCCGCGTGTCCGCCCGATTCGACCCATCGCGGGGCCGACACATGGGTCGGCCCCTACACAGTGGCCCATCCTTTCGAACGGCCGAGCGCCGCCGACCAGCGCTCGCGCAGCAACTGAGCCGTACTCAGAGCCATGCGCGGCTCGAATCGACGGTCGACGCGCCATTGGCCCGTGATCGATTCGACAGACGGCCAATAGTCAACGGCAAGCCCTGCGAGGTACGCCGCGCCCAGTGCGGTCGTTTCAGTCACCGCCGGGCGGACCACGGGCACGCCGAGCAGATCGGCCTGGAACTGCATCAGTGTGTCGTTGGTGGCTGCGCCACCGTCGACGCGCAGCTCGGTCAGCGCGATGCCCGAGTCGGCCGCCATCGCGTCGAGCAGATCCGCCACCTGATACGCGATGCTCTCGAGCGCGGCGCGCGCGATGTGGCCCGACGTGGTGCCGCGCGTGATGCCGACGATCGTGCCGCGCGCGTACGGATCCCAGTGCGGCGCGCCGAGGCCGGCGAATGCGGGCACCAGGTAGACGCCGCCGTTGTCCGCGACGCTCGCCGCCAGCGCTTCGATCTCGGGCGCCGAGCGCACGAAGCCGAGACCATCGCGAATCCACTGCACGACCGCGCCGCCGATGAAGACGCTCCCTTCGAGCGCGTATTCCGTGCGCCCGCGGATCTGCCACGCGACCGTCGTCACGAGCTGCTGGCGCGAGCGCGTCGGCGTCGCGCCGATGTTCTGCAGCAGGAAGCAGCCGGTGCCGTACGTGTTCTTCGACATGCCGGGCTTCAGACACATCTGACCGAAGAGCGCCGCCTGCTGATCGCCGGCGATGCCCGCGATGGGCACGCCCTCGACGCCGAGCGCGTTCGACACGCGGCCGTAGACGTCGCTCGACGCGCGCACGGCCGGCAGCAGGCTTGCCGGCAAGCCGAACAACCGCAGCAGCTCGTCGTCCCACGCCAGCGTGTGGATGTTGAACAGCATCGTGCGCGACGCGTTGCTGACGTCGGTCACGTGACGCTCGCCGTTGGTGAGCTTCCAGACGAGCCATGAATCAACCGTGCCGAACGCGAGCTTGCCGGCATCCGCGCGCGCGCGTGCGCCGGGCACGTTGTCGAGCAGCCAGCGGATTTTGCTCGCGGAGAAGTACGCGTCGATGAGGAGGCCGGTCTTTTCCTGAATCGTGTTGCCGGCGCCCTCGGCTTTCAGCCGCTCGCAATAATCAGCCGTGCGCCGGTCCTGCCAGACGATCGCGTGGTGAATCGGCTCGCCGGTCTCGCGGTCCCAGACGATCGTCGTCTCGCGCTGATTGGTGATGCCGACGGCGGCGACGTCCTTCGGCTTGATCTGCGCGCGGCCGAGCGCTTCGACCGCGACGCTGATCTGCGACGCCCAGATTTCACCGGGATCGTGCTCGACCCAGCCGGCCTGCGGAAAGATCTGACGGAATTCTTTCTGCGCGACCGCGCGAATGCCGCCGTCGTGGTCGAACACGATGGCGCGCGAACTGGTCGTGCCTTGATCGAGAGCGAGGATGTACGACATGGCGCGTCACTATACAATGTGCGCCATGTCGCGAGAACTGATGCGTGAAGCGCTGGCGGAATTCCTCGGCACGTTCGTCTTGATTGTCTTCGGCGTCGGCGTGGTCGCGCAGGTCGTGCTCAGCAAAGGGACGGCGGGCAGCTTTCTCTCGATCAACATCGCGTGGGGGCTGGCGGTGACGATGGGCTGCTATGTCTGCGCGGGCGTGACGGGCGCGCATCTGAATCCCGCCGTGACGATCGCGCTCGCCGTGCATCGGCGGTTTCCGTGGAACAAGGTGCTGCCGTACTCGATCGCGCAAATCGCCGGCGCATTCGTGGCGTCCGCGGTCGTGTTCGTCACGTATCACGAAGCCCTCACCGCGTTCGACGGCGGCGTCCGGCAGGTGCTCGGCCCTCAGGGAACGGCCGGCATCTGGGCGACGTATCCGCAGCCGTTCCTCAGCACGTTTCCCGGCGGCTTCATCGATCAGACCGTCGGCACGGCGCTCCTGGTCGGCGTCATCCTCGGGATCACCGATGACCGCAATGCGCCGGCGCCCAACGGCCTCGTGCCGGTCATCGTCGGTCTGCTCGTCCTGCTGATCGGCGCGACCTACGGATTCAACTCCGGCTACGCCATCAACCCCGCGCGCGATTTTGGTCCGCGGTTGTTCACCGCCGTTGCGGGTTGGGGCAGCGAAGTCTTCCGCGCCGGCAACGGCTGGTGGTGGGTGCCGATCGTCGCCCCGTGCGTCGGCGGCGTGATCGGCGGCTGGGTCTACGACCTGTTCGTGGGCTATCGGCTCAACGAGCGCGCGCGCGTTATCGTTGATCTGGCGAAGCGGTGACGTGCGGTGAGGCGGTGCCCGCGATGAGCCTGGCCGCGTAGTCCATCGAAGCATCCGATTGAAGCGCGCGTGCCTTCAATACGAACTGATAGCCGTCGATCCCGTCGATTGAGGCGATCGGACGCTTGAAGATCGGCGCAGCCTGCCGGTAGGTTTCGACAAGATATCCGAAGTCGAATGCCGCGAGTCCCACGTTCGCGGCCGGCACCTTCGCCCGGTTTCGAAGCGCCGCCAGCAGCGCCTCGGCGATCTCCGGGCGATCGGCGGCGTAGACGGTCGCGCGCCTCAACGTTTCCATCCGCACGATGACCGGCGTGTCAGGCGCGAGCAGCGCGAGCGTATCGCCGACGAGATGGGTGACGTCATAGCTCGGATCGATCGCACGCCAGCCTCCATGATGCATGGACAGCGACCGCGCGTTGCCGATGTCGAACGGGAAACAGAGCAGAGGCGGTCCGGCCAGCGCCGCTCGCGGAGTCAGGAGAACCGCGGCGACTGCCGCCACGACGAACATCGGTCGAACGCGTCCAATCATGTCAACCCTCCTGTTGCACAAGACGCGGCTCAGCCCGGCATTGTTAACGAGCATCAGATCTGTGGCGAGCGTGACGCCTGCACGCGAGCATGAGGTTTGGCGAGCATGAGGTTTGCAGTTGTCGCAGGAGTGAGACATCTGGACCGTTGTGCCGCACGCTTCGAAGTCTCGAGCCTGATATTCAGCCTCATCCTCGCGGGCGCCGGCTGCAGCCGCGCCCCGAGCCCCGAAGCGCGCGCCGCGCATCAGCAGGCGTTGCGCACAGTGCTCGAAGCGAAAGCGCCGCCGCCTGCGTACGCGGCCGCCGACGACCGCGGACGCCATGTCTGGCAGGAGGCACAGCGGTTCTACAAGCAGAATGGGTACGCCCTCGCATGGAGCGACGGCCGGACGCCGCGGCCGCAAATGGACGGTCTCATCCGCGCCGTTCGCGCCGCAGATCAAGAAGGCCTCGAGCCGGCGGAATACGGTGCGGACGAGCTCGACAGAATCCGGCAGACGTTCGATCCGTCTCATGCGGCGGACACGGATGTCCGCTTCACGTACACGTATCTGCGCTACGCGTCAGACCTGACGCACGGCACCTTCGACCCCGAGATCATCGATCCGCACTGGCACGCGGCAAAGCGCGGGGCCGACGTGCACGCGGCGCTCGAGCGCGGCCTCGCGGACAATCGTGTAGAGGACTCGCTGCAGAAGCTGACGCCTCCCGCGCCGCAGTACCAGGGGTTGAAGCATCAGCTCACGCTCGCGCGGTTCAAAGGTGCGCCGCCTGAGACGATCCTCCAGATCGCGATGAACATGGATCGCTGGCGGTGGCTGCCCGACGATCTCGGATCGCGGTACTTGATGGTCAACATTCCGGCGTTCCGCCTCGACGCGATCGAGAACGGCAAGAGCGTCCTCGAGATGAAGGTTGTCACCGGGAAGAAAGACAGTCCGACGCCGGTGCTCGCCGACGAGATGACAACGGTGGTGTTCAGTCCGTACTGGAACATCCCGTCGGAGATCGTGTCGAAGGAGATTCTGCCGAAGCTCGAAACCGATCCGAGCTATCTCGAGCGCAACAACATCGAGCTCGACGAGTCGGGTCAGCGGTACCGGCAGCGCCCCGGCAAGGGCAATTCGCTCGGCCAGGTGAAGTTCCTCTTTCCGAATCACTTCAACGTCTATCTGCACGATACGCCGGCTGGCAGCCTGTTCGCCCGCATCGAGCGTGATTTCAGCCATGGCTGCGTGCGTCTGGAGCGGCCGCTGGATCTTGCCAAGTACGTGCTGCGCGACCAGCCGGAATGGACCGACGAGCGCATCGTCGCGGCGATGAACCGCGGGGTCGAACAATCGGTGGCGCTGAAGCAGGCGTTGCCGATTTATCTCGTCTACTTCACCGCGTGGGAGGAGAACGGGAGGCTCGAGACGCGGCCGGACGTGTACGGTCTCGATCGCCGTCATGTCAGGGCGGCCGATCAATGAACGTCGTCGTAGGGGCCGACCCATGTGTCGGCCCTCAGTCGACGTCCGATAGAGTCCCATGAAGCTGCCGCTCGTCCCACTCGTCGCCGCGTTCGCCGTGGCGCCGCTCGTCCACGTGCGCGGGGCGGACAAGTTCGACCCGAAGACCGCACCGTTTTCGATCGCGTTCAACGGCGAGACCTCGGCGTATCGGGACATGTCGACGTTCGTGCTGCCTCAAACGCCGCTGACGATCGAAGTCGTCGGCGGCCCGGACGGCGCGTACACGTTGAAGAGCGAGCAGGGCGCATTCGTCGCGCACGGCGTCCGGGCCTGGCGGTGGACCGCACCGGCGCAGTACGGCCAGTACGACGTGACGATCACGCCGCCGCACGGCAAAGACGACATCACGCTTCACGTGTTCGTCATGGCGCCCTTCACCGACGTGCGCAACGGGTACCTGAACGCCTATCGCATCGGCAACTATCCGGCGACGCCGCTGAAGGGCAACCCGCTCTACCTGCCGCCGAAGGGCTTCGTCGAGGTGACGAAGAAGAATCGCGACACGAAGCTGACGCCGCACTTCAAACTGAAGCAGTTCCTGTGCAAGGAAGATCTGAGCGACAGCTACCCGAAGTACGTGGTGATCAAGGAGCGGCTGTTGCTGAAGCTCGAAGCGATTCTCGAACAGGTCAACCGGTGGGGATTCAAGGTCGACACGCTGCACGTGATGAGCGCGTACCGGACGCCGTACTACAACAAGGCCATCGGCGACGTGCTGTACAGCCAGCACCAATGGGGGAGCGCCGCCGACATCTTCATCGATCCTGACGAGAAGGGCCGGATGGAGGACCTGAACGGCGATCGCACGGTCGACATCCGCGATTCGAAATATTTCTACGACCGGATCGAAGACCTGCTGGCGCTGAAAGAGTTCCATCGCTTCCAGGGCGGCATGGGCTATTACCCCGCGACCAGCGCCCATCCCCCGTTCGTTCACGTCGATGTTCGCGGCACAAAGGCGAGATGGAAGGGTTAGGGGTAGCGATTCAGCGAGCGCCTGCGGCCATGCCGGGGCCCCCAGCGCGGCAGCCGCGCTGGGGTGGCGTGCCGCGCGGTCTGCCGCGCGGCATCAGCGAAAGCTCGCGGCGGGGGTGGGACCCCGCCGCAAGTGCAAAAAAGTTAGTACGTATCCTCGCCATTGCGGTGGTCGTGGCTGCCGGGCGTCCCGCCGCTGCGTACTCCGTCCTCGCGCATGAAGCCAACATCGACGCGCTGTGGGACTCGGCAATTCGGCCGCTGCTGCTGCGCCGCTTTCCGGCGACGACGCGCGAGCAAATGCTCGACGCTCGGGCGTACGCGTACGGCGGATCGGTAATTCAGGATCTCGGGTACTACCCGTTCGGCAGCCGTTTCTTCAGCAACCTGCTGCACTACGTCCGCAGCGGCGATTTCGTCGAGACGATGCTCCGCGACGCGAAGAACGTCGACGAGTACGCGTTCGCGCTCGGCGCCATGGCGCATTACGCGGCCGACAACACCGGTCATCCGGAAGCGGTGAACAGGTCAGTGGCGCTGATGTATCCCAAGCTCCGCGCGAAGTACGGCGACAGCATCACCTACGCTCAAGCGCGGGCCCAGCACGTCATCGTCGAGCTTTCGTTCGACATCGTGCAGGTGGCGGCCGGCGCCTACGTGCCTGACTCGTATCACCGCTTCATCGGGTTTCAAGTCGCGAAGCCGGTCCTCGAGCGCGCGTTCCACGACACCTACGGCCTCGAGCTGCCGGACGTGTTCGCCGACGAAGATCTCGCAATCGGGACATACCGCCGCGCGGTCAGCGAAATCCTGCCTGAGCTGACGCGCGCGGCGTGGCGCGACAAGAAGGACGAGATCGCGAGGCTCGTCCCGGGCGTCACCGAAGAGCGGTTCGTCTACCGCTACACGCGGCAGCAGTTCGAAAAAGATTTCGGCGCGAACTACCGGAAGCCCGGACTGTTCGCGCGCTTCCTCGGATTCATCTATCGCGTGCTGCCGAAGATCGGACCGCTCCAGCCGCTGAGCTTCAAGGCGCCGACGCCGGAAGCGGAGAAGCTGTTCACCGAGAGCCTCGCCGATACTCGCGCGCGCTACGCGGCGGCGCTGAACGCGGCCGCCGCCGGACGCTTGAATCTGGCGAACACCGACTTCGACACCGGCAGGCCGAGCGCGCAGGGCGAATATCCGCTCGCGGACAAAACCTACGCCCAGTTGCTGGACAAACTGAAGGATCGAAAGTTCGAGAGCGTGCCGGCCGCTCTGCGCGCGAACATCAAAAGCTTTTATTCACGCGGCACGCCGCCGAAGAACGTTCAGAGGCATCTGGCGGCGCTCAGTAGCGCAGGCCATTAGGCGGCCTTTTTAGGCCTGCCTCCGAAATATCATTCGCAGCGCAGCGCGACCACCGGGTCCACGCGGGCGGCTCTGCGCGCCGGCAGGTAGCCGGCCATCAGCGCCATCGCGAGGAGCACGGCGGCTGCGGCGGCGAGAGAGCCGGCATCCATCGAGCTGACGCCGTACAGGAACCGTTTCGCCACGCGAGTGTTGGACGCCGCGAGCAGGAGACCGGCGGCCGCGCCGGCGAGCGTCACCTGCAGCGTGTCGCGCACCACCATCCACACGACGCTCGCCGAGGGCGCGCCCAGCGCGACGCGGATGCCGATTTCGTTCGTCCTCCGCGCCACCATCTGCGACGTCAGGCCGTAGAGCGATCCGCAGCACAGCACGAGCGAAAAGACGGAGAGCAGCGTCGCGACGAACGCGATGAGACGCTCGCGCACGAGCGAATCGCGAATGCGCGATTCCATCGCTTCGACGAGGACCGGCGACGTCGTGCCGAGCGCGCGTGGGATTTCGCGCACGGCGGCGATCGTGCCGGCGGCCGCGCGCGCGAGGCGAACTTCCGCGACGAGGTTGTTTCCCGCGGTGAACTCCTGAAGCTGCAAGTACGGCAAGTACGCAATCCGGCGCGTCGGCTCCTGGAGACGTTGGTACTTGGCGTCGCGCACCACGCCGACGATCTCGAGGTCCTTCCGCGCCGCGGCGAGGCCGATCGTAATGCGATGTCCGACCGGGCTCTGTCCCGGAAAGTACGCGCGCGCGAGCGATTCGTTCACGATGGCGACGCGCGGCGACGTCCGCGTGTCCGTCCACCTGACGTCGCGGCCGGAGACGAGCGCCGTGCCTACGGTGTCGAAGTAGCCGGGCGAGACGGCATTGAAGAACGTCGCGTCGGGGGCATTGTGGGCAAGCTCGCGAGTCGGCGGCGCGCCGTCGACGCCGATGCTTTCCGTCCACGAGCCGCGGCGGTCGCTGATCGGCGGCACCCACGACAGGCTCGCGGCGGTGACGCCCGGCACCGCCCGGACACGATCGAGCAGGTCGCGGTAGAACTCTTCGCGATCGGTGCCGGGCCGCGGCTCCGCGCTCACGACGAACAGATTCGCGGGGTCGACGCCGCTGTCCTGCGCGACGAGCGTGCCGAGGCTGCGCAGAAACAGCGCGGCGCCCGCGAGCATCAGCAGCGAAAAAGCCATTTGCGCGGCGACCAGGAGCCTCGCGGTGCGCGACTCGCGCGGACCGGCGCTGCCGAGGCGCGCGCCGTTCTTGATCATGTCGCCGGGATCGACGCGCAGGCTCCGCGCGGCCGGCGCGATGGTGAAGACCAGCGCCACCGCGCATGCCACGACCGACGTGAACGTGAGCACGCGCCAGTCGAGCGCGACCTCGAGTGTGACGGGCAGCGCGGCCGTCGAGACGCTCCGGACCAGCAGGTCCGCCGACCAGACCGAGAGCGCGAGGCCCGCGACGGCGCCGAGCAGCGACAGGACGAGGCCTTCCACCAGCAGTTGCCGGACGAGGCGGCCGCGGCTCGCGCCGATCGCCAGTCGCACGGCGAGCTCGCGTTGACGACCCGAGCTTCGCGCGAGCAGCAGGTTCGCGACCGCGGCGCACGAGACGACCAGCAGCAGACCCACGAGCGCGAACAACAGCCACAACGGCTCGCTGAACTGGTTGCGCACGGCCGAGTGGCCAGTGGCGCCGGGCATCAATGCGGTCGCGCGCGACAGGTACCGCGCGCGGCGCGCAGGGGTTTCGGTGAGGGGTGTCGTCGTCTCGAGCGTCTCGTGCCAGATCACCTGAAACGCAGGCTCGGCCTGCGCGCGGCTCACTCCCGGCCGAAGCCGTCCCATGATGTGCAGCCACGCGCGGCCCGTCATCGTGAGCGTGTCGCGGTCCTCCGCCCGCAGCCGCGGCACCGTCGTCAGAGGAATCGTGATTTCAGGAGCGGTTCCCACGGCGACGCCAAAGAACCCCGGCGGCGCGACGCCGACGATCGTGAAGGGCATCCGCTCGATGAGGACGGCCCGTCCAACGACGCCTGGTCCCCGGCGAAGCGCCGGACCCACGCGGCATAGCTCAACACCGCCACCGGTCGCGGCGCGCCGACCACATCGTCATCCGGCGCAATCGGGCGGCCCGCAATCGGCGTGACGCCGAGCGTGCGGTAGAAATCGCCCGTGACGAGGAGGGCACGAACGGGTTCCGGGTCCTCGCCCCATCGCACGGTCAGATTCCGCAGCTCCCAGGCAAACAATCCGTCGAACATCCAGCCGCGATCGCGAATCTGGCGAAAAATCGGATACGAGAACGCTGGATCCTTCAGCCACACCAGGTCGGCCGGTTTCGACACGGGCAGCGTCTTGAGCTCGATCGCGTCGATGAGCGCGAACACCGTCGAGACGGCGCCGATGCCGAGCGCGAGCGAGAGGACGATCATCGCCGTGAACGCGCGGCTTCTCGCCATGAGCCGGACGCCGTAGCGGAGGTCCTGGACGATCCGCTCGAGCCACCGCCATCCCCACATCTCGCGCGTCACCTCTTTGACCAGCGCGACGTTCCCGAACTCGTGGCGCGCGCGGTACTGCGCCTCGTCTTCCGATTCGCCACGCTCGACGCGATCGCGCGCGGCCATGGTGAGATGCGCGCGAATTTCCTCGTCGAGCTCCTCGTCCCGCCGCCGCCGCCACAATGGCCAATGCATAGCGTCCTTTCCAAACTTCGAGAGCATTGCAAAATCAAATCGCCACCACAGAGGACACCGAGGTTAAAACCTGCAGAAAACAAGATTTTTCCTCCGTGTCCTCAGTGTCCTCCGTGGTGGAGAGCTTGAGTCTGCAACGCGTTCTTAGAACTTAGAACTGAGAACTTGGAACTTAGAACTGGAACTCGGAACTTGGAACCTTTGAGTTCTCAGTTCTCAGTTCTCAGTTCTCAGTTCTCAGTTCTAAGTTCAGAATTCTCAAGCCTCGCGCGGGTTCAGAATCGCGGCGATCGCGTCGGACATCTCGGTCCACCGCGATCGTTCGGCCACCAGATGTTTGCGGCCGGCGGCCGTGAGCCGGTAGACGCGCGTTCGCTGGTTGTTCGCCGACACCTTCCATTCGGCGGCGATGCGCCCCTGCCGCTCGAGCCGGTGCAGCGCCGGGTACAGCGATCCGGTGTCGACGTGCAGCCGCTCGTGCGAGTGCGTGCGAATGGCGAGGCTGATGTCGTAGCCGTGGCTCGGTCCCCACTGCAGCGTCTGCAGGATGAGGAGGTCGAGGGTGCCCTGCAGCAGCTCGATGCGGTCCTGGTGCCGGCCCTTGTGCCTCATGGTGTAGGCAGACTACACCCTGGGACGTAGGTTGTCTACACCCGGGTCTTTTTCCCATGCTCGCGGGGCCCCACCCCCGCTCGCTCTCACTCGGCGGCCCGGCTTCGCCGGGCTTCCCTCCGGCGCCTCGCTCGGGCCGCAGGCGCTTTCGTCGATGTCGGAGGTAAGATGCCGTTTTGGCATGAATCGGGTCCTCGCAGCCGTTACCAAGAGTCTGATCACCACGATCATCTTCTTCACTCTGGCAGAGGTCGGGCTGCGTGGCGCCTACTTCGTCCGCAACGCCCTGGTCTCGCGGGTTCCGCTGCCCTACGCGCTCGGAGACGAGTACGGACCGATTCCGCCGTGGCTCGATCGGATGTTGATCCTCGTCCCGGACGACACGCTCATCTGGCGCAACCTGCCGAACGTCCGCCGCACCTATGTCGATATCTTCAGTCCCGTCCGCCGCGAACGCGACCGCGTGGCGCTGCTGCGCCGGTTCGTCCCGACGCTGCCCGCCGAGTTCCGCGACAACCCGACCTGGACGATCGCGCTCAACTCGCGGGGATACCGCACCGGCGAATACACGGCTGGTAAGACGCCGGCGACCGTCCGCATCGCGTGCATCGGCGATTCGTGGACGTTCGGCATGAACGTCAATCAGGACGAAACGTATCCGAGCCGCCTCGCCGCGCGGCTGCACGACGCGCGTCCCGGCTCGCGCTTCGAGGTGCTGAACTTCGGCGTGCTCGGCTACTCGTCGTTTCAGGGACTCCAGTTGCTGAAGACGCGCGTGCTGGATCTGAACCCGGACGTCCTCGCGATTGGATTCGGCATGAACGACTCCGAGGTGGCCGGCTATCGCGACAAAGACATGGTCGGCGGCGGGCCGCCCGGCCTCACCGGGCGCATGGCGGACGCGGCGCGGGAGCTCGAGCTGTACAAACTATTGAACTTCCTCGCGCTCGCGCTGAAGTTTCATCCGAAATCGATCGGCGACTACGTGAAGGAAGATGCAGAGAGCAAATCCGGTCCAGTCGATTACGACGAGATCGAGAGGTGGACGCGCGTCTCGCCGCGTGACTACGAAGCGAACATCCGCGAGATGATTCGGCTGCAGACCTCGCGCGGCGGTGCCGCGATCTTGCTCGACAACGAACTGTGGGACGAGAGCCCGTACCGGCCGATCCTGAGGAAGATCGCTGCCGACACGGGCGTGCCGCTCGTCGACAGCCTGCGGATTGTCGCCGACGCCCGGAATAAGGTGGCGCAGGATCTCGAAGCACGCCTCGGGTTGACCAACCCACCCGACCTACCAGCCCCACCTGCCCCACCCGACCTACCTGCCTTACCCGCCCCATCCGCCCGAGAGACGACCATCGTGTTCCGCGTCGCTCGAGGTCCGTATCCAGTGCCGGCGGCAATCTCAATCGTCGGGGCTGATGCGAAGCTCGGGAATCTGGTGCCGAACAACGTGCTCATGCACGACGACGGCGCGAACGGGGATCAGCGGGCGGGTGACGGCGTGTGGAGTTACGCAGCGTCGTTTCCGCCGGGCACGCGTTTGTCGTACGTCTACACCAACAGTGGCGCGCCCGGCCAGTGGGAAGGTCTTGACGTGCCGACGATTCGTCATGTCACGGTGCCGGCGTCAGCCGGCGGAACGCCGGCGCTGCTGCCGATCGAAACGTTCGGCCGCGTGTATTTGCAAGCCGACAATTGGCACACTGATGCCGCCGGATACGACCTGATCGCTCACGCAGTCGCAGGCTCCATTCGGCGATGACATTGCGGATTGCGGATTGCGGATTGCGGATTTATTGACGATTGGCGGATTGTGGATTGTCGATTCGATCGGGGTTTTTCGGGCGGCCGGCGATTCGATCGGGGTTTTGCGGGCGGCCGGCGATTCGATCGGGGTTTTGCGGGCGGCCGGCGATTCGATCGGGGTTTTGCGGGCGGCCGGC
>DASYQZ010000009.1:0-5727 GCA_036004865.1 Vicinamibacterales bacterium
GGTTGCACGACCGCGGTCGCGCCCGCATTCGCGACTGCGTCCAGGCCGTCGCGAAACGGGAAAAACGCGTCTGACGCCGCAACCGATCCGGTGAGCGGCACATTCGCGCTCTTCGCTTTCATCACCGCGACGTTGACGGCATCGACGCGGCTCATCTGACCGGCGCCGATCGCGAGCGTGCGGCGCGCGTCGGTGAAGATGACGGTGTTCGACTTCACGTGCGCGCAGATCCGCCATGCGAAGCGGAGCGCTTCCCATTCCTCAGAAGTCGGCTGACGCTTCGTCACGACGCGAAGGCCCTCGGGCAGCCGATCGGCCGTCCATGGTTGTGCCGCTTCGACCACGCGGTCACGCTCCTGCACGAGGACGCCGGCCAGCGTCGAACGCAGCTCTTCGCCCGCGTGCCCTGGATGATCCGTGGCGAGCACCTCGAAGTCGGCGACGACGACACGCATGTTGGTCTTCTTCGCCAGCACAGGGCGCGCTCGGTCATCGACCGCGGGCGCCACGACCGCTTCGATGAACGTGGAAGTGATCGCGCCGGCGACCGCGAGGTCGATTGGCCGGTTCAGCGCGACGATGCCGCCAAACGCAGCAACACTGTCGGCGTCGCGCGCGCGGACGTAGGCGTCGGCCGCATCCACGCCGGTCGCCGCCCCCGACGGATTGGTGTGCTTGACGACGACCGCCGCCGGCTCGGCGAATTCGAGCGCGATGCGCACGGCCGCGTCGAGATCCAGCAGGTTCGTGTACGAAAGCTCCTTCCCCTGGAGCACGTCCCACGGCCGGAACCGCTCGAAGAATCCTTCGTAGAGCGCCGCCTTCTGGTGCGGATTCTCTCCGTACCGCAGATCGCGGAGCTTCATCAGGTTGAACCCCAGGCCCATCGGAATGTCGTCGCTGCGAGCGGCGCCTCGCACGAAGCCGCCGTCACGAACCGCGAAGTCGTACAGCGCCGACGCGATCGCGATGTCGTACTGGCCCGTATGCGCGATCGCGTCCTGAGCCAGCGCGAACCGGAACTCGAGCGACGGCCCCTGCCGCGCGTCGAGCTGCTGCAGCAGCTCGTGATAGCGCCTGGGATCGACCACGACCAGCACGTCGCGGAAGTTTTTCGCCGCGGCCCGGACCATACTGGGACCGCCGATGTCGATTTGCTCGACGAGCTCGTCGAACGTCACGTCCGGCTTTTTCGCCGTCTCCGCGAACGGATAGAGGTTCACGATGACGAGATCGATCGGTTGGATGCCGTGCTGCGCAATCGCGTGCAGATCCTCGGCGTTCGCACGCCGCGCGAGGATCCCGCCGTGAATGTGGGGATGCAGCGTCTTGACGCGGCCGTCCATCATTTCCGGCACGCCGGTGACGTCGGAGACGCTCGTCACGGCGACTCCGGCCTCGGTGAGCGCACGCGCCGTGCCGCCGGTCGACACGAGCTCGAAGCCGCGCGCCGCCAGGCCCCGTGCCAGATCCACGATTCCGGTTTTGTCAGAAACGCTCAGCAAGGCTCTTGGCATAATCGTCGAGTTCCGCTATTATCGTGGCCGACGCCGGGCGGGCCTGGCGCCGTAAGGGAAAGGGCCGCAAACATGCGGCCTTTTTTTTTGGTCCCTTATTTTTTCAACGACGCGAGATCGCGTCACAGCACGTAGGGAAAGACGATGCGCATCACAGGTAAGGTCAAGTGGTTCAACAACGCGAAGGGGTACGGATTCATCGAGCGCGACGGAGGCAGTGATGTCTTCGTGCACTACTCCGCCATTCAGGGCGACGGCTTCCGTTCGCTCGAGGAGGGTCAGGCAGTAGAGTTCGAGATCGTTGACGGTCCAAAGGGCCCGCAGGCCGGCAACGTCACCAAAATCTAACGCCTTACATGGCTGATGGCTGAGGGCTGATGGTCCCGGCCATCAGCCATCGCCATCAGCCATCCTCAGCCCTCAGTCGGACACACCTTTCAACGCCCGCGCCGTCAGGTTCACTTTTCCATCTTTCACCGCGACACGGAACGCCACCTCGGGACTTCCCGTCTGCCGCAGCTTCTTGACCTGGTTCTTCACGAGCTCGGCGAACTTGTGGAACGGCACCTGGTCTTCGCCGACTTCGCGCCGCGCTTCGGAGAGCGACTCGTACAGCTCGGTCAGCTTGTCCATCTCGCGGATCGGGTCGCGGAACGATGACACGTGGAGGATGCGATCCTCCGGCTTCCGCTTTTCCGGCTCTTTCGGGCGCGGCTGCCCGAAGGGACCGGGCCGTCCTTCCTCGCGCGCGCGCAGGCCGCGATCCCAGAGATCGATGAACGCCTGAAAGCGAGCCTGCAGCGTGTGAAAGCGGAAGCGGTCGCCGTAGTTCTGGATGTAGGCGCGATCGTACTGCTTGACCATCGCCTCGACGCGGCTGCGCGTCTCCCACGGCGGCTTGGGCAGCCGGCCGGCAAAGAACATGTTGTATTCGGCTTCGAGCTGCTTCAGCTCCACTTCCAGACGCTTCAGATCTTTTTCGATGCTGGGCGGGGGCACGATCCATTACCGCGGAATGAGGAACCAGACGAGCGGCAGCCACAGCTCGCGCGCGTAGGGCACGGGACGATCGTCGATGAGAACCTCGGTCTCGTCCGACCGGCCGACGATCTCGAAGAGATCGCGCAGGCGCGCGGCGTCGCTGGACCAGAAACGCGCGCGATAGCGGTGCGCGGCACCGCGGCCGGTTTCGCGAAATTCCGCCGAGGCGCGCGCGAGATCGAGAGCGCGTGCGAACTGCGGATCGTCGAGTGCCGGGAAGACGAGCGTAATGGAAAACGGACGTGGCCTCGCGCCGAAGAGCGCCTCGTACAGATCCGGATCCAGTTGGGCGAGCTCGTCGGCGGTTGGCTGCTCCGGCAAATCTGCGTACGGCCAGAACCGTTCGAGCGGACGATATTTGGGTGGATCTGAATCCATCGAAGTGAGCCGGCGGAACGGATAGCATACCATTTCGGCGATGCCCGACTTCCGCGTCATCCCTTCGATCGACGATCTGCGGCAGCGGCCCGGCGTTCGCGCGCTCGAGGCGCGCTTCGGCGCCGACGCAACGGTCGACGCGCTGCGCCACGCGGCCGCCGCCGTGCGCACCGCCATTTC
Source organism: Vicinamibacterales bacterium (assembly GCA_036004865.1). Classification (GTDB taxonomy): domain Bacteria; phylum Acidobacteriota; class Vicinamibacteria; order Vicinamibacterales; family CAVVIG01; genus QHWF01. Next base: position 3,117 of record DASYQZ010000009.1, read on the forward strand.
CGGCGGCGATCGGTCGCTGACAACCGAAGCGTCGGTCGCGTCGCGCATCGAAACAGCCGTCGCGTCCGAGCTCGGCGACGCGTTTCGACCGTCACTGGAGCCGGTGATCAATGCCACGGGCGTCATCGTGCACACCAACCTCGGCCGCGCGCCGCTTGCGGACGCCGCCATCGAGCGCGTCGCCGCCGTCGCGCGTGGATATTCCTCGCTCGAGTACGACCTCGGACGCGGCACGCGCGGCCGCCGCGATGTCCACGCCGAAGCGCTGCTCTGCCGCCTGACCGGCGCGGAGGCGGCCGTCGTCGTCAACAACAACGCGGCGGCGACGCTGCTGATCCTGGCGGCGCTGGCACCGGGACGGGAAGTGATCGTCTCGCGCGGCGAGCTGGTGGAAATCGGCGGCGGGTTCCGCGTCCCCGACGTCATGGCGCAGTCGGGTGCGGTGCTTCGCGAAGTGGGCACGACGAACAAGACGCGGGCGGCGGATTACGCGGCAGCGATTACCAGTCGCACCGCGCTGCTTCTCCGGGTCCACCCATCGAACTTCCGGATCGAGGGCTTCACGGCAAGACCTGCCCTGGCCGATGTGGTCGACGTGGGCAAAACCTTCAACATCCCCGTCGCGGAAGACCTCGGAAGCGGCCATCTCTCACTGGTCACGAGTCTGACCAGTCAGACTTCTCAGATTGTAAAAAGTCTGACTAGTCAGACGCTTTACAAATTGCTGGGGGATGAGCCGGTCGTCGCGGACAGCGTCGCGGCGGGGGTGGACGTGTGCTGCTTCAGCGGCGACAAGCTGCTCGGCGGACCGCAGGCGGGGATCATCGTCGGACGAGCCGATCCGCTGACGCGCATCCGCTCGCATCCGCTGATGCGCGCACTGCGCGTCGACAAAATGACGTACGCCGCGCTCGAAGCGACGCTCGCCGAATACGTAGCCGGGCGCGCCGCCGCCACCGTTCCCGTTCAGCGCATGTTGACGATGACGATCGACCAGATTCGCGCGCGCGCGGAAGCGCTCGCGTCGGCGATTGGACGGATCGCCGGCTGGCGCGCGGAGCTCGTCGACGGCGTGTCGGCGATCGGCGGCGGCAGCGCGCCCGGTGTCGAGCTGCCGACGCGTCTCGTCGCGATCCAGAAGGACGGCCTGACCGCTGACGCGCTCGAAGAGCGGCTGCGGACGCTGACGCCCCCGGTCATCGCGCGCATCGAGCGCGATCGGCTCGTGATCGATCTCCGAACCGTGACGCCGGATCAGGATCGCGAGCTCGCGGCGCTACTCGGACGCGTGTGATCCGAAGACAGACGCAGCCGTCTTACCGACTACCCCGCCAACCAACGCGCACATCGTTCCCGGCACGATGACCATCAGCGGCAGCACGAAGACTTCTTCGAGCCCGCCGCTCGCGGCAATCGTCGACATCGTGTGGGGATCGTGCCAGACGGCGAGTTGCCCCAGTGAAGCCACGTTGACGATCGCGGCGGAGATCGCGCCGGTCGCGAACCCTGCGAGCACGCCGGCCCCGACGGAGCGCGATCGCCAGGCCGACCACGCTCCCGCGCTCGTGAAGATCGAAACCGCGATGAGCGTCGACACGACCGAACGCGCGTAGAACTCGTTGGTCGGCGGCAGCCACCAGTCGAGCACATCCCTGCCGACCACGGCCGCCGCGAGCGCCACGGCCCACAGCCACGCACGACGCCATACGAACCCCGCGACCTGACGCGCGTACCACACGTCCGCGCGCACGCGTCCGCGCGCGGGAAACACGCTCTCCCGGTATTCCTCGAGGAGATCGCCCGATACGCTCTCGCGGTCCTCGGGCCCGAGCAGCACGCGAAGCACCGCTTCGGCCCACGCAGGCGGATTCAGATCGCCCATCGTCGCTCTCATGTCATTCACGGGTCTTCATTCACTCGTCTTCAGGCTGCCGCGACAGTAGTCACGATTAACGCAGAACTCGCAGAACACGCAGCACAAAATTTCCTCTGCGGTTTCCGCGGGTTCTGCGTTGAACGTTCACTCACGTCGCGGGCCACGACCGGTCGCGGCGGCCGCACGCTGCGCGGGCGGCAGAGCTGCCGCGACCGAGACGATGAGCAGCAACAGCAGCGCCGCGCCGAACGCGACTGGATCGACGAGCGACTGCGACGTGATCAGCGATTGCAGCACGCGTGCGATCGCGAAGGACAACGCGGCGCCGGCGAGACATCCGCCGGAGACGACCGACAGCCCGTCGCGGAGAATCATGCGGACGATCGCCGCGCGGGACGCGCCGAGCGCCATGCGCACGCCGATCTCGAACGTGCGCCGCGCGATCGCGCGGCTGATGAGGGCGACGAGACCGGTCGTCGCGAGGACAATCGCAATCGCACCGAGCGCGCCGACGAGCGCCGCCGCCGTCCGCATGGGCCGCAGCGCGGCGTCGACGCTGTCTGCCATCGACGACACGGTGACGACCGTGCCCGGCGGCTCGAGCCGCTCGATGCGCTGCGCGAGCGGACGCACGGCCGCGGCGGCGGGACCGGCCATCCGTACCGTGAGCGACGCGGCTGGTTGAGGCAGGTAGACGACGGGCACGTGTCCGTCGCCAACGGTCCGCGCGAGCGT
>DASYQZ010000010.1:0-13607 GCA_036004865.1 Vicinamibacterales bacterium
ACTTCACCGACAGCCTCACGCTCGTCAGAGGCCGGCACCAATTCAAGCTTGGCGGACAGCTCGCGCGTGTGACGATGCACATGGACATCGACGGGTCGCAGAAGGCGAGATGGGGATTCACGTCGGACCGCGTCTTCAACATCAACGATCCGGCGAGCTATCCACCACGTTGTCGCTGGCGATCGGCACGGCGAAGGACATCGAAGGGCACTGGAACGGAGGCCTGTTCCTTCAGGACACGTGGCAGATCCGCAACGACCTGACGCTCAACCTCGGCGTCCGCTATGACATCGACAACAGCATCCTGACCGGCGATCAGTTCGTCGACGGGTACAACGAGCGGTTCATCAGCGCGTTCGGCGGCGCCGCGCCGCTCTCGCACATCAAGCGCGATCTCAACAACGTGGCGCCGCGCCTCGGCTTCGTGTGGGTTCCCACGGCGAGCCGCCGCACGACCATCCGCGGAAGCGGCGGCATCTTCTACGACCAGTCTCACTTCAATTACAACGACGTCTACATCAACCAGACGCTGCTGGCCGTCCGGCGGTACTCGTTCAATTCGAACGACTCGACCACCAACCCCTTCTTCAGTCCCGCCGATCCGGCAGGCAGCGCGCTGCGGCTGCGAGCGTTTCTCGCCCAGAACTTTCCCGACTGGCCCGACTTCTCGCAGCTCGGGCCCGGCGGACAGTTCGTCAACGGCATGGCCGCCGACTTCAGGATTCCGTACACCATCCAGCTCACGGGCGGCATGACGCACGAGTTTCCTTCTCGCGTGTACGTCCAGGCCGACTACGTGCGCTCGCGCGGCGAGGACGCGGTGCTGTCGAGAAACGTCAACGTCCAGTTGGTCAACGGCCGGTTCGTGACGATTGATCCGCGGTTCAGCGGCTTCTCGTTGTTCCAGAACCTCGGATGGATTCATTACGACGCGTTGCAGACGCGCGCCGAGTACCGAGGCGCGAAGCTGCGCGCCGGCGGGTCGTACACGCTGGCCAAAACGTTTTCGAACACATTGGCCACCGGTGTCGGCGGCGGCGCGGCGACCAACCCGCTCGACCTGTCAATCGACGAGGGCCCGGCCAACGAAGATCGCCGCCACAACTTCGTGTTCGACGGCTCGTACCTGCTGCCGCTCGACATCCAGGTGGCGGGCATCGTGCGGTATTCGAGCGCGCTGCCGTGGAGCGTGACGAGCCAGACCGTCGTCTTCGCGCGCGTCGAGCCGCGCGGCTCACGCAGGGGCGACGACTACAAGCACGTCAATCTGCGGTTCAGCAAGATCGTCAAGCTTGGTGGCCGTCGGACCGCGACCGGCTTCTGGGAAGTCTTCAATCTCTTCGACACGAACAACTTCACGAACTTCCAGGGGAGCCTGCAATCCTCGTCGTTCGGCCTGCCGCAGGCGGCGTTCCCGAAGCGGCAGCAGCAATTCGGTTTCAGGCTGGATTTTTAGCGGCGCTGAATCGACACAAAGGACACAAAGGACACAAAGGCAAAACCAATAGTTCCTTTGTGTCCTTTCTATCCTTGTGTTCGATCAGCGTGACGAATCAAGCACGCCGTCCGGTCGATTTCCCGTCAGCTCCCAGTGAACGAGCGAGGCCGGAATCAAGCCGACGGCGTTGAACTCGTCCATGAATCGTTTCATCGTGAAGCTGTCGCCAAGTTGACGCCTCCGCGCGGCGAGCAGCGCTTCGATCTGCATCTTGCCAATCAGATAGCTCGTGCCGTATGCCGGCTGCTGCAGGTAGAGATGCTGTTCGCCCCGAACGGTGTTGGCGTCGAGGCGCAGCCACCCGCGCGGCGTGTTGGTGGAGGCGAATTGCGCCGCCTGCTCGAGCGTGAACTGGTTCGCATGCATCCGCAGGTCGCCAAGCGCCCGGGCCGCGCGCTGGGCGAGCAGGACGTAGATCAACTCGCGCGATCGCGGACGCGCGTCGAACATCCCGGCCTGCAGCATCATCTCTTCCCAGCCGGTGGCGTGCCCCTCGGTGCGGGTCACGAAAATGTTGTAAAGCAGCGGGCCGCGCCGGATGACGTTCGGGTGCGGCTCGTGCGCCATCTGCGCCAGGTCGAACCAGTGATAGTCGTGCGTCCGCATCACCTGCCGATCGCGGTAGTCGACTTCGGTGAAGAACTCCCGCGGACCCGCGGTGAAGCTTCCGATGCGCGCGCGCAACGCGGGATCCATGTAATCCCGAATCGTCATGATGTTGCGGTCCCTGAGGAACGCCATGTACTGCGAGACCGCTTCATTGAACTGCCGCGCATGTTCGTCCGCGCTCGCGAGCGGCGCCTGCACAGGAAGCGCCGCGTTGCGCTGTTCTTCGAGCGCGAGGAACGCGTGCGCGCGGCCGAGCTCGCGCTCCATGAGCCTGGCCTCGTCCTGCCAGGTGTACGGCACCAGTTGGACGTTCTTCAGATACCAGTTGTAGTGCTCGATGCCAACCCCTGACGGCGCCTTCTTCGATGACGCGTGCGAATCCAGCCACGCCGCGAACGCATCGGTGGCCTCCAGGGCGCGCTGCACGCTCGCTTTCAGATGTCCTTGCGCATCGCCGACGCGCGAAGACAGGCGCGTCAGGTCGGCGCTCTGCTGCCTGATCTCCCTCGCGCCGAACACCCACAGGTCGCTGCCGCTGCCGACCAGATTTCGTTTCGCTTGGTCGAGCAGCTTTGGAATGACGCGGATACCGGCATCCATCCGCGCGGCGCGTTCCGGCGTCAACGGAAACTCATAGGTCCAGAGCTCCACCGCGCCGTACGCGTTGTGCCCCTCGCGCGCCGGTTGATCGCTCTGCTGCGGGAAGACCGTGACGTAGAAAGCGGGGTTGTTCGCCCACGGCCGCAGGACGCGGTGATCGAAGTCGAGCCCGTTCATCTCCGCCTGCACGATGTGCCAGTCGACTTGCTGACTGACGGTCCAGCCGCCCGTGGTGATGCTGGCCAGCCGGCGCCGGTATGCGGCGAGCTCGCGCTGCTGCGCGGCCATCGCGTTCACGGTGTAGTCGGGCACGCCGTCCACGAGCTTCGGCCTCTGGAACGCACGCCAGTCGTTGAACAGCGCGACCAGATCCTCGTGGCGGGAATTCTGTAGAGCACGTATTGAGCCGGCGCTCGTCATCGAGACGGCAATCAGCGACGCGAGCGCGATCGCAGCGAATGATTTCATAGTGGTCAGGCAGCTGATCATCGGTCGACTGCCGGTAAAGGTCGAGGCGAAATCGCGCTGAATTCCAGCGGAATTCCGCAGTTTTTGCGGAAGACAAACGCTGACAACGAATGACGACAAAGTGCAACCGAGGGCCGGTTTTTGGCCGAAAACCTCCGTATACTTGCGGAATGAAATGGCGTGTCCCGGCGGCGGTCGCCGCCGTTCTGTTTGTGTCGGTCCAAACCGCGCACGCGCAATCTTCAACCAGCCCCGCGAAGCCGGCGATGGCCGTCGCACACCAACCAACGAGCGCGCCGGCGGCCACGGTTGAATCGCAGACCGCGCTCGTCAAGCAGTACTGCGCCGGATGTCACAGCGAGAAAGGCAAGGCCGGAGGGCTGACGCTCGCGAGCTTCGACGCGTCGCGCATCGAGCAGACGCCGGACGTCGCCGAAAAAATGATCCGCAAGCTGCGCGCCGGCATGATGCCGCCGCCCGGCGCGCGGCGTCCCGCCGGCGACGCGCTGAAAGACTTCACGATTGCGCTCGAGACCAGGATCGACACCGCCGCGGCGCTGAAACCGAACCCGGGCCGCCGCACGTTCCAGCGATTGAATCGCGCTGAATACGAGCGGTCGGTGCGCGATCTGCTCGACCTCGACGTCGACGTCAACGCGTTTCTCCCTCCCGACACGATGAGCGCCGGGTTCGACAACATCGCGGACGTTCAGCAGGTCTCGCCGACGCTGCTCGAAGGCTACCTGCGCGGGGCGGCGAGGATCTCCAGCGTCGCGCTCGGCGATCGCAGCGCGAGCCCGACGGAAGTCACGTTTAAAGTCCCGCGCACGCAGTCCCAGATGCGCCACGTCGACGGGACGCCCTGGGGCACGCGCGGCGGCATCGCCGTCGTCCACACGTTCCCCGCGGACGGCGAGTACACGTTCCGCGTCATGCTGCACGGGACGCCGGTCGGCGATCTGTTCGGCAGCGTGTTCAGCCGCAACGAGCAGCTCGAAATCTCGATCAACGGCGAGAGGGCGGCGCTCCTCGACATCGACTACCGGATGAGCGAGAAGGACAAGGCGGGGCTGAACATCACGACGCCGCGCCTCCATGTCAAGGCCGGACCGCAGCGCCTCGCCGCCGCGTTCATCCAGAAGTTCGACGGCGTCGTCGACGATCTCGTGGCGCCGATCGATTACACGCTGGCCGATACCGATTACGGCGACAACGTCGGCATCACGGCGCTGCCGCACGTTCGCGATTTCAGCATCACGGGGCCGTACACCGTGACCGGCGTCTCCGACACGCCGAGCCGCCGCAGGATTTTCATCTGCCGGCCGCTCGCGGCTGGTGAGGAAATCCCGTGCGCGCGGCGCATCGTCTCGTCACTCGCCAGCCAGGCGTACCGCCGGACGGCCAGCAACGAAGATGTCGAATCGCTGATGCAGTTCTATGCGGATGGACGGAAAGGCAAAGACTTCGAAGCGGGCATCCGCGCCGTCGTGCAGGCGATGCTGGCGAGCCCGCATTTCCTGTTCCGCCTCGAAGAAATCCCGGCCGGCGTCAAACCGGGACAGAACTATCGCATCACCGATCTCGATCTCGCCTCGCGGCTGTCGTACTTCATCTGGGGCACGATTCCCGACGCCGAGCTGATGAAAGTCGCGACGAACAACACGCTGCACACGCCCGCGGTGCTCGACAAGCAGGTGCGCCGCATGCTCGCCGATCCGAAGGGCGAGGCGATGTCGACGCGCTTCGCGTCGCAGTGGCTGCGGCTGCAGGACGTGGAGAAGATTCATCCCGACGCGCTGCTGTTCCCGTCGTTCGACAACGCGCTGGCCGAATCGTACAAGCGCGAGACCGAGCTGCTCTTCGACAGCATCGTGCGCGAGGACCGCGACCTCCTCGATCTCTTCACCGCCGACTACACGTTCGTCAACGAGCGCATCGCGAAGGTCTACCGCATTCCGAACATCACGGGCGAGACGTTCCAGCGCGTGAACCTGACCGACGAGAACCGGCGGGGCATTCTCGGCCACGGCAGCATCCTGATGCTCACCTCTGTCGCCGATCGCACGTCGCCGGTTCAGCGCGGCAAGTGGATCATGGAGACGCTGCTCGGGTCGCCGCCGCCGCCGCCGCCGCCCAACGTGCCGGCGCTCGAGGACACGAAAGCGGCGACCGACACCGGCCGCAGCCTGTCGGTCCGCGAGCGCATGGAACAGCACCGGAAAGATCCGACGTGCAACTCGTGCCACCGCGTCATCGACCCGCTCGGCCTCGCGCTCGAGAACTTCGATGTCGTGGGCGCGTGGCGCATCAAGGACAACGGCGTGCCGCTCGATACGCTGGCGAAGCTGTACGACGGCACCGAGCTGAACGGACCGGTGAGCCTGCGCAAGGCGCTCGTCGATCATGCGGACTCGGTGATTCGCAACTTCACCGAGAACCTGATGGCGTACGCGCTCGGCCGCCGCGTTGAGTACTACGATCAGCCGACGGTGCGCGCGATCGTGAAGAAGGCGGGGCAGAACGGCAACCGGTTCTCGTCGTTCGTCCTCGGCATCGTGAACAGCGGCGCGTTCCAGATGGCGAAAGCGGAAGCGCCGATCACAACAGAAGCGCCTCAACCAGCCCGCTGACGGGAGACATAGCTGATATGAGTTTTCTAACGAAGAAGCACCTGTCGCGCCGGACGGTCCTGAAGTCGATGGGCGTGACCGTCGCCTTGCCGCTGCTCGACGCGATGACGCCCGCCGCGAAGGCGTACGGGCGAACGGCCGCGGCCGCGCCGGCTTCGAAGGTCCGTCTCGTCGCCATGGAGATGGTGCACGGCGCCGCCGGCAGCACCGCCTTCGGCGTCAAGAAAAACTTGTGGGCGCCCGCGCAGGTGGGTTCCGGCTTCGACCTGTCGCAGACCAGCCTCAGCTCGCTCGAGCCGTTCAAGGACGACGTCACGATCATCAGCAACATCGACGTGCGCAACGCCGAGGCGTTCACGCTGCCGGAGATTGGCGGCGATCACTTCCGCTCGAGCGCCGTGTTCCTGACGCAGTCGCACCCGAAGCAGACCGAAGGCAACGACGTCTACTCGGGCACCTCCCTCGACCAGCTCTACGCGAAGCAGTTCGGACAGGACACGCCGATTCCGTCCATGCAGCTCTCGATCGAGAACGTCGATCAGGCGGGAGGCTGCACCTACGGCTACTCGTGCATCTACACCGACACGATCAGCTGGGCCTCGCCGACGCAGCCGCTGCCGATGGTCCGCGACCCGCGCGTCGTCTTCGATCAGCTCTTCGGCGTCGGCGCGACGCCCGAGGAGCGCGCGGCCAATCTCAAGACGGACAAGAGCATTCTCGACTGGGTGACGACGCAAATCGGCCAGCTGCGCAAGGAAATCGGCGCGAGCGACCGGCAGCGCCTCAACGAGTACCTGGAGAACATCCGCGAGATCGAGCGCCGCATCAAGCGCGTCGAGGCGCGCAACGCGAGCGGCGAGCTCCGCGCGTTCCCCGACGCGCCGATTGGCGTGCCCGACTCGTTCGAGGAGCACGTCCACATCATGATGGACCTCATCGCGGTGGCGTTCGCCGCCGACGCGACGCGCGTCTTCTCGTTGAAGCTCGGACGCGACGCGTCGGGCCGCTCGTATCCGGAGAGCGGCGTGACGACCGGGTTCCACAACGCGTCGCATCACGGGGAGCGCGAAGAGCGCATTCTCGAGTTCGCGAAGATCAACCGGTATCACGTGAGCATGGTGCCGTACCTGCTCGAGAAGCTGAAGAACACGCCCGACGGCGACAGCAACCTGCTCACGAACAGCCTGATCCTCTACGGCTCGCCGATGGCCGACTCGAACATCCACAATCATCGGCGCGTGCCGTTCTTCGCCGCCGGCCATGCGGGCGGCAAGCTGAAAGGCGGCCTGCACATCAAAGCTCCCGACGGCACGCCGATGGCCAACTCGATGCTGACGATGCTGCACATGCTCGGCCGCGACGATCTCGAGAAGTTCGGCGATTCGACCGGCGAGCTCGATCTGAACAACGCGACGCCCGCGCCGCCGACGACGGACAAGGCGTGATGGTGTAGGGGCCGACCCATGTGTCGGCCCTGGGCGGACACGCGGGTCCGCCCCTACGGGAGATGAAGATGACGCGTAGAACGTGGATTTCGATGAGCGCGGCCGCCGCGCTCTGTTTCTCGGCGCTGCTGCACGCCGCGGCGCCGCCTCCGCCGAAGGCTTCGGCGAGCCCCGCCGAAGCGCGCTCTGCGCGCGAAGGGGGGCCGGCGTCGGTTGTCGACGCCGCGATGCAGGGCAACAAGGAGGCGGTGCGCGCGCTGCTGAAGCAGGGCGCCGACGTGAACACGGCGCAGGGCGACGGCATGACCGCGCTGCACTGGGCCGCGCAAAAGGGCGACGTCGACCTCGCGAAGACGTTGCTGTACGCCGGCGCCAACGTGAAGGCGGCGACGCGCATCGGCGGCTACACGCCGCTCCTCGTCGCCAGCCGGAACGGCAACGCCGACATGATCCAGACGCTCGTCTCCGGCGGCGCCGATCCCAATTCGGCGACGATGAACGGCACGACGGCGCTGATGTTCGCGGCGCAGGCGGGCTATCCCGACGCGGTTGCCGCGCTCATCGCGCGCGGCGCCAGCGTGGAAGCCAAGGAAAAGGTCAAAGGCGAGACCGCGCTGATGATCGCCGCGGCGTACGGCCGCGCCGAGGTCGTCCGCGTGCTGACCGCGAAGGGCGCCGACGTCAAAGTCACGACGAAGGTGATGGACCTCGCCGCGTTCAACAAAGAAGAGCAGGAGCGTTTCCTGCAGTTCCAGCAGCAGCAGGCGCAGGCGGCCGCGCGCGGCGGCGCGCCGGTCGAACCGCCCCGTAATCTCGGCGGCGGCCGCGGCTTCAATCCGAACGCGAAACCCGGTATCGAGCGTCAGTACAACTACACCGAGCTCGTCGCCTATTGGGGCGGCATGGCGCCGCTGCACTTCGCCGCGCGCCAGGGACAGATCGACGCCGCCAAAGCGCTCCTCGATGCCGGCGCCGACGTTAATCAGCGGACCGCCGGCGACAACGCGACGCCGATGCTCGTCGCGACAATCAACGGTCAATTCGATCTGGCGAAGCTCCTCCTCGATAGAGGCGCCGACGCGAATCTCGCGCAGCACAACGGCGTGACGCCGCTCTACGCCGCGCTCAACTGCCAGTGGTCGGCGAAAGCGCTCTATCCGCAGCCGCGCGCGTTCGAGCAGCAGCAGACGTCGTATCTCGATCTGATGAAGGCGCTGCTCGACAAAGGGGCCGAGCCGAACGTCCGTCTCACCAAGAAAGTCTGGTACGCGCAGTACGACTTCGATCAGTCCGGCGTGGACGAGATCGGATCGACGCCGTTCTGGCGCGCGGCGTACGCCTCGGATGTCGACGCGATGAAGCTGCTCATCGCCTACGGTGCCGATCCGAACATCCCGACGTCGAAGGGCGCGGGGCGCCCGCGCACCGGCGACATCGGCGAGCGCGCGGTGCAAGACATTTCCAACCTTCCGCCGATTCCGGTCGGCGGACCCGGCGTGCCGCCGCTCCTCGCGGCTGCCGGTCAGGGCTACGGCGAAGGCTTCGCGGCCAATCACCATCGCTACGCGCCCGGCGGGATGCTCGCCGCGGTGAAGTATCTCGTCGAAGAGCTGCACGTCGACGTCAACGCGCGCGAGCACGAGGGGAACACGGCGCTCCACAACGCGGCCGCGCGCGGCGACAACGAGATGATTCTCTATCTCATCTCGAAGGGCGCCGATCCCAAGATCGTCAACCGCGCGGGCCAGACGACGGTCGACATGGCCAACGGTCCCGTGCAGCGCATCTCGCCGTTCCCGGAGACGATCAAGCTCCTCGAGGGGATGGGCGTGAAGAACAACCACAAGTGCGTCGGTTGCTGATACGAGCAAACGTCGGCGGGCTGATCCGAACAAATGCAACCACGAAAGCACGAAAACACGACAGGGAGCCCAAAGGCTCTTTTTCGCGCTTTCGTGTTTTCGTGGTTGCCTTGAAAAGCGGACGGTTTCTCGGATCCTCCCGGCAAATCGTGCAAGCGATCCCCAAATCTCCGCATCCGTAGATCCCGAGATTCACTAGAATCCGCGCCGGAGGTACGTTCATGGACCACCGTCGCCGGATGTCCAGCCTCGTACGGATTCTGGTGCTCATCGTCATGGCCGTGTGCGCCGCCGGGGAGGCGCGCGCGCAGAGCGCGATCGCGGGTGTGGTGAAGGACTCGTCGGGCGCGCTGCTGCCCGGCGTCACCGTCGAGGCGTCGAGCCCGGCGCTCATCGAGGGGACGCGCACCGCGGTCACCGACAGCGCGGGCAGCTACCGGATCGTGGACTTGCGGCCCGGCGAGTACACCGTCACCTTCTCGCTGACCGGATTCCGCGCGGTGAAGCGCGACGGCATCACGCTGCCCGCCTCCTTCACCGCGACCGTCAACGTCGAGCTGTCGATCGGGCAGCTCGAGGAATCGATCACCGTCACCGGCGCGTCGCCGCTCGTCGACGTGCACGGCTCCGTCTCGCAGTCGGTGATGAGCCGCGAGCGGCTCGACACGATCCCGACCGGCAAGGATCCGTTTGCCGTCGGCCAGTTGATTCCCGGCGTCACGACGAACACGCCCGACGTCGGCGGCACGCAGATCATGCAGCAGCCGACGCTGCAGGTGCACGGATCGTCGAACAACGACAACGTGTTCATGGTCGACAGCGTCCAGATTCAGCACATCGGCTTCGGCGGCAATGCGACCGGCTTCTACTTCAACGACGGACTCATGGAGGAAATCAGCTATCAAACGAGCTCGCTGCCGGCGGAAGCGCCGGTGGGCGGCGTGCAGATCAACATGATCCCGCGCGACGGCGGCAACGTCTTCCACGGCAGCGTCTTCTCGACCGGCGCGAACGAGCACATGCAGGCCGACAACCTGTCGCAGGACCTCGTCGATCTGGGCTTCAGAAAACAGAACCGCGTGCAGAGCGTCTACGACGTCAACCTGACGCTCGGCGGGCCGGTGATGCGCGATCGCCTGTGGTTCTTCTCGACGTACCGGCGGTGGAGCGCGAACAATTTCCTCGGCAACACCTTCACGTCAACGGGCGAGCAGGCGGTCGACGATCAGCACATCAGCGACGCGACCATCCGCGTCACGTACCAGGCGAGCAAGCGCAACAAGGTGTCGCTCCACTACGACGGCAGCTGGAAATGGCGCGGCCATCGCGCGAACAACTGGGTGAACGCGAACCTCAACGACCCGATCTCGGACGTCGTGCAGACGACGCAGCTCAATTACATCGGCGAGATCAAGTGGAGCTCGCCGTTGAGCAACCGGCTGCTCGCCGAGGCGGCGATGTTCACGCTGCCGGTGAACTACACGCTCGGCTTCGAACCCGATGCGGCGCCCGACGCGATCGCCACCTTCGACCAGATCCGCTCGGCGATCAGCGGCGTCGCGCCGCGGATGGACGTCAACGACGCGCGCATGTTCACGTACGCGGGCAGCGTGTCGTACGTCACCGGCTCGCACAATGTCAAAGTCGGCGCGCAGGTGCGCACCGGGAATTCGCAGGAGCGCTTCACGATCCGCGGCGACATCCTGCAGATCACGAACAACGGCGTCCCCAACTCAGTGCGGCTGGTGAACACGCCGAGCGGCCACAAGGAGTCGGGCGTCAACACCGGCATCTACGCGCAGGACTCGTGGCGGATGGGCCGCTGGACGTTCAACCCCGGCGTGCGCTACGAGCGGTTCGTCATGTCGATTCCGGCGCAGGGCGCGCCCGCCGGCACGTGGGTGCCCGCGCGCGACTTCGCCGCGCAGAACGGCATCGTCAACTGGAATACCGTCTCGCCGCGCCTCGGCTTCGCGTGGGACGTGTTCGGCGACGGCGAGACGGCCGTGAAGGGCGGCGTCAGCCGGTACGATCGCCTGGAAGGCATCACGATCATCCAGCCGCTGAACCAGCGCAACATCGCGTTCCAGCTCTGTCCGTGGTCCGACGCGAACAACGATCTGCTCGCGCAGGTGAGCGAGATTGCGCGCGACCGTTGCTCCGGCTCGCTGCAGCCGACGCTCGGCAATGTCGATCCGAATCTGAGGCGGCCGCACCAATGGGAGTACACGGTGATGGTGCAGCGCCAGATCGGCCGCAATACGTCGGTCAGCGCCGGCTACTACGGTCGGCGGTACACCGATCTGTACTCGTCGGTGAATGCGGCCGTGCCGCCGGACGCGTACATCCCGGTGACGATCACCAATCCGCTGACGAGCGCGCCGCTCACGGTCTACAACCAGAATCCCGCGACGCGCGGCCAGGTCCGCAACGTGCTGACGACGATTCCCGATCTCGCGCAGAAGTACAACGGCGTCGAGTTCCAGGTGAACACGCGCCTGACGCACGCGACGATCTTCGGCGGCCTGACGATCGGCCGCGACGAGGGCGATCAGGACACGGGCGACATGAACAACCCGAACGTGCGGATCAACAACAACGGTGCGATCGGATTCGATTCGACGTACCAGATCCGCGGCGGCTTCACGTACCGCTTCCCGTACGACATGCAGTTCTCCGGATCGATCCGCGAAGCGACAGGGCTGCCGCAGACGCGCGTCTATCCGGTGACGACGTCGGTGGTGCCGGGGCTGACGCAGGTGACGCAGAACGTGCAGGCGGTGCCGCGCGGCGAGTTCCGCTATCCGTGGCAGAACCTCGTCGACCTGCGGTTCACGAAGGTGTTCAGGAGCGGCCGCACGCGCATCGAGCCGACCGTCGACGTGTTCAACATCTTCAACAACAACGCGACGACGAACGTCGTCACGACGATCGGATCGTCGCTCGGCCGGCCGTCGGCGATCGTGATGGGGCGTCTGTTGCGTGTCGGAGGGCACGTCACCTTTTGAAAATTGCGGATTGCGGATTGCGGAATGCGGATTGCGGAATGCGGATTGATTGTTGATTGTTGCAGAACGATTGCAATTCCACTGCAGATTGATGGCAGCGCGTCGAGGACACATCACTTTCTGAAGCGCCTGCGGCCACACCGAGCCGCGGCCATGCGAAGCCGCGGCTCGGTGTCAGCGTCAGTTCGCGCCGACATCGCGGGGTCCCCAACGCGGCTGCCGCGTTGGGGTGCCGTGGGGCCCCGGCGCCAGTGAAAAAAAGTAAGTACTTACGTGTTTCGCGCTCTGCAGTAGACAGCGATGTCACTTTGTAGGGACGCGACCGCGCCCGACGTGCACGTTCGGTTCGGCCTGAACATTCGCAAGGCGAGCCGTCATTTGCAGTCTTTGTGTTCTCTGCCGGTGTTCGTCGCTTCGCGGCACGGCTGTTGCGATCGGCTCGCCTCATGAAATTACCGAAATATTCGCGCCGTGAGTTCTGCGTCCAGTCCTGGCAAACCATGTCGCTCGCGGCCGTCGCCACGGCGGTCGCGGGATGCGGCGGCAGTCCAACGTCCCCCGGCTCGTCGTCGTCCTCGTCCGGTTCCTCCGCTTCGCAGCTTCCGACGATCAA
The DNA here is from genome assembly GCA_036004865.1 of Vicinamibacterales bacterium. Classification (GTDB taxonomy): domain Bacteria; phylum Acidobacteriota; class Vicinamibacteria; order Vicinamibacterales; family CAVVIG01; genus QHWF01. Next base: position 12,734 of record DASYQZ010000010.1, read on the forward strand.
TGCCACCGTGTCGGCCGGCGTCGTCAACGTCACCATCGATGCGAGCTCGCCGCTGGCGTCGACGGGCAGCGCCGCGCTCGTCGCGACGTCGAGCGGCAACTTCCTCGTGTTCCGCGCCGGCGATCAATTCACGGCGCTCACCGCCACGTGCACGCACGAAGGGTGCGTCGTCAGCGGGTTCCAGAACGGGACGTATGAGTGCCCGTGCCACGGATCGCAGTTCAGCACCAGCGGGGCGGTCGTGAGAGGGCCGGCGACGCGATCGCTCGCCTCGTTCACCACGCGCTTCGCGAACAACGTGCTCACGATCACCCTGTGAACTAAAATCAGCCGACTTGCCGCTGTCCGACGGGACGCGCCTCGGCCCCTACGAGATTCTCGCGCCGCTCGGCGCGGGCGGTATGGGCGAGGTGTATCGCGCGACTGATACGAGGCTGAAGCGCCAGGTCGCGATCAAGATCCTGCCGGCGGCGCTGGCTGCAGACAGCGATCGGCTCGCTCGCTTTCAGCGCGAAGCCGAAGTCCTCGCGTCGCTCAATCATTCACATATCGCGACCGTTTATGGCCTCGAAGACACGGCCAAAGGGACGGCGCTCGCGATGGAGCTCGTCGAGGGCCCGACGCTCGCCGACCGCATTGCGGAAGGTCCGATCCCGATCGACGAGGCGGTCGCGATCGCGAAGCAGATCGCCGAAGCGCTCGAGGCGGCGCACGAGCGCGGCATCGTCCATCGGGATCTGAAACCGGCCAACATCAAAGTGCGGGACGACGGCACCGTGAAGGTGCTGGACTTCGGGCTCGCCAAGCTCACGGAGGCGCCAGGCGGTGGACGCGACGATCCATCGCTGACGAGTCCGGCCACGATGACCGGCGT
>DASYQZ010000011.1:0-11518 GCA_036004865.1 Vicinamibacterales bacterium
TCGATCCGAGGCGCATCGCCCCGACGCGGCGCAACACCATGAAATTCACACCGGCCCGGCAATGCGCGCCGCGCCGCTGGCCCGAGCGCGCGCGCCGCAGATCTCGCGTCGCGCGGCGTCGGCGGCTGATGTTCCGGTGACGTCGACAGATCGATCGTCAGCATCAACTCGACACGAAACCGTCGCGGCTTCGGCCGATCGACTGCTGACAACGCCGTCGACACCGTCCCCGGCAGAGCCCACGGTGATGCCGGTTGTGTCTCGGGCGAGATATTCTACGGCGCCGGACACCGGCGATCGGGCCGGGAACGCCGTCGACTTTGCGCGCGACACGGCGCTGCCGATCACGACCAATCGATTGGCGACAACGCACTCGGCGGAAGCGGGTCGTCCGCCAGTGTCGTCTTCCAACGTGGTCGTGCAGCGCCGCGTCGCCGCGCCCGGCGTGACGACCGGGCCCGCCGATGCGCCATCGTCCGAGATCACATGGAGAAGACCGGCGACGGCGACGGGGCGCGCAGACGCGACTGCTTCGTCTCGCTTCCGTGAGGAGACGCGTCAGTCATCGCAGGCATCCACGATCGCGCGCGCACGCGTACGGGAATCGCACCGTGGATCGAGCACGTCCACGAGCCTCGCAGCTGAAGGTGCGCCGATCGCCGTTTCCCAATCGCCGGCACGGGCGCGCTCCGCTGCGACCAGTACGGCGCTTGCGGACGAGCGCGAGCAGACCGTCGTCAGCGGTCCCGCGCCGGAGATGTCACGAGCGGAAGTCGTCCGGGCGCCGGCGAGCTCGCGGCCGCTCGCGAGCGCACAACGGCTGACGCTTCCGCCTGCTGCCACACCGGTCGTTCAGCGTTTCCGCGCCGCCGATGCGCCCTCGTCCGAGATCGTGTGGCGCAAGTCGAGCGCGGGACTGCCGGCGCCGATCGGCCGGTCGCGCGAAGAGACATTCCTGACAGCACCGCCGTCCACTGTCGCGCGCGCGGGCAGTCCTGAAGGGGCGAGCGGATCGACGACGTCGACGAGCCTGGATGCCGTGGCCGCGATCGGCAGCGGCAGACGAGCGCCGGATACCTCGCAGATCACAGAACAAGTGACGCGCCGCCTGCTCCGGCAAATCGCCGTGGAGCGCGAGCGCCGCGGCGGCAGCCGGTGGCCATGAAGGCCATGTAGGAAGCGGTGTAACGTGGCGGACGAAAAACCTCAGAAGCTCACCATCAAACCGATTGATTCGTCGCTGGCCCCCGTGTCGGTGATGTTCAATCCGAATCAGTACACCATCGTCAAGCCCATCACGTGGACGGTGCAGCGGCCCGAGTCGGATTCCGCTGGTGAAACGCAGCCACTCCTGAACGCGCCGACGCTCGTCTTCGGCGGCGGCGGCAGCCGCACGCTGAGCCTCGAGCTCATGTTCGACGTCACGGAGCCGATCGACGGCCAGACGATCCAGGACGTACGAACGAAGACCAACGCCATCGTGGCGCTCACACGCATCGAGCCCAAGAAGCAGAAGCCGCCGGTGTGCGAGGTCTCGTGGGGGAACGCGCCCGTGAACTCCGACTTTCCGTTCACGGGAGTCGTGACGAATCTGACCCAGAACTTTCTGCTCTTCCGCAGCACCGGCGAACCGGTGCGCGCGAAGCTCACGGTGGTCATGACCGAGGCGCTCGACGTCGTCACGGATCAGCGGGAGACCGATCCGGAGATGACGACGCGCCGCGTCCGGCGCGGCGACAGCGTGACCGGCATCGCCGCCGACGTGTACGGCGATCCCGCCGAGTGGCGCGTGATCGCCGAGGCGAACAACCTGGACGATCCACGGCGATTGAAGATCGGGATGACCTTGAGCATCCCGAAGCTCGGTTGAGGACGCGCGCGCAATGGCCAAGCCGGATCCCAAACAGCCGCTCGTGGCGGCGGCATTCGAGATCGTCATCAGCGGCTCGCCGCTGCCGGGCCCGACCGCCGCGCACGTCGTGTCGGTGACGATCGACGACGACATCGGACTGCCCGGAATGTTCGCCGTGGAATTGGTCGGCTCCGAGGATCAGGGCGAGGACATTCCGTGGATTGACGACGACCTCTTCTCCATCGGCAATGTCGTCGAGCTGAAGCTCGGATACGTGGACAAGGTCGAGACCATCATGGTCGGCGAGATCACGGGTCTCGAGCCCGAGTACGGCTCGTCGCGGCTGCCCAATCTTCTCGTGCGCGGGTTCGACCGGCTGCACCGTCTTCAGCGCGGCCGCAAGACGCGGACGTTCACGCAGCAGAAAGACAGCGACGTCGCCTCGCAGATCGCGAACGAGGCCGGCCTCACCCCCGACGTCGAAGACAGCAGCGTCACCCACGAATACGTCGTGCAGGCGAACCAGACCGACCTCGAGTTCCTGCGCAGCCGCGCGGCGCGCATCAACTACGAGGTCGCCGTGAACGACAAGACGCTGTTGTTCAAGCCGGCGCGTAACGCCGAGAGCGCGCTCTTCACCATGAAACGGGAAGACGGCCTGTTGGAGTTCCATCCGCGGCTCACGTCGCTCGGCCAGGCCAGCGAGGTCAGCGTGCGCGGGTGGAGCGTGAAGGACAAGGACAAGGTGGTCGGTCAGTCGCGGACGGGCGACGAGGTCTCGACGATGGGCGGCCAGGAGACGGGCCCTGCCAGCGCTGAGGGCGCATTCGGATCCGCCGTGCAGACCGTCACCGTCTGGCCGCTCAGCACTCAGGCCGAAGCGGATGCGATCGCGAAGGCGCGGCTCAACGAGCTCGCGATGTCGTACGTCACCGGCGAAGCCTCCTGCACGGGGAACACACAGGTCCGCGCCGGCGTCGTCGTCGACATCCAGGGCGTGGGCAAGCGATTCAGCGGGTCGTACTACGTCACCGGCGTCAGCCACCGGTACAGCAGCCGGCGCGGCTACCGGACGCATTTTTCCGTGCGGAGGAACGCCTCGTGAGATTCACCGATCTTCTGATGGACGACGACCTGCACGGCGCGCTGGCCGCGCGCATTTCGGGCGTGGCCGTCGGCGTCGTCACGAACAATCAGGATCCCGACAAGCTCGGACGCGTGAAGGTGCGCTTCCCGTGGCTGAGCGACGAGGACGAGAGCCAGTGGGCGCGCATCGCCGCGCCGATGGCGGGTAAAGAGCGCGGCATTTATTTCCTTCCCGAGGTGGACGACGAGGTGCTCGTCGCCTTCGAGCACGGCGACATCCGCTTTCCGTACGTCGTGGGCGCGCTGTGGAACGGCAAGGACGCGCCGCCGGCGGCCAACGACGACGGGAAGAACAACATCCGCCTGATCAAGTCGCGCAGCGGGCACGTCGTCAAGCTGGACGACGAGGACGGCAAGGAAACGATCGAGATCATCGACAAGAGCGAGAAGAACAGCATCGTCATCGACACGGCGAAGAACACGATCACGATCACGAGCGACAAGGACATCACGCTCAAGGCGGCCAACGGCACGATCACGCTCGACGCGAAGGAAGTGAAGACCAAGTCGTCGGCGAAGTCGACGATCGAAGCCGGAAGCGGCATGGACGTCAAGGCGAGCGGGACGCTGAACATCAAAGGCGCCACGGTCAACATCAACTAGAGACTTGACATTGCGGATTGCGGATTGCGGATTGCGGATTTATTGACGATTGGCGATTTGCCACTTTGCGATTAGGACGTCTTATGGGGCAGCCAGCGGCAAAACAGGGCGACAAGATCGTCGCCGTCGATACGCACATCGTGATGGTGCCGGGTACTCCGCCGGTGCCGACGCCGCTTCCGCATCCGTTCATGGGAACGATCAACGGCGGCTTGAGCTCGGACGTGAACATCCTGGGCAAGCCGGCGGCGACGGTGGACAGCACCGCGGACAACTCGCCGGCGCACATCGCGACGGCGCCAGGCACGTCGTTTCAGAAGCCGCCGGCGAACAAGGGAACGATCAAGGTCGGTAGTCCGACGGTGAAGATCAACGGAAAGATGGCCGCCAGAAACGGTGACATGGCGATGACCTGCAACGATCCGGCGGATTTGCCGGTCGGGAACGTCATCGCCGTCGGCACCGTGATGATCGGGTGATGTGATGCCGCAGTCGTTTCTCGGAGTGGGTTGGAGCTTTCCCGTCGCGCCCGATACGAGCGGTGCGCTCGCCATCGCCGCGTACGACGAGAGCGTGCGGCAGGCGGTCTGGATCGTCCTCGGCACCGCGAAAGGCGAACGGGTGATGCATCCCGACTTCGGCTGCGGGATTCACGACCTCGTGTTCGAGCTGAACACCGCGGCGACCGCCGGCAAGGTGACGAAGTCGGTGAAGGAAGCGCTGCTCGCCTTCGAGCCGCGCATCGATCTCCTCGACGTGCAGGTGCAGGCGCAGAGCAGCGGTGAGGTGTTGCAGATCAGCATCGACTATCGCGTGCGCGCCTCGAACAACACGTTCAATCTCGTATTCCCGTTCTATCTCGAGCAAGGTGCGGCGCAATGACGACCACTGCCCCACCGATTGATACGCGGACCGCCAGCGACGTCACCTCGCAGGTCAAGGCGTTGATTCAGTCGTATGCGCCTGCGTACACCGGCGACGGAACGGATCCGGTGACCGGTGAGCTGATTCCCGATCCGCTCGGCGGCGCGCTGATCGGCATCTTCAGCCGCCTCACCGAGCTGATCGTGCAGCGGCTCAATCAGGTGCCGGACAAGAACTTTCTCGCGTTTCTCGATCTGCTCGGCGCGTCGCAACGGCCGCCGCAGCCGGCTCGAGTCCCGCTGACGTTCTCGCTTGCCGCTGGCACCGTGGTCCCCGCGGTCGTGCCCGAAGGGACGCAAGCCGCCGCGCCGCCGGGGCCTGGCGAGAAGGACCCGACGATTTTCGAGACCGAGCGCGAATTCGTCGTCACGCCCGCGATGTTGACGTCCGCGTTCAGCCGCGATCCGGAGCTCGACAGCTACGCCGACTTGACCGCGCTCGCCGCGAGCGCCGGTGTGGCGGCGCAGGGCGCGCCGGTCTTCCACGGCGACCGTCTGCTCGAGCACATCCTCTACGTCGGCGTGCGCGATCTCCTCGGCTTCGCCGGCATCAGCTCGTTCCTGCTGTCGTTCGGTCTGCCCGGCAGCGTCGACGAGAGCGCGCCGGCCCTTGATGATCGCAGCACGGACTGGGACGTGTGGGACGGTCTCGCCTGGACTTCCGCGAGCTTTGGTCCCGGCGGCGACGGCACCAACGCGTTCCGCTCGTCAGGATCGGTCGACTTCGGCGCGATCGCGCCCGTTCCGTCGACGACCGTCAACGGCGTGGACAGTCGCTGGGTGCGGTGCCGGCTCCAAACGCCGATCAACCGTTCGGCCGTCACGCGCGCGCGGATGGTGAAGGCCGCCGATCTCCCGGCGGTGCGATCGCTGTCGGCGACCGTCACCGTCAACCGCGCCGGCCTGCCGCCCGATGCGGCGTTCACGAACGCCACTCCCATCGACATCACCAAAGAGTTCTTTCCGTTCGGCACGGGCCCGCGTTTCGGCGACACCTTCTTTCTCCGCGCGGACGACGCGTTCTCCGTACCCGACGCAGCCGTGACCCTCGAGATCGTGGTGATCAATCCGGCATCCACGGGAGGCGCCGCGCCGACCACTCCGCCGCCGACGAAACCGTCCGGCGATCTGAAACTGTCGTGGGAGTTCTGGAACGGCGCCCAGTGGGTCCTGCTCGGCACGTCAGATCAGAATCCGCCGCCGCCCACAGGGTTTCGGGACTTTACGCAGGCGTTCACCAAGCCGGATCAGTCGGTCGTCTTCACGACTCCTTCGCAGGTCGGCAAGACCGCCGTCAACGGCGTGGAAGGGTACTGGCTCCGCGTGCGGATTATCGCCGGCGACTACGGGAAAGATGCGCACTACGTCCCCAACACCAACCCCGATAAAGGCGGCTTCGACCTTGTGCTCGCCGACTTCGCGCCGCCGATCGTCGGCGCCGCAACGGCGAGCGTGTCCTTCACGAAAGCGGCCGGACCCGACACGGTCCTCACCTACAACGACTTCACGTTCGCCGACGTCTCGGCGAAGCACGACACCGGCGACCCGAGCGTGTCATTCGCGCCGTTCGTCCCGGTGGCCGACGAGCGGCCGACGATGTATCTCGGGTTCGAGCTGCCCGCGGCGCTGACGGCATTTCCCAATCGGCCCGTCAGCTTCTTCGTGCGGGCCGCGGACATCCGATACGCGCAGCGCACCGTTCCGATCTGGCCGACGCGCACGATCGGCGCGGGGATGCCGGGCACGGTCGTCACGCACCAGTTCACGATCACCAATCCCGAGTCCGGAGCGGTGCGCGTCGTCGTCGCGCCGGTCGGCACCACGTGGCAACCGCCGCCGCCGTCGCTGCCCACGCTGGATCTCGCGGCAGGCGAGGTCAGAGACATCGCGGTGAGCGTCACCGTTCCGTCCGACGCGCCGATCGGATCGAGCGACGCCGGGCTGCTCGCGGTGTTGTTCTCCACCAACGTCAACCGATTCGACGTCGCGTCCTTTGTCACCTTCGCGGGCGCGGTGCCCGGCGAAGGCGAACCCGTCAGGCTGGTGTGGGAATCGTCGAACGGCACGACCTGGGCGCCGCTCACCGTTCAGGAGAGCACCGACAGCCTCTCGCGATCGGACACGGTCGAGTTCCTGGCGCCGCCCGATCTTTCGGCTCACGCCGATTTCGGAGTGGGATCCCGCTACTGGATCCGCGTGCGCTGGGACAAGGGGCAGTACGACCTCGACCCGCGTCTCGTGCGCCTTCTAGTCAACACCACCATCGCCGCGCAGACCGTCACGCTGCGCAACGAAGTGCTCGGCTCGAGCGACGGATCGAAGAACGTGCGGTTCCGCTCGACGCGCGCGCCGATTCTGCCGGGTCAGCGCCTCGACGTGCGCGAGCCCGAGCTGCCGGCGGCCGCGGAGCGCACCGCGCTCGAGAACGAAGAAGGCGCCGACGCGATCACGACCGTGCTCGACGCGCGCGGCCGCACGAAGGAAATCCTCGTGCGCTGGCACGAAGTGCCGGACTTCTACGCCTCGGGGCCACGCGATCGCCACTACGTGATCGATCGCCTCAGCGGCGAGATTCGGTTCGGCGACGGCTTGAACGGCCTGGTGCCGCCGATCGGCACCGGCAACGTGCGCCTGACGTTCTATCAGACCGGCGGCGGCAGCGCCGGCAACCGCCCCGCCGGGTCGATCGTGCAGTTGAAGACGACGGTGCCGTACATCGACAAGGTGACGAACACCGAGCCCGCTGCGGGCGGGGCCGATGCCGAGCCGGTGGAGTCGGTGCTCGATCGCGTGCCGCGCGAGGTGCGCCACGGCGGCCGTGCGGTGACGTCCGAAGACTACGAGGATCTCGCGCGCCTGGCGTCGCCTGAAGTCGCGCGAGCGAAGTGTGTGCCGCTCGCGAATCTGATCGTCGATCCGCTGAGCGAGCAGGCGCCGATCCCCGGCGACGTCAGCGTGATCGTCGTTCCGCGATCCACCGAGGCGAAGCCGCTGCCGAGCCTGGAATTGATCCGGCGCGTCGAGAACTACGTGGAAGCCGCCAACGTCCCGACCGTGCGCGTCAGCGTCGTCGGTCCGCTGTACATCCGCGTCGACGTGAAGGCGGAAGTCGGCCTCGTGTCGCTCGAGGGCGCGACGACGGTGCTCGGCGACATCGAGCAGCGCGTCGCGAGCTTCCTGCATCCGCTGACCGGCGGAATGGACGGCACCGGCTGGGACTTCGGCCGGCGACCCCATGAGTCCGATTTTTACGCGTTGATCGAAGCGGTGCCCGGTGTGGATCACGTGCGCTCGCTCGACGTCGTCGAAGTCGAGGATCTCCCCGGCGTGACGCTCACCGGTCGCTTCCTGGTCTATTCGGGCACGCCCGACATCACCGCGGTCTTCGAGGAGGCGTAGTGCCGCTGCAGATTCCCGTTCTGGACGATCGCCGCTTCGGCGACCTCTTCACCGAGGCGCGAAGCCTGATCCCGACCTACGCACCGGAGTGGACCAACCACAATCCGACGGATCCCGGGATCACGCTCGTCGAGCTGTTCGCGCATCTCACCGAGATGCTGATCTACCGGCTCGATCGGGTCACCACGGCGAATACCGTCGCGTTCCTCAATCTGCTCGACGGGAAGACGCGCGCCGCCGGGGATTTCGAGGGGAAGGAACTGGAGCTCACCGCGGAGATCCGCGCAACGATCCTCCACTTGCGCGAGCTCGATCGTGCGGTCGCGTGCGGCGACTTCGAGGTGTTGGCCCTGAGGGCCGATCCCCAGCAGCGCGTCGAGCGCGCACGCTGTGTGCCGCGGCGCAATCTGGCGATGGACCTGGTGCGCGACAAACCCGGCCACGTCAGCGTGATCATCCTGCCGGCCGACGGCGCGGAGCCGGCGCTTCCGGCGCTGAAGAGCATCGTCCAGGCCTACCTCGAGCCGCGGGTACTTGTGACGACGCGCCCGCACGTGGTCGGACCGTTCTTCGTCGACGTCACTGTGCAGACGACGGTCGTCCCGCTTCCGGATCAATTCGAAGCCGAGGTCAAGTCGAGCGTCGCGAACGCGGTGGCGGCGTTTCTCGATCCGCACACCGGCGGCGGCGACGAACGCGGGTGGCCGTTCGGACGCGACGTGTTCGCGTCGGAGCTGTACGCGGTGATCGATCGTCTGCCGGAAGTCGACTACGTGACCACGTTGTCGCTGGCCGCGACGCCGGCGGATCGCGTGGTGCGCCGCGCCGACGGAAAGCTCATCGGCGTGTCGCTCCGGCCGCACGAGCTGGTGCGCGCGCACATCGGCGCGGCCGACGTCACGGTGACGGCGGTTTAGGGGACTGCGATGGCGATCGAATCGACCACCACGAGCAGCCTGTTGAAATTGCTGCCATCGATCTTCAACGAGGAGCCGTTCCTCGGCAGGTTCCTGCTCGCGTTCGAAAAGGTCCTTACCGGACTCGATGACGAGCCCGGCGGACAAGACGGGCTCGAGGAAACCATCGCCGGCATCGCGTCGCTGTTCGACGCGCGCCAGACGCGCGAGGACTTCATTCCGTGGCTGGCGGGATGGGTGGCGCTCGGCCTGCGCGCGGACTGGACCGTCGCGCAGAAGCGCGACTTTCTCGCGAAGATCGTTCCGCTCTACCGCCGGCGCGGCACCAGGGAGAACCTGGCCGACCTGCTCAAGATTTACACGGGACTCACGCCGGTCATCACCGGCGTCGAGGAGACCGAGTTTCAGATCGGCGTCCACTCGACGATCGGCAAGGACACGTGGATCGACGGCATGCCGCCGCACCGGTTCAAGGTCACCGTGACGATGCCGAATCCGGATCAGAAAACGTTGCAGCGGCAGACCCAGATCGCACGAGCGTTGATCGATCTACAAAAGCCGGCGCACACGACGTACGAGCTCGAGATCGTCTTCAACACGATGCAGATCGGCGTGCGGTCGACGGTCGGCGTCGACACGCTGCTCGGCTTCGTGCCTGGCGCATAAGGAGTAGAGGAAGGACACATGGCGATCAAGCGACTGCACTACTACGATCAACAATTTCTCGTCGAGGCCGACTTCACCGCCGAGCAGCGATACCACCTCGACATGCGGCGCCGCCTCTCGCGGGTGCTGCATACCTTCGGCATCGCCGACGGACTCGAGGTGGCGCGCACGGGGACCCGCCAGGTGACCGTGCGTGCCGGGACCGCGATCGACAACACCGGCCGTGAGCTGGTGGTCGAGGCGGACCAGATTCTCGACCTGAGCAACCTGACGAACTTCCCGGGGAGCGCGACGGTCTTCGTCACGATTGCGTATCAGGAAGCGCAGACCGATCCGAGCACCGCGACCGGGGCGCCCGGCAATACGCGGTTCACCGAAGCGCCGCTCGTGCAGGCGACGAGCGTGCCGCCGGCGGCGGGCGGGCCGCCGACCGACGGCTCGGTCGTCATCCTCGCGCGATTCGTCAAGACGACGACGGGCGACGTGCCCGGCAATCTCAACGATCTGCTCGACAGCGGCGTCCGGCAGTCGGTCAGCTCGAAGATCGGGCCGGGCGCGATCGCCGAAACGAACCTGGCCGCCGCGCTCGCCGCCAAAATCAACACGCCGAGCGGGATTGTCAGCATCGACGGCGTCAACAATCCGGGCGGCAACATCGACCTGATCCCGGCGAACGCCGTCACGTTGACGCCGAACAACACGAACAAAACGATCACCATCGGCGAGAGTCACTCGGCGATCAGCGGGAATCCACACAATACGACGGCGGCTCAGCTCCTGGGCTACGACTTGCGCGTGCGGGCGTTCAACGCGTTCAGTTTCACGCACGTCGACGCGAACGGGGCGACGCGGACGATCAGCAATCTCGGCGTCCAGCCGCGCATCGTCCTGGCCGTCTGCCAGACCAGCTGTCTCCTGGGCACGCGGTTCTACGGCGGCGGGAGCTTCGGCTTCTTCGATGCGGCGTCCGGGGTTCAGCGCTGCTTCGGCACCGGCATCACCGCGAACTCCGCGACCGACTGGTTCATGCGGTCCTCCGGCGTCGGCGTCGCCGGCATCTGCAGCGCCAACTTCATCGACGCGACGATCGCCCCGGCTCGCACCGAGGACCTGTTGGTGACCATCGCGCCCACGGCGACCGGTCTGACTGCCACGCTGACGCGAAACAGCACGAATGGCTTTCCGCCGAGCGGATCGGGCTTCTCGCTCATCTGCCACATTTACTACATGGGCGCTTGAAGACGGTGTCGAGCGTCCGTTTCGGAGGAACTGCGTATGTGGATTGTTTATCAGAAGAAAGATCGCCGGGTCGTGGGGTTGAGCGCGCTCAATGACCCGGATCTCGACAAGGAGTCGGCCGTTCGCGAGATCGTCAAGGGCCTGCTCAACGGAGGCTCGGCGGACAAGTACGACGCCGTCCAGGTGAAGGATCCGGACCAGGCGCTCGCCTTCCTGGGACGGCCGTTCGACCAGATCGTGATCGGAGAGAGCGGGAAAGGAAAAACGCAAGCGAGTATCGAGACGCCGCAGACGTTCCATCTCCTCGTTCAATCCGACGCACCCGACGTGCATCCGGTCGACGGCATCCCCGAAATCAAGGCGGACGGCACGTCGTTCACGACGATCACCGTGCAGAAAGTCGACGAACGCGGCGACGCGCAGAAGTCGCGGACCGACAACGACGAGCTGCACCTCCGCACGACGGCGGGAACGCTTCAGAGCGCCGATGGCAAGGACATTACCGTCGTCAAGCTCAAACAAGGTCAGGCCGCGTTTCGCCTGCAGTCGGAGAAGGCCAGGCGCGTCGCCACCGTGAGCCTCTTCAACGCCGATGCGAACGTGCAGGACGGCACCATTCGCATCGAGTTCATCTAGCAGTCCGTGGTGCAACTCCATCGTCGCACCGAGAACGGCGAGGCGCCCGCCTGGCAAGGCGCGACGACCGAGAATATCGGGAATATTTGAGGGAGGAGCAACGCAGCCAGGCGGGATGCATCGCCGTTCGAATGCAG
>DASYQZ010000012.1:0-35792 GCA_036004865.1 Vicinamibacterales bacterium
CCACCACGCCGCGGCGGGCACGTCGGTCATCGGCTGGACGACCTGATACAGAAAGATCGGACTGCACGCCATCAGCACCGCCGACGCTGCGCCGGTCAGCGGTCCGTCGATCTCGCGGCCGAGCACAGACGTCAGCCACACCGCCAGCGCGCCGAGGAGCGGCACGACCAGCAAATCGGCATGCACCCACCGCGCGATCGCCATGACGATGGGCAGTCCCGGCGGACACATCGGCACGATCGCGTCGGCGCGCGCGGGAGATGGAAGATGCCCCGCCGGCGTGAACGTCCACGCCGCGCGCGGCCACGGCGCCGACGACGCGAGCGGCGCGTCGATGTGTGTCGTGAGGCGCGAGAACAACCGCGCTTCGTTCATGTAACAGGAAGAGTCGGAGCCGCCGGCCGCGTCTGTTCCCCACCGAACACCGACGATGAAGGCCGCGACGGCCGCTGCGATCACGACGGCCGCATGGGCCAGGTGGGTCGGGTAGGGCTGGTGGGGCTGGTAGGTCGGATCGATCACTTCGGTCGCGTCGGCTTCGTGGTTCACCCTACCCACCTGCCTGACCTACCAGACCCATCTGACCCACCGGACCTACCTGTCCTACCCGCCCTACCTGCCCCACCTGCCCTACGCCGCCTTACGTGACAGCGGCGGCGTCCACGAATCGTCCATCACGCATCGAGTGAACCGTCGGAAACACTTCGACCGTTTTCGGATCGTGGCTCACCATGATGACCGTCTTGCCATACTCGACCGCGAGCGACTTGAGGAGCTTCGCAATCACGCCGGCGTTGGTCGAGTCGAGATTGCCGGTCGGCTCGTCGGCGAGAATCAGCGCGGGATCGTTGGCGAGCGCGAGCGCGATGGCGACGCGCTGCTGCTCACCGCCGCTGAGCTCTTCCGGCAGCTTCTGCCCTTTTGCTTCGAGACCGACGAGCCCGAGCAGCGCCTTCGCGCGCGCGCGGCACTCCGACTCCGGCACGCCGGCCATCACCATCGGCAGCTCGAGATTCTCGATCGCCGTGATGCTCGGAATCAGATTGAAGAACTGAAACACGAAGCCGACGCGCAGCAGCCGGTGCTTCTCGAGCGCGCGCTCGTTCATGACGCTCAGATCCTGCGCGTCGATCAGAATTTTCCCGGTCGACGGCCGATCCACGCCGCCGAGCAGATTGAGCAGCGTTGTCTTGCCGCAGCCGCTCGGGCCCATGATGGCGACGGCCTCGCCCTTCTTCACCTCCCACGTGCTCTCGCGCAGCGCGTGAACTTCTTCGGCGGCCATCTGGTACTTCTTGCTCACGCCTTCGACTCTGACGTTGACGCCCTTATGTTCGAACATGGTGGCTATCTCGCGGGCCGGCTCCCTGCCAACTTTTCTTCACTGGCGGCGGGGCCCCACCCCCGCCGCGAGCTGTCGCTGACACCGCGCCGCGGATTCCCATGTCCGCGGCGCGGTGTGGCCGCAGGCGCTGCTGTGTATCTCGCGATCTCGCTCCTGCGTAAACCCCAATCCCTTAATCCCGAATCCCTATCGAATCCCGAATCACAAATCCCGAATCCCTGCTCTGGGTGGCCGCAGGCGCTGCTGTCTCCAATGCCGAATCAACAATAAATCCGCAATCCGCAATCCTCAATCCGCAATGTCAAGCTCCCTGCATAGACTCATGTGCCGTGTCGCGGAAGACCCACCAGCTGAATGCCGACGCCACACCGACGAGCATCACGATCAGCAGCAGCACGACCCAGCCGGTCAGCGAGGCGATGACCAGGTGCGTCGGCAGCAGTTGCACGACCGTCCGGATTTCGCGAAGGCGCCAGACATAGTTCGCCAGCCCGAAGCCGGCGAGCACGGCCGAGCCGCCGCCGAGCGCGAGGCCGACGAGCGCCGGCGACAGCAGCATGGCGACGACGAAGCGCCACATCGATGACGGCGATGCGCCGCGGATGCGCAGCAGGGCGAGCGTCCGCCGATCTTCGCTGTAGTTCGCCATCGCGACCGCGAGGATCGCGATGAGCGCGAGCAGCAGGCCGCCGAGCAGGTAGATGCGCATGTTCGCGAGTGCGAGCGAGATGTACATGTCGCTGCCGACCTTGCCGATCTCCTGCGCGAGGCTGTGGATCTCGAGCGGCGGGAACGGCGCGGCTTTCACGATCGCCTGCTGAAACGACGCATCTGGAAGCGATGTTTCGCTCGAGCCGTCGGTGCGCAGCAGCACGATGATGCGCGGAATCAGAATCTGCAGCGACGCGAGCTGCGGGTTGTCGGCGCTCGTCGCGACGTACGCGTTGCTGCTGAACAGATAGTTCAGGTAGTCGACCCGCGCCTGCACGAACCCCTGCCGATCGCTGACGCTCTTCGGCGGCAGACCGGGGAGAAACGCGAGGACGCCCGCGGCCTTCGCCCCGACGGCGCGGCGATCCGGATCGAGGCCGAGCAGCATCTGCGATCCAGGCTCGACGCGCCAGAAATCGGCGACCGGCGGCGAGACGGCGACTTCGTCGCGCATCCGCGACACGATCGTGTCGAAGTCGGCGCTCACGCCGACGCTCGGCTCGGCGTACACGTTCGTGCGGTAGCGCTCGGTGTCGTCGAGCAGATAGAGCGGAACGCCGCGCAGACCGTAGCCCGGGAGATAGAAGCTCGGGAGAACGGCCTCGATCATGTACGTGGCGTCCGTGACGCCCGGCAGTCCGCGCAGCGACGAGACGAGCTTCGCGATCTCCGGCTTCAGCGCCGCGAGCTGGCGCGAGGCCGATCCGGAGAGCCGATCGATGTCCACGAGATCGGGCGCGTTGAACAGCACCTGCCAGTCGGTGCCGAGCTGCACCTGCGCGCCGCGGATCGCCTTGTCCTCGAACGATCGGCTCGTGATGATCGGATACAGGCTCACGCTCGACATCAGCGCGACGATCAGCAGGAACGCGACCGTTCTGTGCGGCTTCACCGACATGTGCCGCAGCGCGAACTTGCCGAGCACCCCGCCGATCGGCTTCAGCACCGGCGACATCACGTGCTGAATGCGCTCGCGCTTCGACGCCATGAACGTCGCCACGCCGTACAGGAACAGCGGCAGGCCGAGGAAGTCGAGCAGGCGATCGACGACACGGAACCAGGCGAAGGTAGCGGAGATCGAGAAGTCGAACGTCCAGCCAAACAGGACGTAGCCGCCGACGACGAGCGACAACTGCTGCAGCGGACCGAAGGTCATCGACGCCTGAATCGCTTCCGATCCCGACACGCGGCGCGACGCTTCGAGCGGCGAGATGGTCATCGCGTACGTCACGAGACGCCGGCTCACCATCAGCGCGAGCACCACCGAGATCAGCAGAAACGCGGCGAAGAGCCCGAGTTGTTTCGGTTCGGTCAGCACGCCGGGCGGAAGATGCCCGCGCTCGTACACGAGCAGCGGCGCGACCGATCCAGCGATGAGGCCGAGCAGCCCGCCGACGAACCCGCCGGAGACGATGCTGACGAGCAGCGCGCGTCCCATGAGATCGCCCGAGATGCCGCGCAGCCGCATCAACCCGAGCGTGCGCCGCTCGTTCAGCATCAGCAGACCCGCGAGGTTCGCCGCGAGCACCCACGCCATCCAGAGCAGTGGCAGCGCGACGAGCAGCGAGACGACGCCAATCAGCCGCGCGATGTTCTGCATCCGCTCGAGCAGCACCTCGGTCGTGCTGTCGACGATGAAGTTGATGTCGCCGCTGAACTTTTCATCGTCTCCGGCGGGCTCGCCCGCCTCGTGGCTGTGGCCCGGCACGATGTCGGGCTTCATGTTCAGCGGCATCGGCGTGTTGGCCTGCACGTCGCGGTGCAGCCGCGCGTTCAGCGCTTTCACGTTCGCCAGCGATCCCTGGATGTCCCAGCCCGACACGAGGCTCGCGCGATCGATTCGCGCGAGATAGACGACCTCGGGTGCGTACTCGGCCATCTGAATGTGGCCGGCGTCCGAGTCGGCGACGCCGAGGACGTCGGCCGGCACGAGGCCGCTGGCCACCTGATCGAACTTCGTCAGGATGTCCCACTCGTACGGCATCAGGATGATCGTCCCGATGTACGGCACGTAGCTGACCGAGCCGGTCTGATCCATCAGCCAGCGATTCAGCTCGTCGCGATCGAGACGCACGACCTTGTGCACCGGCGTGTTGAACAGAAAGCGCGGTTGATCCTGGACGTGGACCTGCAGCGTGAAATCGCGCGCGCCCTGCAGGGCGAGAAACGCCTTGCCCATCGCGTACTCGGGTCCGACGAGCGACAACACCGCGCCGCGAGTGCCAGCCTCGCCTTTGGCGTCCAGGGCAAAGCTCAACTGGGGTGGAAGAATCGACGGATCGGAGGCCGCAAGCAGACAGAGCCATGGCGTGGTGAACGGCTTGCGATCGACCTGCGCTTCGACCTCGCCGCCTTCCGGGAATCGCGCGCGCAGGAACGCGAGGTTCTCGACGCGCGTCACGCCTTCGGTCTTCGCGATGTGTCCGCGCAGCGTGCGATCGCCGACCGCACCCTGTTGATAGACCGCGAGGTCCCAGGGAATGCGCTGCAGTTGATCGTCGACGTACAGCTTCAGCGCGTAGCGCGACGTGACGTTCACGGTCGCGAGCAGCGCGCCGACGAGGAACGTCACGAGGCCGAAGGTGAGGATCGTGCGCCGCCCCAGGATCGCCAGAAGACGTCGAAGCATGTTTTACTACGGGCGGGGCCCCGCCCCCGCCTGCTCCGCGCGCTCGGCAGCTGAAGGCACTCCTGTGCGTTTGAAGAGTTCGGGTTTCAGGAACGTGAAGAGACCGTTCCACACGGCGTCGGGCGCGATCACCTCGCCGTCTTTCGCGTTGAACGTCACCCCCGCCGGATGCACGATGCCCGTCGATCGGCCCTTGATCATCGATCGCGGCGGCACATCCCCATCGTCTTCCATGTCGTCCCACACGCCGATGAAGCCTTCGGTGCCGGTGTTCCAGGGCGACGGCAGATCGACGTCCGGATCGAGGCCGGCACGCGGCACGTCGATGTTGTACGGCGGGAGGTACTCGTTGTTGATCGCGGCGACGTAGATTTTTCCGGTCTCCGGATCGAGCCCAATCTGACGGAGCCGCGTGATGCCGGTCTTCGGTCCCGCGATGACGCGCGTCGGCGCGACGTCGCCCTGATCGGTGCGGCCGAAGATCAAGATGCCGGTGACGCCGCCCGGCAGACGCGAATAGGTCGACACGACGAGCACGTCGCGCACCGGATCCACGGCGACGCCGACCACCTGCAGCAGCTTCGTCTTCGGTCCCTGAATCGTGCGAATCGGCGCCGCGTCGCCGTCGGCCGTCCGCCGGTAGACGAGCACGCGCCGGTCGCCGGGGTCGCCGACGATGAGCTCGTTGTTCTTCTCGTCGACCGCGACCGTCTCCGGCCGCGACAATCCGGTGCGCGCGCCTTGAATCGTTCGAACCGGCGCTTCTTCACCCGTCGCACCGCCGCGGAAAATGACCACCGCGGCCGCCAGCGGATTCGGCGCGACGATCTCATCGTTCGTCGTGTCGTACGCGATGCCGTGCGTCGTACGGCTCAGATGCGTCATCTGTCCCTGAATCACTCTCGCTGGTGCCATGTTGCCGTTTGCCAGCCTGGCAAACGCCGCAATGCGCGGCTGGCTGACTCAATTGGGGACGAGGACTTCCTGCCTCTTCGTGTCGTACGCGACGGCGTACGGGTTGCCGAAGCCGCTGGTCTCCCGGCCCGCCGGCGCGTTGCGCACGATGCGGCGGGGCCGCACGTTGCCGGCCGCGAGCCGCGGGAACACGACCGCGCTGTGGTCGCCGAAGTTCGCGACCCAGATTTCGTCCTTCGCGATCGCGACGCCCATCGGCCCCTTGATGCCGGTCAGCGGTCCGCGAAGCACGCGCGTGGGCGCCACGTCGCCGTTCGCGCTTCGCGGAAACACGAGGATGGAGTTGTCGCCGTTGTTCGCGACGATGATCTCGTTGTTGTCCTCGTCTACGGTGACGCCCATCGGCCAGTCGATCTGACTGAGCGGTCCCTGGATGACGCGCAGCGGCGCGACGTCGCCCTTCGCGTCGCCGTTGAAGATCGTGACCGACGAAGGGACGAAACGCCCGCGCGCGTTCTCGTTGAACCGACCGCCGGTGCGCTCCTGCCGCGACTCGCGCGCGTCGTAGGCGGTGTAGGACGTGATCAGCTCGCCGGGGCGGAAGTTGCCGTGGTTGGCGACGACGACCTCGTTGTGCGTCTCGTCGAAGTAGATGCCGTGCGGATCGGCCATCTGCGTCTTCGGTCCGCGCACGGATCGGATCGGCGCGTCGAACTTCTTCGCCTCGCGGTTGAAGACGACGAACATGTTCGGCGTCTGCACCGACAGCGCGAGCACGTCGCGCTTCGGCGCGAACGCGATGCCCCACGACTGATGCGGCACGTAGAGCAGACGCTTCGGCTTCACGTTGCCGCGCGCGTCGTAGTCGAAGACGACGAGGCGATCCTCGACGTCGTTGTTCACGGTGAAGAGCTCGCGGTGAGCCGGATCCATCGCCACGCCGGCGACGAAACCGACGCCGGTGTCGGGTCCCATGATCGTCTGGCGCGGGACGGCGGCCGCAGGCGCCGTCGCGTGACCGGCCGTCCGATCGTAGACGAGCAGACTCTTGCGGTTCGTGTCGCTCAGCAGCACGAGATCGTTCGTCGTGTCGGACGCGACGCCGTTGAAGCTCGGATACGGATCGACGACCATCCGCACCGGCGGGATGTCACCGCCTTCGTTGCTGCTCCTCGGGATGACGAGCCGTGATGGTTCCTGAACAGTGTAGGCCCCGGGGCGGACACGCGGGTCCGCCCCTACGGCGTCCGGCATCACACAGACTGTCCCCTCGGCTTCCGACGCGGCCTGCGTGGTCGCGACGAACATCTCTTCAACCGATGGGCCGGGACTCGGCGTGATGAGGCACAGGCCGGCGATGAATACCAGTGTCGTGATGATCCGGCGTCGCACGATATCAATGCTCCCCAGGAAAAAATCAGATTGTCGCGGCCGTGTTCGCCATGAAGATTTATTTGCGCGGCCGCGCGCGTGATGACACGTACGCGTAGATGTCGGCGAGCTCGGCCTCCGACAGGATCTTGGTCGAGTACGGCGGCATGTCAGCGCGCGGCGTGCGGATGGCGCGCGTGAACTGAGGGAGCGGCATCGGATCGGGACCGAGCCGCGGACCGGTCGACGCGCCCTGCGCCTCGCGGCCGTGGCACTGGTAGCAGCCGACGCGCACGAAGGTCTGCTTGCCGCGATCGGCCTCCTGTGGCGCTGCCCCTGCCATCGACACAAAAACAAAAGCAACCACGAAACCACGAAAACACGAAACGGAGATTTTTTTCTTTTTCGAGGTTTCGTGTTTTCGTGGTTGCATTTGAGAGGTCACCGTGGCTGCGTGACAACGTCCACGAGCGCGGGCTCGCCTTTCTTCACCACCGCGATCGCGCGCTTCAGCGCGGGCGCGAGGTCCTTCGGATTCTCGATCGGTCCCTCCGCGTAGACGCCCATCCCCTGCGCGACCTTCGCGTAGTCGATGTTCGGGTCGTCGATCGTCGTCCCCACGTGCGCGCGATCGACGCCGCGGTTGTGGCGGTTCGCCATCCGCTGCAGATGCATCACCTCCTGATGGTACGCGCGGTTGTTGTGCATCACGCTCAGCAGCGGAATGTGATGATGCGCGGCGGTCCAGAGGATTCCCGGCGCGTACATCAGATCGCCGTCGGGTTGAATCGTCACCGTCAAGCGTCCATGCGGCTTGTTCGCGAGCGCGGCGCCGAACGACGCCGGCGCGGTGTAGCCGACCCCCGCGCCGCCCGACCCGCCGACGAACTGGGAGTGCTTGTCGAAGCTCCAGAGACGCTTCGGCCAGTTGCTCACCATGTTGACGTCCGAGACGAGGGACCAATCCTCGTGTTTGATCGCGTCCCACATCTCCATCGACAGCCGCGCGGTCGTGACCGGTCCGGCGTCCCACGCGTACCCGGCATCGGCATGCGCACGATCGAGCGCCGCGTTACTCGCGTCCGCCAGCTTCTTCCCGCGCTGATCGAACACGCGTCGGCGATCGGCGGTGACGAGACGTTTCACCGCTTCGACGAGCGACGGGAGCGTCGCTTCCGCATCGCCGGTGACCGCGAGATCCAATTCCGGATAGCGCTGGAACTCCTGGTAGTTGGCCCTGAGACCGAGGTCGCGTGTCGAGATCGCAATCGTCTTCGCGCCCGGTTTGAGGATCGATCGCGACGATCGATGCAGCTGATCGCGAAAGGTGTTGACCGTTCCCCAGAAGTCGGTGAGCTCGAGCCCGAGGACGAGGTCAGCCGCGCCAATCGTCGCGCGGCTCTGCGCCGACTGATTCAGCGGATGGCGCGACGGGAAGTTCATCCGGCCACCCTGATCGACGACGGCGGCCTGGAGCAGCTCGGCAAGCTGGACGAGCGACGCGAGTCCTGCCGGCGTCCGCGCGGCGCGATCGGCGACGAGAACCGGACTCTCGGCGGCGACGAGCATCCGCGCGACGTCGGCGATCGCGGCGTCGTCGCCTTGCGGCGGCGCGCTGAGCGTGAGCTTCGGAATGCGCAGCGTGAAGTCGCCGGTCAGGGGTCGCTCCTGCAGCTCGCTGTCGGCGACGATCAGCACCGGTCCCATCGGCGGCGTCATCGCGATCGTGTACGCGCGCACGGCGGACTCGGCGAAGTGCTCGAGCGACACAGGTGTGTCGTCCCACTTCGAGAAGTCACGCACGAGCGACGACGCGTCCTGCACGCTGTGCGCCCACTCGACGCCGGGCCGCCGTTCGGTCGCGTCGAGCGTGTTGCCGATGATGATGTACACCGGCACGCGATCGCAGTACGCGTTGTAGATCGCCATGGCCGCGTGCTGCAGCCCGACCGTCCCGTGCGCCATGACGCCGATCGGCTTGCCGTCGATTTTCGCGAAGCCGTGCGCCATCGCGACAGACGACTCTTCGTGGCAGCAGGTGATCAGCTCCGGCTTCGCGTTGCCGCCGTAGTTGACGATCGCTTCGTGGAGCGCGCGGAAGCTCGATCCCGGGTTCGCGCAGATGTACTCCAGGCCGATCGCCTTGACGACGTCGACCATGCAGTCGGCGCCGCAGCGATCGGTGGTCAGCGACTCGGCATCTTGCTCTCGCGGCGGAGCCTGCGCCGAACCGGTCCCGGCAAGCGCCGCACCGCCTGCGAGCGCGCCGGCGGCGTCCTTCAAGAACGTTCGACGGTTCATATGCTCACGCCACCAACTTCAACGTGAAAAAATGCAATCACGAAACCACGAAAGCACGAAAAAGAATTGCTTCAGTTGTTCCCGCGTTTGACCGGCGGCGTCGGACCCAGTGTGATCCGCCCGCCCGCGCCCGGGAAGTAATGCTGATAGAGGCCCTTGCTCGCCTTGTCGAGCACGTCGAGCGCGTACTTGCCGGGGTTCGGCGCGTAGTCCTTCAAGTAATCACCCGGCGCGTTGATCCCCGGCACTTCGGGAATCCAGTCTTCGGTGAGGAGATAGTCGGGATCGCCGTAGCGCGACGCGAGCGCGCGGACCTCGGGGTTGTCGAGGCTCGTCATGTGACCCTTGTCGAGCAGGTTCACCCACTTGTTCGCATTGCGGAGGCGGACTTTGTACGTCGTGAAGTAGGTGTGCGTGTGCCAGCCGTGATCGAACGGCACGTTGTTCTTCTCGCTGAACTCGCGCCACACTTTTGATTCAGTCGGCGCATCCGGATCGTGCCAGAGACGGATGCCGAGTCCCCAGTGAATGACGCCGCTGCGCACGCGATCGGGGCTCGTGTTGCCGGTCTTGAGCAGCGGAATCGGATGGCGGAACGCTTTCGGATGCGAGCCGAACGCGATTTCGTACAGATACCAGAAGCCCGGCTGATTGTGGTACGGATACGTCAGGTTATTGAGCTTGTCCCACTTCACGAATTCCTTGAGCGCTTCGCCCTGCGCGCCGCCCCCCTTCACGTCCGAGATGAAGCCGTCGGTGAACGTGACTTCCCACCGCGGGAAAAATCCGCCGTGCCCCTGCGTGCCGGCGATGGTGCCGTTGATCCGTGCGATCGGCTCGCGCTGCAGATACTTCTGCTGGAACGCCGGATAGCTCACGAACGAGTACCCGAACCGGCCGGTCGCCTGGTTCGGGAACATATAAAGATGTCCGCGCTGGTACGCGCCCGCGGCCCAGCGCTCGGCCATGTCGGTGGTGATATCGGACCAGACGTCGAGGCCCTCGGGATCTTTCGCTTCGAGGCGATCGACGTACACGAGCGGTTCGAGCAGTTGTTCTTCGGCGAGCTGCCACACGTCGCCCGGATACGTCGACATCTGACTTTGCAGCGTGTAGACGTTGTCGGTGACGAACGTCCCGAGGAATTTCTCCTGCATCGGGAAGAGCTGACGCCGCAGTCCGGTGCTGCCGCCCTGGCCCCAGAACACGCCGCGAATGTCTGGATGCGCGGTCAGATATTTCTTGATGCCTTCGCCGACGGAGTTCCGGCTGCGATAGTCGGTGCTGGTCGCGGCGCCGGTATCGGCGTCTTCTCCGCCTCCAGGGCCGCCGGCGCCAGGCGCCCCTTCGCCGCGCGGCCGCTGCTTCGGCGCGTTGGGGTCGAACTTCACGTCGCCGGTTTCCCCGGGAAACAGCTCTTTGTAGACGTCGGGCCGGCGCGCCTTCAGCCACGCTTTCGGCTCCGCCGGATTCGGAAACTGATTGTCGATCCACTGTGACGCCTGGTAGATGCCGGCCTTGGTGATGTCGCGGCCGCGCTCGCGCTTGCTGACGCGCGCGTCGGCCTGCTCTTTCGTTTCGCCCGCCATCTCGTACACGAACTTCATGTGCGGCGTGACCTTGCGCTCGACGAGCGCGCGCTTGATCGCGTCGAGCACCATCGGGTCGGCGTCGTTGTTGGCCACGATCAACACCGACTCGCCTTCCTTCAGGATGCCCATGCCCTTGCCCTGCAGCCCCGACTGATTGCGCACGAACGATCGCGCGGCGTCCATCAGATCGTCGGCCGACTTGGGCGGCTTGAAGTATGAGGGCCAGCGTGGTTCCGGATACTTTTCGCCGGCGGTCGCGCCGGCGCTGGCGGTCGCGCTGGCCGTCTTGTCGCCACGGCTGCACGCGGCCGCGATGACCACGACCGTCAGAAACATCACAGAAAGGAGCCTCACGGCCAGCTTCATCGCACGTCTCCTTCTTTGCACTGGCGGCGCTTTGGTCTGACCATTACAAATAGTGCGCGAAGTGTCACACGGTCACGCGCGGCGCGTCAAATGAACAATTGTCACTATTTGCGGCAGTTGGCCGAGCGAAGCGACCAGCCGGTCCGCGCCGGCCGTCGTCAGCAATGCCGAGGTGCCGGCGCCGCCCAGGACGCCGATCGCGGCCATTCCCGCCGCGTGAGCCGCCTGGACATCGAGCGGCGTGTCGCCGACATACGCCGCGTCGCGCGGCGCGACCTCGAGCCTCGACGCGCACGTCAGCAGTCCTTCCGGGTCCGGCTTGCGGCGCTCGACCTCTTCCCGCGTGACGACCGCGTCGAACACGTCGAGCAGCCCTGCCCGTTCGAGGGCCGCGAGCGAGGCGCGTCGCGACCCGGTCATGATTCCGAGCTTCGCGCCACGGCCCTTCAGCGTCGCCAGCACATGCGCCGCTTCGTCGCACACTCGACCGTGCTCGCGAAGCACGCCGGGCCACAGCCGGACCGTCTCGCGCCGCAGCGTCTCCATCGCCTGCGTGCGATCGGGAAAGTCGGGCGGCAGCGCGAGATCCCAGAACGAGCGAGTCGTGTTGAGCGCCTCGCGCACGACCGCATCGCTGATCGTCAACCCGTACCCCGCGGCGGCGCGCTCGGCAACCACGCGATACGCCGCGAGCGAATCGACGAGCGTGCCGTCGACGTCGAAGATCACCGCGCGCACCGGAAGCGGTTTCAAGAACCGAACCCTTCGGGCACGATGAGCCAGACCTGTTCAACGGATCGAAACGCGGCGCGCGCGAGCGCCTCGTTGAACAGATCCAGGAAGCGGCGCTCGTCAAGCGATCGATAGCGCGTGCCCACCGGAGGGAGCGCGATGGCCTTCAGCCGGCGCCGCTCCGCTTCCTCGAAAATCGCGGCCAGCGCGCGGCGCACTGAATCTTCCGAGCACGTCGGATCGCGCGAGAGGTCGTGGACGATCGCCTGGAAGATCAGTGGACGGCCGACTTTGACCACGACCGATCCCAACGGATGCGGCTCGCTGCATTCGAGGGCGTCGAGCGCGCGCGACATCGCTGCCGGGGACGCGTCACGGGCCTGGAATTCCGGATTCGCGCTGAGCACGTTGTACGTGTCGTCCTCGACGGCCACGGCGTCGACCTTGAGGGGAGGCTCGTTCGTCGGGCCGATAATCACGCGAACGACCGGCATGCCTAGTGTCGTGTCTCAGAAGTTCGTTGTGCACCGAGGGCGGCGATGCGCCCGCCTCCCAAGGCGCGAGGAGCGAGCCTATCGGGAATATGTGAGCGACGAGCAACGCAGCCAGGCCCGGGGTCCCCAACGCGGCAGCCGCGTTGGGGTGGAGGAGGGATGCAGCGCCGGCCGAATGCCAACGAACTTCTGAGACCCGACACTGGTCTCGCCTTCACATAGCCCCCGCCTGTGCAGACATAGTTCTGCCGCACAGCGGACTTTTTCGCCGATCCGGCAACGCGTCCCACGCGCTCGGCCGGAAGCGATCTTGCTATAACCCGGCCGAGACCCACTATGGATCCCGTCTGGATGCCCGCATGGCATCAACGATCGCGTGTCGTGCGGGCCGCTCGAAACGCCGTCCGGTCGGCGTTCTTCAAAGTTATTCGCTCCGTCGGCCGGACCGACGAGGCGCGCTCGATCGTCAGCGAGATGCTTGGCGACGCGGTGCGCTCGCGGCCCGCGCTCCCGGCGTCGGCATTCGGTCACAAGGTACCGTACCCCGAGCTCGGACGTGCGCACGCCGAGGGCCTCAGCGTGCCGAGGCGGCCGGTGTTCATCACCGCTCGCTTCCGTTCCGGGTCGACGCTCCTCTGGAATCTGTTCCGCAACGTCGACGGCTGCACGACGTACTACGAGCCGCTCAACGAGCGGCGGTGGTTCGACGCGCAGCACCGCGGCCGGCGCATCGATCACACGCATCGACACGTCGACGATTACTGGCGCGAGTACGAAGGGCTCGACGATCTCGGCCGCCACTATCGCGAAGACTGGATCCGGCGGGATCTCCACATGGACGAACAGTCCTGGGATCCCGCACTCGCGGCGTACGTGCGCATGCTCGTCGAGCGCGCGCCCGGCCGTCCCGTGCTGCAGTTCAACCGCATCGATTTCCGGCTGCCGTGGTTCCGGCACATGTTTCCCGAGGCGACGATCGTCCACCTCTATCGCCATCCACGCGATCAGTGGTGCTCGACGCTCGTCAACTGGGCGGACTGTCCGCCGTCGTGCACGATGGCGGATTTCGCCGCGCGCGACGGCTTCTACCTGCTGCCGTGGGCGGCGGACCTCAAGTACCGCTTCCCGTTTCTCGATCCGGCAGCGGCCGGTCATCCGTATCGGCTGTTCTATCTGCTCTGGAAACTTTCGTTCTGGTACGGCGCGTCGTACGCGCACCATTCGCTCTCGTTCGAAGATCTCGTCGCCCGTCCGGAGATCGAGCTCCAGCGGCTGTTCCGCGCGACCGCGATCGACGATCCCGACATCACCCGTCTTGCCGCGCTGATTGAACCGACGCCGAGCCGCTGGCCGCGCTATGCGAGCCATGAGTGGTTCAGCGCGCACGAAGCGGCGTGCGAAGACGTCCTGCGCGAATTCTTCGGCGCGTCCGGCGTCCGGCGCGCCCAGAAACTGGCATGAACACACTCACGGCACATCTCGCGTCCGACCCGGCCGACGTCCGCTCGTCCGCCACTCGCGACATTCTCCGAGACAATCTTCGACTTGTGGTCACCGGCCACGTCGATCACGGCAAGAGCACGGTGATTGGACGGCTGCTGGCCGACACCGGATCGCTGCCCGAGGGCAAGCTGGAGCAACTGAAGAAGTATTGCGAGCGGAACGCCAAGCCGTTCGAGTACGCGTTTCTGCTCGACGCGCTGAAGGACGAGCGCGCGCAGGGCATCACGATCGATTCGGCGCGCGTCTTCTTCCGGACCGCGCGGCGGCACTACATCATCATCGACGCCCCGGGGCACATCGACTTCCTGAAGAACATGGTGACCGGCGCGTCGCGCGCCGACGCGGCGCTCGTGGTGATCGACGCGAAGGAAGGGATTCAGGAGAACTCGCGCCGGCACGGTTATCTGCTCTCGATGCTCGGCATCCGGCAGGTGGTCGTCCTCGTCAACAAGATGGACCTGGTCGGCTACGACGCGTCGGTCTTCGACGCGGTGGTCCGCGACTACTCGCAGTTCCTCGAGCAGGTCGGCATTCGCCCGCGGCACTTCCTGCCGGTCGCGGCGCATCCCGGCGACAACATCGCGCAGCCGAGCGAGCGGATGCCGTGGTACAGCGGTCCGACCGTGCTGGCCGCGCTCGACGATCTGCGCACCGACACGCCCGCGGCCGATGCCCCACTGCGCATGCCGGTGCAGGCGGTCTACAAGTTCACCGAGCTCGACGACACCCGGCGCATCATCGGCGGCACGGTCGAATCGGGCACGCTGCGCGTCGGCGACGAGATCGTCTTCTACCCGTCGGGCAAGAAGACGAAGATCGCGACGATCGAAGCGTTCAACCGGCCGAACCCCGAACAGGCGCGCGCCGGCGAAGCGACCGGCTTCACGATGACTGAACAGGTCTACGTGGCGCGCGGCGAGATCGCGACGCGCGCGGACCAGCCGGCGCCGCGTGTGACGACGCGGCTGCGGGCGAACCTGTTCTGGCTCGGACGTTCGCCGCTCGTCACGACGCAGGAATACAAACTCAAGCTCGGCACCGCGCGCATTCCGGTGCGCATCGGCGCAATCGAGCGGGTCATCGACGCGTCGTGCCTCGAGCCGCTCGTCGGCGCCCAGCGCGTGGAGCGGCATCAGGTGGCCGAGTGCGTGCTCGACCTCACGAAGCCGCTCGCGTTCGATCTGGCCGGCGACCTCGCGCCCACCAGCCGCTTCGTCCTCGTGGACGGCTACGAAATCGCCGGCGGCGGCATCATCAGCGAAGCGCTCCCCGATCCGCAGACCGCGGTCCGCGATCAGGTGCTGCGGCGCAACGCGAAGTGGGACACGAGCCGCATCTCGGAGGCGCAGCGCGCCGAGCGGTACAGCCAGCGGGCCATTCTGCTGATCGTGACCGGACACGACGCGACCGATCGCAAGGGCCTTGCGCGCGAAATCGAGGCGCGCCTCTTCGAGCAGGGCCGGTTCGTCTATTTCCTCGGCATGGGTAACCTCGTGCACGGCCTCGACGCGGACCTCGACTCGCGGCACGCCGCCCGGCCGGAGCATCTGCGCCGCCTCGGCGAAGTCGCGCACATGATGCTCGACGCCGGACTCATCGTGATCGCCGCGGCCGCCAGTCTCTCGAGCGACGAGGTCGAGGGCATCCGGACGGCGATCGGACACGACCGCGTCGGGACCGTGTGGATCGGCGACCGGACCGGGAGCGATCTCGTGCCCGACCTTCATCTGCCCGACGACGAGCGCATCGATCGCGCGTCGCGCGTGAAGGCGCTGCTGCAACAGCAGGGTTTCATGTATCGGGCGGGCTAGCGAAATGCGGAAGAGCGCCGAGACCGCCAGGACCGCGAAGAAAGCCGTTTGGGGGTGACCTTCTTTGCGCGCTTGCGTTTCGCGTGTGCGGAGACTTGATGAGCGATAGACAGTCTGAATCGACAGGGGCGGTCGTCTGGTTCACCGGCCTGTCGGGCGCCGGCAAGACGACGATTGCGCGCGTGGTGTGCGACGCGCTCGAGCGGCGCGGCCGGCGCGTCGAGTACCTCGACGGCGATCTGATCCGCTCGGTCTTCCCCAGCACCGGATTCAGCCGCGAGGAGCGCGACGCGCACGTGCGCCGCATCGGATTCCTCGCGAGCCGCCTCGAACGGCACGGCGTGATCGTCATCGCGGCGCTCGTCTCGCCGTACCGTGACGCGCGCGATTTCACGCGGTCGCTCTGCCAGCGTTTCATCGAGGTCCACGTCTCGACGCCGCTCGAAACATGCGAGGCGCGCGACGTCAAAGGGCTCTACGCGAAGGCGCGCCGCGGCGAGATTCGCCAGTTCACCGGCATCGATGATCCGTACGAGCCGCCGCTGCACCCGGAGCTCGAGATCGACACGTCGCGCGTCTCGCTCGACGATGCCGCGCAACTGGTGCTCGAGCGCCTGAACGTGGGCGTCGACGCGCTCGCATCGGTGGGCTCATGAGCGTCGTTCGTTCGCCGCACCCGGGATCGATCGTGTCGCTCAGGATGCTCTGGTGGATGGCGGGCGTCGCCCGCCGTGCGGGAGCGGCGGTGATGACCTACTACGGCCAGCCATCCGCCGTGGAGGACAACGACGGCCGTGGACCGACCACCGAGGCCGATCGCGCCTCGAACCGCATCATCATCGACGCGCTGCGGCGATGGGACGCGACCGTGCCGATCGTGTCTGAAGAGTCAGGCATCGCGGACTACGACACGCGCCGGCAGTGGTCGCGCTTCTGGCTCGTGGATCCGCTCGACGGCACCAAGGAATTCCTGCGCGAAGAAGCAGATTTCACCGTGAACATCGCGCTCGTCGAGGGTGACCGGCCCGTGGCCGGCGTCGTCTTCGCGCCCGTCGCCGACGTGATGTACTTCGCGGGCCGCAATCTCGGCGCGTGGCGCCAGATCGGCGTCGAACCCGCCGAGCGCCTGCGCTCCGCGCCGCCGCCGGCCGGCCAGCCGCTCCGCGTCGTCGAGAGCCGGTCGCATCACTCCGCCGCGCTCGACGCGTTTCTCGCGTGCCTGCCGATCGCCGAGCGCGTGCCAGTCGGCAGCTCGCTGAAGTTCTGCCGTATCGCCGAGGGACGCGCGGATCTTTATGCGCGACTGACGCCGCTCATGGAGTGGGACGCCGCGGCGGGCGACTGCGTCTATCGGTATTCGGGCGCGCGAGGCGAGCGATTCTCGCCGCTTCGCTACAACAGCCGCGATCTCCGCATCCCTCGATTCGTGATCGGCGACGAGGGTCAATTCGATCAAATGGGTACGAGATGAGTCATCTGGACGAGCTCGAGTCACGCAGCGTTCACATCTTCCGCGAGGCGTACGCCGCGTTCGACCGCCTCGCGATGCTGTGGTCCATCGGCAAGGACAGCACGGTGCTCTTGTGGCTCGCGCGGAAGGCGTTCTTCGGCCACGTGCCGTTCCCGCTCGTGCACATCGACACGTCGTTCAAGATCCCCGAGATGATTGCTTATCGCGATCGCCTCGTGGCGCAGTGGAACCTGACGCTCGTCTACGGGGAGAATCGCGACGCGCTCAACGAGCGGAACACGTTTCCCGACGGCAACGTCGATCGCCTCGGCTGCTGCAAGCAGCTCAAGACCGAAGCGCTGAAGCACACGCTCTCCGGCGACTGGCCGCGGTACCGCTTCAACCACCTGAAGAAAGCGTACGAGCTCGATCGCGACACCGAACCGTATACCGGCGTCATCGTCGGCGCCCGAGCCGACGAAGAAGGCAGCCGATCGAAGGAGCGGTACTTCTCGCCGCGCACGCAATCGAACATCTGGGACGTGTCGGAGCAGCCGCCCGAGTTCTGGAATCAGTACAAAACCGACTTCGCGCCGGGCACGCACGTGCGCATCCACCCGCTCCTCGACTGGACCGAGCTGAACGTGTGGGAATACATCGAGCGCGAGCACATTCCGGTCGTGGACCTGTACTTCGACGACGGCGGCGGGTCGCGGTACCGCTCGCTTGGATGCGGCCCCTGCACGAACCGTGTGGAGTCGGACGCGCGATCGGCCGGCGACATCATCATCGAGCTCCGAAGCGGAAAGTTCGCCAACGTCGCCGAGCGATCGGGACGCGCGCAGGATGCGGAAGACGGCGGCGGCCTCGAGAGCCTGCGGCGCGACGGATACATGTGATGAACCTCATCCTGGTGACGCTCATCGGCGCGACGGTCAACGGCGCGCTCGGCTACGGCTTCTCGTCGATCACGGTGCCGCTCGCGCTGCTGTTCCTCTCGAACCGGGTGTTGAATCCCGCGCTGGTGCTGATCGAAGTGGCGCTGAACGCGTACGTGTTGTTCGTGAATCGGGCGAGCATCCCGGCCGTCTGGCGGCGGACGATCCCCCTCATCATCGGGCTCGCGCCCGGCATCGTCGTGGGGACGATGCTCATCACCAGCCTCAGCCCGACGTGGATGAAACTCGGCACGTATGCGTGCCTGCTGCCGCTCATCGTGCTCCAGGCAGCCGGGTTGCGCCGGCCGATCCGCTCCGAGCGCTCGGCGGGGCTCGTCTTCGGCGGCGGCGTGGGCGTTCTTTATTCGGTGACGACGATATCGGGACCGCCGCTGGCCGTGGCGTTCAGCAATCAAGGGCTGACGAAGCGCGATTTTCGCGCCGCGCTCGGCATCGTGCGTCTCGCGTTGGCGTCGTTGACCGCCGTCACGTACTTCTGGAGCGGCATGTTGACGGCCGAGAGCCTCGGTCTGATTCCTTACATCCTGCCGAGCGTGGCGATTGGCGTGCCGATTGGGGCGTTCGTGATCCGTCACGTCCGGGCCGAGACGTTCCGGCGCGTGTGTATGAGCTTCGACGCCTGGATCGTCGCGTTCGGATGCTCGATCGTGATTCGCGATCTTCAACTGGTCCAGGGCCCGGCCGCGTTCCTCGTCCTCGCGGTCGTCGGCGCAATCGACATCGTGCTGCTCGCGCGGTTCTTCGCGACGCCGTTCCGGCTGCCTGTCGCCGAACGCTCGTACTCGGGCACGACGCTCCGCCCCTCGCGATCGTCGCCCTGAGAGTGAGCGCGCGTTTCAAATACGAATGTAGCGCAGCCCTTTACTGCCCGACGGCCGGTTGGCAGGCCTGCCCGCCTTCGCCAAGGCTACGGCGCGTCCGCCAAAGCTTTAGCGGAGGCGGAAAGGCCTGCGCGACGAACGGCCGCCAACACAGTCGCCCCGAGGCCCCCACGGAGTACACTAGCCGCGCTTTGGTCAGACCATTGGAGGATTGATCATGCGCTGCCTTCATTCCGTGCGCGCCTCGCTCGGCCTTTGCGCGTCGAGCGTGGTCCTGTGTCTTCTATCCGCGCATCTTCTCGCCGCACAAACGCCGCCCGAACTGATCGCCTATCCCAGCCTCGTGCTCTACAACGGCAAAGTGCTGACGGTCGACGAGCGCTTCACGGTCGCCGAAGCGGTCGCCGTGCGCGACGGGCGCATCCTCGCGGTCGGCTCGACCGATCAGATCAAGCGCCTCGCCGGCCCCGAGACGCGGGCGATCGATCTCGCCGGCCGCACCGTCGTGCCCGGGTTCATCGACAGCGACGGCGACAACGCCTTTGCCGGCGGCGATCTGTACAAGGACACGATGGTCAACGGCAAGGTCGGCACGAAAGTCCGCGGCGACAGCGTGGCCGAGATGCTGAAGCAGGTCGCTGCGCTCGTGCGCGAGGCGGCGCCCGCGTCGCCGGTCTTCGTGCGGATGGCCGACGAGTGGGTCGCGGAGCTGTCGAAGCTGAGGGCGAAGGATCTCGACGCGATCGCGCCGGGCAATCCGCTGATGCTGTCGCTCTCCAGCTCCGAAGGCATCGTCAACACGCAGATGCTCGATCGCGCGTTCGCCGCCGGCCTGCCGCGCGATCACATCGGCGTCGTGAAGGACCGCGACGGCAAGCCGACCGGCCAGTTGTTCGGCGCAGGCATCGGCTTCGTCGGATGGAACCTGCGCGACTGGCCCGAGCTGACCGACACGGCGTTCCAGGAGCAGGAGCAGATCAACGACCGGTTCCTGCGCGCCGGCGTCACGACCGTCACCGGCCATGCGAGCGGATACACCGTCACGCTCATGAGCCAGCTCTTTCATCAGGGACGGTTGAATCTCCGGATCCGTCCGGATCTCGACTTCGCGCGTCAGAATCCGCTCGCCGTCCAGTTCCTCCGCCGGACGCCGAATCTCGTCAACTTCTCGCTCGGCGACGGTCTTGTTCGCATCGTTGGCGCCGCGGTCGGTCCGGTGGACGGTGCATCGGATGACGGAGGGATTCTGACGAACGAGCCGAAGGTGCGCGTGCACGCCACGGTTGGCGGATCACCGACCGGCACCAACAAGTGGACCGGGACGTCGTTCACGGGCTGGCACTGGGGCGATCTCTCGCCAGCCCAGCGCGCGCAGACCGAGGCCGGCACGTTGTTTCTGCTGCGCAAGCACGGCTGGAACATCGGCGGCAATCACAACATGGGTAGCCAGGCAACCACCGTCGTGCTGCAGACGCTCGCGGACGCCGAGAAGCAGCCGGACATCAAAGTGAAGACGATGCTCGGCCGGAACGCGCTCGACCACAACGTCATCTGGGACCAGACCTCGATCGCGCTCGCGAAACAGATGGGCGACAAGGTGACGTTCGGGCTGAACTCGGAGATCTGGAGTCCGCGCGTCGTGCGCGGAGATGAGATGCTCTTCGCGCAGTACGGGGAGCGGCTCGCGACGATGCAGCCGGTGAAAGATCTCGTCGCCGCCGGCATTCCGGTTCACTTCGAAGGCGGCAAACCGGACGAGCCGCCGCTGTGGCGAGTCGAACGGTTCGTCACGCGCGTGGCGCGGTACGCGACGCGAAGCGAACGCGCGCGCCGCGCCAGCACACCCGAGCGCAATCGCGTCTGGGGTCCGGAGCAGGCCGTCGATCGCCGTCAGGCGCTGCGCATGGTGACGCGCGACGCCGCGTTCTTCATCGGCGAAGAGAAGATGCTCGGATCGATCGAGAAGGGCAAGTACGCGGATCTCGTCGTCCTGAACGGCGACTACCTCGCCGTCGCCGACGATCGCATCGACGAGCTCGAGCCGGTGCTGACGATCGTCGGGGGGAAGGTCGTATTCGAGGCCGCGGCCCCGAGGTAACGGAGGTTGACGGAGGAACGGTTTCAGCTCGGGAGGCACGGAGAAACGGAGGAACGGAGGCGGTTCGACGGTCGGCCTGCGCAGCAGGCCGACGCGAAGGACGATCGGATCGCGGCGCGAACAAGCCGCACCATTCGTCAGGCTTGTTCGCGCCGCGATCCGATCGTCCTTCCCGCGTCGCTTCGCGACGCCGCCGAACCGCTCACCTCCGTTGCTCCGTTCCTCCGTTGCTCCCAGGTTGAGACCGTTTCTCCGTCGATCTCCGTTTCCTAATGCGCTCTCGCGCATATCAGAACAAGTACTTGATTCCGAATTGCACCTGTCTCGGCGTCGTCGCGAGGCTGGTGATGCGGCCCGAGCCGGGCACGAGCGTGCCGTCCGTGTTGAACACGCGCGGGTCGGCGGGCGGATTGAAATTCGCGCGGTCGAAGAGATTGAAGATCTCGACGCGGAACTGCAGCATCGACTTCACGACCGCCTGGTTCTTGAAGATCGAGAAGTCGACGACGCGGAGGTTCGGGCCGCGCAGCGCGTTGCGCGCGACGTTGCCGAAGGTTCCCGCCGCCGGCAGCACGAACGCGCTCGCGTTGAACCACTGATCCACGTTGCCCGTGACGGCGTTGTCGGGCCCGAAGCCGGCCGCCCAGCTCGGACGCTGCATGTCGGTGTCGCTCTGTCGATCGCCGGCGCGGTCGAATCCGATCACCGGATGGAACGGCATGCCGCTCGACAGGCTCACGATCCCCGACAACTGCCAGCCGTTCGCGAGGGCGCCCGCCAGTCCGCGGCGGTCCTCGCTCGACGGCAGCGTGTACACCGCGTTGAAGACGAAGTTGTGCGGGACGTCGAACGACGACCGGCCGCGCTCGAACTCGATGTCCCACCAGTCGACCGCGCTGCCCGCGCCCGTGAGAAAGTCGCTGCTGCCCTGCAATCCGCCCGACCAGGTGTCGATCGATCGCGAGTACGTGTAGTTCGCCTGGAACTGCAAGCCGCTCGAAAGCCGCTTCTGCAACCCGAGCGTCAGCCCGTGATATTCGGATTCAGCGCCGGTCGTTCTCGTGCGGATGCGTCCCCAGCTCGGATATCGCAGCGCTGCGCCGGGCACGATGCGCTTGGTGCCGTCGGGCAGGTAGTCGGACGGCGTCGCGTTCGGATCGCCGTAGTACGGCAGGTTGACGCCGCGCGATCCCATGTATCCGACTTCGGCGACGAAGCCGCCGCGCATCTCGTGCTGCGAGTTCAGATACCACTGAACGTTGTACGGCTGTTTCGTGTCGAAGAAAATGAACTCCGAGCGTTTCTGAACCGAGGCCGTGCCCGCACCGCCCGCGAGCACCGATTGAATGGCGGGACCGAACACCGTCGGCTGACGGATGTCGACCCCCGCGAAGTACGGATACTCGCGGAACGTCGTGCCGCGATAGAACGACACCGTCAACGGCTGATAGAAAATGCCGGTGCCGCCGCGGATCGTCGTCTTGTTGTCGCCGAACGGCATCCACGAGACGCCGACCCGCGGTGCGAGCCCATTCTTCGACGGGTTGTCGAACAGCGGCGACCCCGGCGTGATGCCCTTCGGTCCCGCCTCGAGATCGTTCAGGCTGAGCAGGCCCGCGACTTTCCCATTCAACTCGTGCGGCGTCGTCACGAACTCGTACCGGACGCCGAGGCTGAGGCTGAGACGATTCGACAGCCGGAAGTCGTCGTGCAGGAAGAACGCGGCGTAGTTCTGACGCATGTGGCGATCGGTGTCGGTGCCTGGAAGATTCCCGGTGTATCGATCGGCCTGGGCCGTCGCGCTGCGCCGCAGCGTCAGCATTTCCTCGACCGAGCGGAACCGATAGGCGCCGCCAAGACGCGAGTTCGACACGCCGTCGAAGTGATAGCGCTGGAAATCGAACCCGGTCTTCCACGTGTGACGGCCGGCGTGCAGCGTGAGCGTGTCGGACACCTGAAAGAGGTTCTGAGTGTAGTTGGCGGAATCGTCGACGTTGCCGGTGGACGTCAGGATTCCGGGCACTTCGATGTATCCAAAGTACGGCTCGTTGACGAAGAACAGATTTCTCGGCACGTCGATGAGCGGCGTCGGAATGAGCTCCCGCGCGGTCCGGTTGGCCGCGAAGCGCGCTTCGTTCAGGACCGACGAGGTGAAGATCCGCTGCCACTGCGACGTCACGTACCGCGCATCGGTGGTCGTCACGTCGCTGAAGCTCGGATGGTCGAAAGCCCATACCTGGTTGTCCGATCGATCGCTCGACAGACGAATCAGGAAGTTGTCCTTCTGACGCAGGTTCCAGTCGACCTTGCCGACGAAGAAATGCTCGTTGGTCGGCTCGGTCGGCGCGTGAGCCAGTTCGGCCGTGCCGTCGCCGAAGTCGCGGCCGTTCGGCAACGGGTAGAGCAAGTCGAGGTACGGCTGGATGGTCGCATTCACGCCGACGTTTCGCAGACCGCCGCCGGGGTTCGGCAGCAGTCCACGGTGCGCGTCGGCATTCGGCACGCGGGCGATGCGCGTCGTGCCCAGCCGCTCGCGCAGCCCTTCGTAGCTGCCGAAGAAGAACAGCTTGTTCTTGACGATCGGTCCGCCGAGCGTGCCGCCGAACTGATTGCGCGTGAACGGCGGCGGCGCGTCGCCCGCGTCGAAGTACCCCTTCGCGTCGAGTTTGCTGTCGCGGAAGAATTCGAAGAGCGTGCCTCTGAAGCTGTTCGTGCCCGACTTCGTGACGGCGCTGATGATGCCGCCCGCCGCGCGGCCGAACTCCGCGCTGTAGCCGTGCGTCTGCACGCTGAATTCCTGCACCGTGTCGACGCCGAGCAGGACGCCGGCCACGCTCGACGGCGCCTTGTCGGAGATGTCGGAGATGTTCGTCCCCTCGAGCAGGTAACCGGTTTGTTCGGGGCGCGCGCCCGCTATCGACACTTGCGTGCCGCCGAAGCCGCCCGTGAAGTCGCGCTCGGTCGCGCGGCTCACCACGACACCGGGCTGCAGCGTCGCGAGCTGCATGAAGCTGCGGCCGTTCAGCGGGAGCTCGGCAATCTGTTTCGTGCTGACCACGCCGCCCACGACCGCGGCGCTGAGATCGAGGACTGCCGACTCGCCGGTGACCGTCACCGATTCGGAGACGGCGCCGACCGACAACGTCAAGTCCACCGGCACGTCGCGGCCGATCTGCACGACGATGTCGTTCGCGGTTGCTTTCGTGAATCCGGACAGCTCGGCGACGACGACATACCGTCCCGGCGGAAGATTCAACGCGCGATAGCGGCCCTCGTGATCGCTGGCGATCGAGCGCGCGGCGCCGGTGTCGAGGTTGCGGACCTCGACCGTCGCGCCGGGCAGGATGGCTTTGGACTGATCTCTAACCGTGCCCGAAATGCTGCCGGTGGTCGACTGCGCCGACGCGGACGCGGCGGCGATCGCGAGTATGAAAATGAGGACGACGAGCCATTGACCCGGTCTTGCCAACCTTGACATCAGGGCCTCCGCAAATCTGGCAGTTCCGATCGCCAGCGAATGGTCTTACCATTGGGGCGTCACTTTGACGACATTTTTACGGAGTGTCAAGTTCGGCGCGACCGCGGTTCTCGTCGCAGTCCTCGCGCTCGTCGCGCGCGGCGGCGCTCAGCAGACGATCGTGCCGGACGCGTACCTCTGCCCGATGCACCCCGATGTCGTATCGCGATCGGCCGGGTCGTGTCCGCGGTGCGGGATGGCGCTTGCGCTGGCCGACCCCTACGACGCGCGCGAGTTCCTCGTGGCGATCGATGCGACGCCGGCGGCGCCGCGTGCCGGCGGCAGAACGCGGCTGCGCCTCACCGTGCGCGAGCCGTCGACGCGCGCCGTCGTTCGAGACTTCGTCGAGGTGCACGAGAAGCCGTATCACCTCTTCGTGATCAGCCAGGACCTCGAACACTACGACCACGTGCACCCGCAGCAGCAGCGTGACGGGTCGTACGTCGTCGACGTGACGCTTCCGAAGCCCGGGTACTACAAGGTCTACTCGGACTTCCTGCCGCTGGGCGCCACGCCCCAGGTCGTGCCGAGCGTGCTCGTCACGGCGGATGCCACCAGCGACCTCGCGTCGGCACAGGCGCGGCTCGTGCCCGACACGACCCTGTCGCGCACGGCCGGCGGCATGCGCGTCACGCTGACGCTCCCCTCCGACGGACTCGTCGCGGGGCGCGACGAGAAGCTGCAGTACCACATCGTCGACGCCGCAAGCGGCGCGCCGATCACCGACATCGAGCCGTATCTCGCAGCGTTCGGCCACACGCTCGTGCTCAGCGAGGACACGCTGCACTACGTGCACGCGCACCCGGTCGAGATCCTGCCGGAGCGCGGCGTGCGCGCCGCCGGCGGACCGGACCTGACCTTCAAGGCGCTGATGCCGAAACCGGGACGCTATCGCGTGTGGACGCAACTGAAACGCCGCGGCGTCGTGTCGACGGTATCTTTTACCGTGGCGGTCGCTTCACCCGCCGTGGCCAGCCGATGAGCATCCGCAAGAGTGGGCACCAACTTTTATTCACTGGCGGCGGTCGCCTCACCTTTACCCGCAGGACCATCAGCATGCGGAGAGGGCATCAACTTTTTTCCACTGGCGGCGTTTGCCTCACCCGCCGTGGCCAGTGGAAAAAAGTCCTCCTGTCAACTGTCATGGCGTTGCTAACCGTCCTGCTGCTGTGTACCGTGCCCGTGCGAACGGATGATCCTGTGTCCAGCAACGTGCGGTTCAGCGGCGAGATCATCCGCATCCTCGATCGTAAGTGTCTCCACTGCCACAGCAACGACGGGCTGGCGATGCCGCTGTCGAATTACCGCGACGTGCGGTCGTGGGGACGTGCGATTCGCGAAGAAATCGTCGAGCAGCGGATGCCGCCCTGGTCGGCCGCGCGTGGATACCGCCGCTTTCAGAACGAGCTCGCGCTCACCTCGCGCGAGGCGACGACGATCCTGTCGTGGCTCGACGGCGGCATGCCGCGCGGCGACGACCGCGACTTGCCGAAGCCGTCGCCGCCGGCCGCGGTGAAAAGACCCGATCTGCAGCTGACGGTGACGCCGCAGCGCGTGCCCGCGCTCGACGATCGCATCGTCCGCCGCGTCTCGGTGGACACGAATCTCGATGTCGATCGGGCCATCGCCCGCGTGGTCGTCAATCCTGGACATCGCAGCGTGCTGCGCGCCGCGCTCGTGTTCGTGGGCGATCCCGATCGTGAGGGCCGATGGCTGGGCGCCTGGCTGCCCTGGCAGCATGAGATCGCGCCGCCGGAGCGCAGCGCGTTTCGGCTGCCGGCGCGTGCGCGTCTGACGGTGGAGCTGCACTATCGTGGCGGCGAGCGCGAGACTACGGATCAGCCGACGATCGATCTGTTCTTCGCGCCGGACCCACGGCAGTCCGTCGACGATGTGATCGCCGCCGCGGCGTCGCCGCTGCGCATGACGTCGAGCAGCACGATCTGGGCGATTCTGCCGTCGGCCGACTCCGCGACGAAGTCGATGGAGCTGACCGCGCGGCGTCCGAACGGATCGACCGAGGTGCTCTTGTGGATTCCTGAGCTTCGCCACGAATGGCCGCAGGCGCTGGTACTACAGGATCCGGTCACGATGCCCGCCGGCACGACGGTCTCGCTCGTGGCGCATCCCCTTGGTGCTGTTGCGCGCGCTCGCGTCAGCATCGTCAAATGACGAAAACTCTCCACCACGGAGGACACAGAGGACGCGGAGAACAATTCCGTTTGGAACAGGTTTGCGCTTCGTGTCCTCCGTGTCCTCTGTGGTGGAGAGGTGATTTCGTGATGCGCTCTATCTAGAAATTGGGACGCCGCGTGTGCCACTCGGTCGCTGATTCGAACGCCTGCGCCGCCGCGTAAATCGTTTCTTCCGCGAACGGCTTCGCCGCAATCTGTAATC
This sequence comes from Vicinamibacterales bacterium, assembly GCA_036004865.1. Classification (GTDB taxonomy): domain Bacteria; phylum Acidobacteriota; class Vicinamibacteria; order Vicinamibacterales; family CAVVIG01; genus QHWF01. The sequence continues at coordinate 27,013 of DASYQZ010000012.1, forward strand.
CGATCGGCAGGCCCACCGGCGTCGTCGAGAATCCGTTCGGCAGCACCAGCGCCGGGAATCCGCAGACGTTGAACATCCGCCGGAACGGCTGCTTCACGTCGGCCGGTTCGCCTGCCGGCGCCGGCATGCCGGGCGTGAGGAACACGTCGAGGGTGCGAAACACGTCTGTCAGATCCTTCACGAACCGCGCGCGGACTTTTTGCGCGCGCAAATACTGAACGGCCGTGATGAGGGACCCTGACTCGAGATCGCGGCGCACGGTCGTCGTCGTCGCGTAGCGATCGGCTTTGGTCGTGAGAAACGGCTCGTGATACGACGCCGCCTCCGCGATCCGCACAATCTGCTGCACGTCGTCGATCACGCCGCTGGTCGGCGGGAGATCGACTTCGTTCACGATCGCGCCCAGCTTGCGAAACACGGCGAGCGATTCCTCGAACGCGCGCATGACGTCGCGGTGGTAGCCGTCGAACTGCGGCGGCTTCGGAATGCCGACGCGCAGCCCGCGGACGCCGCGCCGAAGCGCGCGCGTGTAGTCGGGCACGGCACGATCGGACGAGGTGTCGTCAGCCGGATCGGGGCCGGCGATCACGTTCAGCAGCGTCGCGTTGTCGGCGACCGTGCGCGACATCGGGCCGACGTGATCGAGCGACCACGAGATGACAACGATGCCGTGGCGGCTGACGCGTCCGTACGTCGGCTTCATCCCCACGACGCCGCAGAACGTCGCGGGATTGCGGATCGATCCCGACGTGTCGCCGCCGGTCGCGACCGTCAGCAACCCTGCGGCGAGTGCCGCGGCCGATCCGCTGCTCGACCCGCCGGGTGTGCGCGCGAGATTCCATGGGTTGTGCGCGTCGGGGAACGCGCCGCCTCCGCCGGCGCTGCCGAACGAGAACTCCGGCAGGCTCGTCTTGCCGACGAGCACGGCGCCTGCCCGCCTCAGCCGCGCGACGACCGTCGCATCGAAGGCGGGCACGAAGTCCGTGAGCACCGGCGTGTTCGCCGTCGTGCGGACGCCCGTCGTGTAGTGCGTGTCCTTCACGCCGAATGGAATGCCGTGCAACGGACCGCGGTATCGGCCGGCGGCAATCTCGCCCTCGGCCGCGCGCGCGGAACGAAGCGCTTCTTCGCGCGTGACGGTGATGAACGCGCCGACCTTGCCATCGAGGCGATCGATGCGAGCGAGCAGCGCCTGCGTCAGTTCGACCGGCGAGAGGCGGCGTGCTTTGATCAGCGCCGCCGCGTCCGTCAGCGAGATGAAAGCGAGGTCATCGGGCTTCTGATTCGCAGGCCTGAAGGCCCCGCCTCCGCTCGAAGGTTGTTCGCGCGAGCTGCGGCGAGGCTCGCCGTAGCTTTGCGAAGGCGGCTGCGCGAGGGGGATGGCCAGCGATCCTGCGAGGAAATCACGTCGTGACACATTCATACGTCACCGTTTCAACGGCACGAAGGGTTCGGCCTCGATCGGCAAATCGACGGCTTTGATCCGATCGATGGCCGCGAGGTGGCCTTTGTACGTCGCGAGATCGCGATCCACGCGCTCGTCGCTGAGATCCAATCCCGCGACTCTGGACAACGGTTTCATCAACGCTTTGAGCTCGGCGTCGGTCATTGGTACAGCCATGGCGGGGACTATACCAATTTCTTTGGTCCGACCTTTGACCCGGGTGTATTCTCCCGCGCATGACTGCCATCGCTTTCATCCTGCTTACAGCCGCGGCGCTCGCCGCGCAGGCCGCCACCGGCACGATCTCGGGGACCGCCAGGGACCAGACGGGAGCCGTGTTGCCAGGCGCCACCATCGCCATCACGAACACCGACACGGCGCAGACGCGGACGCTCGTCGCCGATGCGAGCGGGCGATACGTGGCGCCCGACCTGGCGCCCGGGCCGTACGAAGTCAAGGGATCGCTGCAGGGCTTCTCGACGTCCGTGCGCAGCGGCATCCGCCTGACAGTCGGCCGCGACGCGATCGTCGACGTCGTACTCAAGCTCGGTGAAATCTCGGATCAAATCACCGTCGTGGGCGAATCACCGACGATCGATCTGAAGAGCGCGTCGACCGGGGGCCTGATCGCCACCGAGCAGATCGAAGGCTTGCCGCTCAACGGGCGCAGCTACGTGGAGCTCGCCACGCTGACGCCCGGCGTGCAGCTCACGCAGACCGGCGGTCAGGGCACGAGCACCGGCTTCGGATCGAAGCTGAGCGTCAACGGATCGCGGTATACCGCGAACCTGTTCACGCTCGACGGCACGAACCTGAACGATCAATTCAGTCAGGCGGGCAGCGCGTCAGGGAACGTGCTCGGCGTCGAAGCCGTCCGCGAGTTCCAGGTGCTGACCAACAGCTTCAGCGCGGAGTACGGCCATCACACCGGCGGCGTGATCAACGCCGCGACGAAGTCGGGCACCAACGCGATTCACGGATCGGCGTTCGAATTTCACCGCGGCGACGGCCTCGACTGGAAGAACTACTTCGACACCGTGAAGCCGCCGTTCGAGCGCAACCAGTACGGCTTCTCGCTCGGTGGTCCGATCGTGCACAGCAAGACGTTCTTCTTCACCACCTACGAGGGGCTGCGCGAGCGGCTCGGGCAGACCAACATCTTCACCGTCCCGTCGGCGAGCGTGCGCAGCGGTGCGGTGAACGCGGCCATCAAGCCGTGGCTCGACGCCTATCCGCTTCCGAACGGCGCGGCGCTCGGCACGACGCGCGGCGAGTTCCGGCGCATTGACTCCCGTACGACAGATGAGCACTACGCGATGGGGCGCGCCGATCACCAGCTCTCGGGCGGATCGAACGTCTTCGTCCGCTACACGTTCGACGACGGCCAGGTGGACGACCCGAGCCGGCTGAACACCGGCGCGCGCATCAAGACGCGCACGCAGTACGCGACGGCGGAGCACACCGCGGTTCGCGGATCTTCGCTGCTCAATCGTCTGCAGTTCGGGTTCACGCGCAGCCGTCTCGACGGCGTCGACTACATGCTGGACGGGATGACGATGCCGCGCACGACGTTCACCGACATCGATCGCGGCATTCTCGTTCTCTCGGTCACCGGTCTCAACGCGCTCGGCGGCGACACGACCAACCCGAAATTTCACCGGTTCAACAACTATCAGATCCGCGAGAACGTCACGTGGAACCACGGCGCGCACAACGTGAAGATCGGCGGCGACGTGCAGATTCTGCAGTTCAACCTGACGTCCGACTTCACGTCGATGGGCCAGTACACCTTCAGCTCGCTCGACAACTTCCTCATCGGCCGCGTGAACCAGTTCAACGCGGTGATGCCGGGCTCCGATGCGACGCGCAATCTGCGGCAGAAGGGATTCGGCGTGTACGTGCAGGACGACATCCAGGCGCGCCGGAATCTCACGCTGAACATCGGCGTGCGCTATGAACCCACCACGTCGGTCACCGACACGCGTGGGCTGCTGGCGCAGCTCATCGACTTCGGCAGTCCGACGGCCACGCTCAACGACACGACGAAGCTCACCACGCTGTTCAAGAACCCGTCGCTCAAGACCATCGCGCCGCGCGCCGGCTTCGCATGGGACGTCAGGGGCAACGGCAAGACGGCGATTCGCGGCGGCGCCGGCATCTTCTACGACGATGTCCTCATCAGCACGCCGTTCGTGCAGAACACCGCCGTCCGCGTGCCGCCGTACTTCAATCGCGGCGGTCTCGTCGGCAGCAGCACGTTCGTCGTCAACTTCCCCGAGGCGTACACGACCCAGCGCACGCAGCTCGCCGGGCAGGCGCAGCTCGAAGGCATTCAACACGATCTCGATCAGCCGTACATGACCAAGTGGAACGTCAACGTGCAGCGCGAGCTCCCGGGCCGGACGACGATCGAGGTGGGCTACAGCGGATCGCACGCCGAGCATCTGGTCCGGCAGATCTTCACCAATGGCCGTGTCGCGCAGGAAACGGCCGACGGCCGGCTGTTCGTCGCGTCGAACACGCCGCTCAGACAGCCGAACTTCAGCCGCATGCGCTACCGCGTGAGCGACGGCTCGTCGGATTACGACGGCATCACGGCGGGCCTCACGCGCCGCTTCTCCGGCGGTCTGCAGACGCAGGTGTCCTACACGTACTCGAAATCGATGGACGACGGCGCGTCGGCGCTCGGCGGCAACGATTTCAACAGCGAAGGCGGCGGCTCACGGTATCTGTTCTCGAAAGATCGCGGGCTCTCGCCGTTCGATCTCCGGCACTCGTTGGTCGCGAACGTCAACTACACGCTGCCGTTCGCGGCGACTGCGAGCGGGGCGCGAGCGCTCGCCGCCCGCGACTGGAACGTCGGCATGCTCGTGCGGATGCGAAGCGGCTATCCGTTCTCGGCGATTTCAGGCGTCGACACCGGACTGCAGGTGCAAGGCTGGGCGCCGGAGTATCCAGACCTGAAACCGGGCGCGAGCAGCAATCCGGTAATCGGCGACGTCGATCGCTGGTTCGATCCGAGCGCGTTCGCGCTGCCTCCCGCCGGCTACATCGGGACGCTGACGCGCAATTCGATCATCGGCCCCGATCTGAAGACCGTCGACCTCATCGTCGGCAAGAGCATCACGCTCGGCGGCAAGCGCGAGCTGCAGGTGCGGTTCGAATGTTTCAATCTGCTGAACCGCGCGAACTTCGGCCTGCCGCAGAATCAGGTGTTCAACACGAACGGCACCGTGCGAGAGGACGCGGGTCGCATAACAACGACCGCCACGGCGGCGCGGCAGATTCAACTCGGGATTAAAGCGGTGTGGTAGTCACCTCAGATCCGCGCCGTTAGATGCAACAATCGACACGGTTGGCGAGATTCAAGAATCTGGCTATGATCTGGCCAGAATGGCCTTCGAGATCATCTTGGCTCCGAAGGCCGTCACCGCGCTCGAGAACTTGACCGTGCCCGTTCGAACCGGTGTCAAAGAGGCGCTCGAGCGGCACCTGAAGCACGAGCCGACCAAAGTCAGCAAGAGCCGAATCAAACGACTCCGGGGCTTGAGCCAGCCCCAGTACCGTCTCCGAGTAGGCGACATCAGGGTGTTTTATGACGTTACAGAAACGGAAGTCCAAGTCCTCGCGATCATCACCAAAGCCGAAGCGCAAGCCTGGCTCGACGAGCGAGGGACACCGACAAAGGACGATGCCGCGAGCGGTGGCTCTGGCCGAAATCAAGGATGATCTGTCCCGATATCTCCGGCTGGCGGCGGACGAGGAGATCGTCATCACGCGCCATGGTCGCCCGGCAGGTATCCTGATCGGATTTGCGTCCGAAGATGAGTGGTTCGACTATCGTCTGGAGCATCACCCGGAATTCATTCGTCGCATCGAGGATGCCCGGACGGCGTTGCGCGAGGGTCGGGGCACGCCGCTTCGTGACATCCGGTGATGGCGGTCTAACGCGTTTGCCACGACGGAGCCCACGAACGCCAAGGCGGCCGCGACCCACCCGACCCACGAGACCTTCTCGACCCGCCAGCGGCATCGTGTCCCGATCAGAAGCGGGCCAGGCATTCGGTCTCGACAGCACCATCGCCAGGCACGGCAGGTACATCAGCAGTTCAAAAATCGACTTTCACCCCAAACTGCCACTGCCGTGCCGTGCCGACGATGTTCGTGATCTGGCCGGCGTTGCCGACGCGGCCGGCTGAATTGAACACGGTGGCTGCTGGCAGTCCCAGGTTCACGTGGTTCGTGATGTTGAAGCCTTCGGCGCGCAACTGGATGCGGCGGCTGTTGCCGACCGCGATGTTCTTGAAGAACGCCATGTCCCACGATCCGAAGCCCGGACCGATGATCGTGTTGCGCGGCACGTTGCCGAGCGTGCCGAGCGCCGGCAGCGAGAAGCAGTTCGGATCGAAATAGAGATCCGCGCCGCCGAGCACCGGGTTGAGCGAGCAGCCGGACACGAGATCGGGACGCTGACCCGCGCCGCCCGATCGCGGTGCGGCGCGCGCGCGATCGAAGCCGAGCACCGGCGAGAGCGGAATGCCCGAGCGCACGGTCACGATGCTCGACACCTGCCAGCCGCCGGCGATCGCCTTCACAGCGCCGCCGGCCGATTTGGCGAACGGCAGCTCCCACGTCGCGTTGAACACGAAGTTGTGGCGGATGTCGAAATCCGACAGCCCTCTGTTGCTCATCGGATCGAACGCGTAGGCCGGCTGGAAGCTGTTGTCGAAGTCGGCGCTGCCCACTGCCTGCGATCCGAGATCCTCTGACTTGCCGAGGGTGTACGACGCCTGCAGCGCCAGGCCGGCGCTGAACCGCCGGCTCGCGCCGGCGATGAGGCCTCTGTACCAGGAGAGGCCGTCAGTGATCCGCAGCCGCATGCTGCCGAAGTTCGGGTTGCGGCGCGTTGCCGACGGGAAGAAGTAGCTGCCGTCGGCCTGCACGATCGGAACCGACTGGTTGTACTCGACGTTGCGAATCTGGTTGTAGCCGCGCGATCCGACGAACCCGCCCGTGACGATCGTGCGGCCTGGCAGCTCGCGCTGATAGGTCAGGTTGTACTGCACGCGGTACGGACTCTCGATGTTGTAGTCGACCAGATCGAGGCGCAGCAGCGACGAGCTGCCCGTGGTTGGCGGCGCCGGGAACGTCGGGTTCGCCGGGTTGATCAAGTTGTAGTACGGCGGCGTGCGATTGCCGTACGCACGGTAGACGTTGCTGAGAATCGGCTCGAAGAAGAAGCCGGCGCCGCCGTGCAGCGCATTCTTGCCGTCGCCGGTCATGTCCCACGCGAAGCCGCCGCGCGGCGCGACGTTCTTGAGCGACGGGTTCTTGAAGATCGGGCCGCCCTGGATGGTGCTCGCCGCCTGCAGATTCGGCATGCTCGCCTCGCGCCCGCCGAGCTCGTGCGGCGTCGTGAAGAACTCGTAGCGCACGCCCAGGTTCAGCGTGAGCGTGCGGCTCAGCGACCAGTCGTCCTGTCCGTACAGACCGACGAGGCTCTGGCGCCACCGCCGGTCGGTCGACGATCCGTTGCCCTGCCCTTCGTACGTGCCCGGCCGGTTCTGCAGGAAATTTTCGAGCGACGTGAACGAGTAGGCGCCGCCGAAGTCGAACGACGAGTCCTGATCGTTCATGTAGTGCGTGAAGCTCACGCCGGTCTTGACGTTGTGGCTCCCGCGCGACCAGGTGAAGTGGTCGATGATCTGCAGGCTCTTCAGGTCGACGAACGTCGGCGTGTTCGTGTCGGGGCCGAGCGGTTCGATCCCGGACACGGCGATGTTGCCGAAGCGCGTGCCCGGGACGAAGAACAGCCGCGGATCGAACGAAATCTTCTCGATGTTGTCGGTCGCCTCGTAAGCGCGATTCCACGCGACCTTCGCGACGTTCAACAGGTTCGACGCGAGCAGCCACTTGTGCTCGGCGACGAACGACTGCGACTTGGTCCGCGTGTCGGTGGTCCAGAAGGGGATCGGCCTGTCCTGATCGACCTGCGCCTTGTCCCACGAGTAGCGGACCGAAAAGGACTGCGTGCCCGAGAGGGTGTGATCGATCTTGCCGACCGCGTAGTTCTCGGTCGTCGGAGAGGTGACTTGCACCGAGTACCGGCCGGTCGCGCCCGTCTCCGGGCGGTTCGGCTCGGGATACAACAGCAGATACGGCCGGGTCACCGGGCTGACGTCGGTGCGCGCGCGCGTCGCGCGGCTCGGCACGTTCGCAATCGTCGTCAGCCCGCGATCCTGCCGCAGCCCTTCGTAGCTGCCGAAGAAGAACGTCCGATCCCTCGCGATCGGTCCGCCCACGTATCCGCCGAACTGATTCCGCTTGAGCGGTGGGATGTCGCTGTTCGGATCGTCGAAGAACGTCTTCGAATCGAACCGGCTGTCGCGGTTGAACTCGAACGCCGTGCCCTTGAATGCGTTCGTTCCCGAGCGTGTCACTGCGGTCACGATGCCGCCGGTGCTGCGGCCGTACTCGGCGCTGTAGTTGTTGACGAGCACCTGGAACTCGCGGACGGTCTCGACGCCGAGCAGACCGCCGGCGGCGCTGCCCGGCGATCCGTTGCCCTGCGTGTTCGCGTCGGTGCCGTCGAGCTGATAGCTGATTTGATTCGGCCGCGCGCCGGCGATCGACACCTGCGTCCCCATGCCGCGATCGACCTGCTGCTGCGTGCTCGGCGACGCGGTGACGCCCGGCTGCAGCAGCGTGAGCTGGCTGAAGTCGCGTCCGTTCAGCGGCAGCTCGCGAATCTGCTTCTCGTCGACGAGCGCAGCGACCGACGACTGGCGCATGTTCACGAGCGCCGCTTCGCCGGTGACGGTCACCTGCTCGTCGATGCCGCCGACCTTGAGCTGCAGGTTCGCCACGGCATCCTGTCCGATGGTGAGCTGCAGCTCCGAAATGCGCGCGGGCCTGAAGCCCTGGAGCTCGACGGAGACTTCGTACTTGCCGGGTGAAAGCGCCTGCGCGCGGTACCGGCCGGCGGAGTCGGTGACGATCACGCGCTTCTGATCCGTTTCGACGTCACGGACTGTCACGGTCGCGCCGGGCAGCGCCGCGTTGGTGTCGTCGGTGATGAATCCGGAGATCGATCCGGTCGTGCCCTGCGCGGCGGCGATCGGCGCCGCGCAAGCGAGCGTCGCGAGAAGAAGGGCGGTGCGAATGAGGACGCGCGTCATCTCAGGGGACCTCCACTGTCGAGGCAACGGAGCCGTACGGAGGCACGGTTCAACCTGGGAGGAACGGAGCCACGGAGCAACGGAGCGGCGTCCGACCAGCCCGCGAAGCGGGCCTGCGATGTCAAGCGGTCGGCGCAGACACAAACCAGAAACGATCG
>DASYQZ010000013.1:0-11070 GCA_036004865.1 Vicinamibacterales bacterium
CGCGTCGATGGCGGCTGAGGATCCCAGGCCGAAATGCGCGCGCACGTCGCTGGCCGACAGGTAGCTGCCGTCGGTTCGCGCCCGGCGCCACTGCGTGGGACGGCCCGATCGCTCGACGCCGATCCACGCGCCGATCGCGAAACGATTGCCGGGCCCCTGGTCCAGCCGGATCTGCAGCCAGTGATTCCGCGTGGCGGACTGGTTGATCAGCAGCCTCGCCGGTCCGTTGTTGTTCGTGAAAACGATGTCGACGTCGCCGTCGTTGTCGATGTCGCCGAACGCCCCGCCGCGGCTGACTTCCGCGCGCGCGAACGCGGGACCCGCCATCGCGCTCGTCTCCTCGAAGCGCCTGCCGGTTTTGTCGGCGACATTGTGAAAGAGCTGGTTCTTCATGCGGTACGGGAACGGCTGGCCGCGCTCGGATTCGACGATGTTGACGGCGCCGTTGGCGACGAACAGATCGGGCCATCCGTCGTTGTCGTAGTCGAACCAGTCGGTGCCGAAGCCGGTGAACGCCGCGGTGAGGCGGGCCAGTCCAGACTGCGCGCGCACGTCCTGAAAATTGCCGCGGCCGTCGTTCGCGTACAGCACGGACGTCTCGCCGACGATGTTCGTGACGAACAGGTCCTCGTCGCCGTCGAGATCGAAGTCGCCGGAGGCAATCCCCATGCTGCCTTCCGGATTTCCGGCCGCGTTCACCGCCGATCCCGACAGCAGCCCCTCGTCCACGAACGTCCCGTCGCGGTGATTGATCCACAGTTGGTTCGCATTGCCGTCGTTCGCGACGTAGAGGTCGAGCCAGCCGTCGCCGTTGTAATCGCCGACCGAGACGCCGAGACCCGCGCCGTACGCCTTCGTGATCCCGGCGCGCTCGGTGACGTCGGTGAACCGCCCGCCGCCTTCGTTTCTGAACAGACGGCTCGGAACCGGACGAAAGGCGCGCGGGCTGCAGTAGTCGCGCGCGCCGACCGAGTCGTTGCACAGCTTGTTGCCCGCCAGCGTGAAGTCGACGTAGTTGGCGACGAACAGATCGAGATCGCCGTCGCGATCGTAGTCGACGAACGCGGCGCTCGTGGACCAACCTTCGCTCGCGATCGCAGGCGAAGGTTGCCCGCCGTAGCCGCGTGGCGGCGAAGGCGGGCGTGCCTCGGCTCGCTGCGAGCTACGGTTGGCAAGCCATGGGACGTTCACGCCAGATTGTGAAGTGACGTCGCTGAACGTGCCGTCGCCGTTGTTGTGCAGCAGCGTGACCGCGCCGAACGAGGTGATGAACAGATCGAGGAAACCGTCGTTGTCGTAATCGCCGGTGGCGACGCCCATGCCGTACCCGCGCACGCCGGCATGCGCGCGGTCCGTCACGTCGGTGAACTTCAACGTTCGCTTGCCGGCAGCGTCGATCGTGAGATCGTTCCGGAACAACCGTGAGGTCGGCGCGCCCGCAGCAGCCGCGCCCCCGCCGAGCGGTCCGCCCTGCACGAGGAAGACGTCGAGGTCGCCGTCGTTGTCGTAGTCGAACAGCGCGACACCGGCGCCCATCACCTCGGGCAGGTAGTAGTTGCCGGTCGCCCCGTTGACGTGCGTGAACGTGAGTCCGGTCGCCGCGGCTGATTCGAGGAAGATGGGTTCGTCCGCGGCAGGCGCGTGCGGTCCGACGGCGACCGCGCAAACGACGAAACCCACGAAAACACGACACACGCGAAGAATTTCGTGGGAAGGTCGCAGAACGAAGCTCTCCACCATCTCCAGGGATTGAACCTCAGTGTCCTCCGTGTCCACCGTGGTGGTTAGGTTTTGGGAGTCGCTCATTTCAACCGCGCGAGATCGCGCTCGATCGCCGCGGCGAGCTCCTGCTGGCCGTGCTCGATCGCCAGCGCCCTCGCGTCGGTCGCCCATCTGATCCCCTCGTCCTTCCGGCCGGCGCGCACGTACGCCGTGGCGAGGGCGAACAGGTAACGCGGCGCCTCGGCGTCGCGCGGCTCGGTCAGCTTCTCGAGCTCCATGATCGCCTCGCTGTTGCGTCCTAGAGCGATGAGCATGCGGCCGAGATTGAAGCGCGCTAGTCTGAACAACGGCTGACTCGCAATCGCCTGACGGTACTCGCCGGCCGCCCCGTCGAGATCGCGCTGTCGCTCGAGAATCTCGCCGAGGTTGTTGTGGGCGCGCGCATGCCGCGGATCGATCGCAATCGCCTGGCGGTACGCGTCCGCGGCGGCGTCCCACTTCTCCTGCAGACCGAGCAGCACGCCGTAGTCGTAGTGGGCGTCGGGGACGTTGAACCCGAGCGCGATGACCGCGCGGTAGTGCTCTTCCGCTTTCGCCCAGTCGCGCGTCCGGCCGTACAACGAAATGAGATTGGCGTGCGCCTGCGCGATCGACGGGTCGCGCGCGAGCGCCGCCTCGTGCGCCGCAATCGCGCCGGCCAGGTTGCCGGCGTCAGCGAGCGCCAGGCCCTTCTGCAGATTCGTCTGCGCATCGTCCCTGACCGCCATCACCGTGTCGCGCACCGGATCGACCTGTCCGGGCCAACGCGCGCCGTACTGCGCGTGCCGCTCGAGCGCGCGCTGCGCCTCGTCTCTGCGGCCGAGCGCGCGATACGAGAGCGCCAGCGCGTAGTGCGCGGCGCCCCACTCCGGGAACAGCGCGACCGCGCGCTCCAGATGCGCGAGCGCGACCTGGTGTTCGCCGCGAGTCGCGGCGATGCGCCCCAGACCAAATTCCGCAGCAGGCTCGGCCGCAGGCTCGCGACGCAACTGGTCGAACAGGCGTTCGCTTCGCTCGACATCGCCGGACTCGAGCAGCGACTCGGCGAGCGCCACGCGCGCCGGCAGGTAATCGGGCGACAGGCGCAGCGCCTGCTCGAGCCGCGTAACAGCGTCCGCGTGCCGCGCGAGACGCTGCAGCACGAGCGCATCGAGGTACTGCCATTCGAAGGCGCGAGGCGCGAGCGCCTGCGCCCGCGCGTAAGCCTCATGCGCGGCGCTCCATTGTTCCCACGCGTGGAGCGTTCGCGCGAGCGCTCCCACAGCGACCGCGTCGCCCGATCGTGTCGTGGCGTCTTTGTACGCGCGCGCGATCGCCTCGCGCGGCGCCGGCGAATACGAATCGAGTGGAAGATCTGGAAGCGGAGGAAGCGTCGCCTGCGCCACCGAAAGTACGGTGGCGCAAGCGACGACGAACTGCAGATTGACTGATGTCAGAAGCTGAATCGAATCCCCAGCCGGAGCTGCCGTTCCGGATAGAACGCCGCGCCGTTGTTGTTGGCGACCGCGGTGATCACGCCGAACGTGCCCGACGTGACGTTGTTCTGCGGATTGGCGAACACGCCGCTGTTGAAGATATTTCCCGCTTCGATTCGGGCCTCGAGCCGCCGCGTGCCGCCCAACGGGAACGCACGGAACGCGGACAAGTCGAGGTTCCAGCCGCCCGGACCATAGAACTGATTGCGGAGTGTGTTGCCGAACCGAACGCCGGTCGGCTGCGCGAACGCCGTCGGGTCGAACCACGGACCGGCCGCACCGATATTGTCGACCACGTTGAAGTTGCCGGTGAGGTCCGCAAGCTGAATATTGCTCGGCGTATTCAACGACGCGCCGTTCGCTTCGACCCTGAACGGGTTGCCGCTGAACGCGCCGAACGTGCCGTTGATCTGCCAGTCGCTCGCGAGCGCCTGGCCGATGCTGCCGTAGCCGGTGGTGCTCTGCCACGGCAACGCGTAAACGAACCCGAACTGGAAGTTGTGCCGACGATCGAAGCCGGCCGGGCCCCAGTTCCGCCACAGCTCGCTCGGCGTGTTCCACTCCAGCGTGGTTGCGCCGTCGAAATCCCTGTCGTTCATCGCCTTGGCCAGCGTGTACGCACCCTTGAACATCACCCCGTGCGACATGCGCTTGTTGAGGGCGACCTGCATCGAGTTGTAGCGCGTCCGCAGACGCTGCCCCCACAAGTAGATCGGGACGAGGCGTCCGAGCGATGCGAACGGACGGCCGCCGTCGCCGACGCCTAGCGTCTGCGGCGCGTTGACGTCGAGCCCCGCATAGCCGCCGACGCCCTTCGCGCCGACGTACGCAGCTTCCACCGTCGCATCGAACGGCAGCATCCGCTCCACTGCAATGTTCCAGGTGTGGACGTAGCCGCGGTCGATGTTGCCCAGCTCGGGTGAGTAGAACCCCGCCGCGCGATCCAGCGGCACGCGCCCCGAGCTCAAATCGGGACCGACGATCTTGGGAATCCCCTGCTGCAGCGTCGCGTACGGGGCGAATGCCTCAGCGTTCAGGAAATCCGAGCCGATCGTCACCGGGTAGTCGTTGTGGCCGCGCATCGGACGCGCCCACGGCTGCGCGTTGTACGTCAGGCCGTAGCCGCTGCGAAAGACGGTCGCGTCGTTGATCCGATAGACGCCGCCGAGCCGCGGCGCAAAGTTGTTGAGGCTCGTCTCCATCCCGTTGTTCTGCGGGTTGCCGCCGCGTCCGGCGATGATCACGTCGAGCCGGCGCGCGAAGACGGAGTTGTCGAGATCGAGGCGATCGATCCCGCGGCCGTCGGCGCGGTACATGATCGGATAGAGCTCCCACCGCAGGCCCAGATCGAGCGTCAACCTCGAGCTGGGCGTCCACCGATCGCGGAAGAAGAGCGCGTGCTGCCACTCGCGCGCCGTCATCAGCTCGTTCTGCACGGTCTTGTTGGCCCGCCCGATGAGCCCCAGCAGGAACGACGCGTACGCGTTGTAGAAGTTCGCCGTCGGGCCGCCGCGCAGGCCGGTCGTGTTCGGCATGAACTCGAACCGGCCGCGAGGATTCCCGGTCTCCGGCTGCCAGTGATCGAGATAGAGGAAGTTCAGGAAATAGCCGCCGCGGAAATCGTGCTGCCCTTTGATCTTCGTGATGTTGTGCGCGATCGAGTACGTCCGCTCGTCGCGGAAGATCGGGTTCCAGCCGTCGCGGTTGCCGAGCTGGCTGAAGAAGCCGGGGCCCGTGCCACCGAACCGGAACTCCGGGAAACCGGCATACCGTTGATCGCCGATCCCCTGATCGTTGGTGCCTGGAATGCCGAGCACGTCGAGGCCGAAGTTGCCAGCGTTGAAGTCGGGACCAAGCACATCCTGCTTCTGACGAGAGAACCCGAAGGTGGTGTCCATCAGCAGGGACGCACCGAGCGTCCACGTCTGTCCTGCCGTCACCTGCCAGACCTTCGTCTTGCCGCCATCGCCCTGCGCATTCGGATCCGGTCCGAGATAGTTCGTCAGGTCGTCCACGACGGCGTTCATGTGACTGAACTTGCCCCAGAGCTGGTGCGTGGACGTCCGGTTCCAGTTGAACTTCGCGTCGTAGTTCTGGCGGTCGACCTGGCGGTTTTCCTGGCGCTGGTAGTTACTCGTGTACCCGCCGGCGCCGAAGCCCTGTGTATTGGGCATCGGAAACAGCTGCAGGATCTTGAGCGCGATCGGGTTGAGCATTCCGGACGGGATCTGATTGTTCGCGAACGGCTGACGGCCGGTCCCGTCGGGGTTGCCGGTCAACGGGTTGTAAATCACTTGCAGCGCGCCGTTGGTGTTGAACGCCTTGCTGAAGTCGCCGGCCCGAAGCGCGGCGTCGGGGACGTTGAAGAGTGTGAAGATGCTCTGTGTGCGCTTGTACCCTTCGAACGATCCGAAGAAGAAGACCTTGTTTCGCTTGATCGGCCCGCCGAGCGTCGCGCCGTAGTTATTCGTCTTCACCGGCAGCTTCTCGGGCCACGGGCCCGCATTGAAGTAGTACGGCTTGGCGTTCAGCTTGTCGCTGTTGAAGTATTCGAGGGCCGAGCCCCGGAACATGTTCGTGCCCGACTTGGTGACGACGGTCACCGCGCCGCCGCCCGCCATGCCCTGCTCGGCGTCGAAGCTGCTGGTCGAGACGTCCACCGTGTCGATCGTCTCGGCCGGCGACACGTACATCACGTGGTTCGGCAGCCAGATGTTCATGTTCGTCGCGCCGTCGGTGCGCGTCGAGTTGTTCGTGTTCGCCTGGCCGTTCACGTTGGTCGCCAAGGAGCGCGCCGGCGTGTCGGTTTCCGCATTGCCGAACGCCAACGGCGTCGTGCCGGGCGCGAGGTTGAGCAGCGCCTGGAAGTTGCGGTACCGGTTCAGCGGCATGTTCGTGAGGTCTTCCGCCTTCAGGCTCGTGTGCACGTCAGCCTTGTCGGTCTGCAGCAGCGGCGATTCGCCGATGACCATGACCGTCTCCGAGACGGCGGCGATCTCCAGCGCGAAGTCGACGCGGGCGATCTCGCCGATGGTCACAGGCACGTTCTGGCGCAGAACGTCGCGGAACCCAGTCAACGTCACCTTGACGTCGTACGGACCCGGCTGCACGTTGATGATGCTGTAGGAGCCTTCGGCGTTCGTCGTCGTCTCGCGCGTGAGGCCCGTGTCCTTGTTGACGATCGTCACCGTGGCGCCCGGAATGAACGCGCCGCTGTTGTCCTTGACGACGCCCACGACGTTCCCGTAAAGAATCTGCGCTGCTGCGGGCACGGCCGAGAGGCCGATGGCGAGCGAGAGGCCCACCGCGATGGGCAAATAGAAACCGGATCGCACTCTTCGAACGATCTCTTTCACGGTCCCTCCTCCTGGCGTATCGGGTCTTGCACCTGAACCGCGCGTCCACTCCGGATCCTGCCCTTCGACAAGTGTCACGAAGTGTCATGAAATCGATTGCGCGGGCCTATTATCGCTTTGCGGGCCCCGCCGTCAATGGAAAGTCACGACAAAAATGTGGGGCGATGCAGACCGATTCAAGCAACCGTTCTGGGGACCGCCGGCAGGGCGTCGAGCAGCCGGCGGACGCGCGGATCGCGGGAGGCGGCCACGGCCGCCGCACGATCGCTCGCGATCAGGTGCCCTTCCTCGATGACGCCGACGCGATCGCCGAGCGCGAACGCCTCGCCCATGTCGTGCGAGACGATGATGACTGTTTTGCGAACCCGCTCCTGAATGCGTCGGAACTCCGCGTGCAGTTCGGCGCGCGTGAGCGGATCCAATGCGCCGAATGGCTCGTCCATCAGCAGGACCGGCGGATCGACTGCAAGGGCGCGCGCCACACCGACCCGCTGACGTTGCCCGCCTGACAGCTCGTCGGGCCAGCGCCTCGCGAACTCTCCCGGTGCGAGCCCGACGAGCTCGAGCAGCTCGTCGACACGCGGACCGATCCGTTCCGCCGGCCATCGCTCGAGCCGCGGCGCCACCGCGACGTTGTCCGCGACGCTCATGTGCGGAAAGAGTCCCACATCCTGCAGAACGTATCCGACGCGACGCCTCAGCCGAATAGGCTCCCACTCACGCGTGTCCCGTCCCTCGACGATCACGGTCCCTGCCTCCGGCAGCAAGAGACGATTCACGAGCTTGAGGATCGTCGTCTTGCCGGCGCCGCTGCGGCCAACGAGCGCGAGTACTTCGCCGGCCTCGACCGTCAGCGTGAAATGGTCGAGCACCAGGGGACCGCCTGGACGACGAAATGAGACATCGCGGAATTCGATCGCGCTGGGCATCGCGTTTGCGAAAGGTACCACGTCAAGGGATCGATTCGGCGAATCCCGAATCCCGAATCCCGACAGGGAGGTACCGATGAGTATCGGTGACAAGCTCCGTTCCATTGACGAGCACGCCGGACGAAAGCCCGACATCCCGTCGAACGAGCCGACCAATAAGGAACAGGCCGAAGGCTCGCGCGAGAACGACCGGCAGCAGCGTGTGCCGCCGCGCAGATCGAGCAAGGAGGATGCAGGTGCGTAACGACGCGCGACCAATCGGGGAAGACGCGCCGGCGTCGCCCGTCGGCGGATCGGAATCACGAGACGAGGTGGATGCTCGCGAACCAGCGAAGCCGATCATCAATCGCGAGGATTCGCGCCGCGTCAATCGCGGCGCAGAGGACGATGAGCGGTGCGTCAATCGCGGCGCAGAGGACGATGAGCGGCGCGTCAATCGCGCCGCAGTAAACAAAGACTCGACTCTGAGTACGAAGATCTAGAAGCGTACGTAGACCGACGCGCCCAGTGCCGGCGACACGTGGGTGCGGTTGTCGAATATGACGCCCTTCTGTTGAACAATGGCGCGCGCGTCGAGGCGCGCGCCGATTCCTTTCAACCATCCGGCCTGTCGCGACGTGAGCGCGAGCTTCAGGCCGCCGCCCACGTCGTACGTGCGTCCCGTCACGATGAGCGCGCCGTCGTTCTCGAGCTGGCGAAGATAACCGGCGCCGGCTCGAACGAACGCGCGCGCGCGGCCGCTCAGCCGCGGGACGCGCGGATACCACAGCGCCGCGCCGCCGATCGTGAACTGCTGAACCTTGTCGGTGATGGTCAGCGGCGCATTGCTCGTCTCGAAATCGCTGTCGACGCGCGTCCGCATGTCAGGCTTGCCGTAGGACCCGGATGCTTCGGCCTCGAGCCGCGACATCACGCGCAGTCCGATATGCCCTTCCAGACCGGATACGCTCCCGAGCTCGGTCGAGGACGAGAACAGGCGGAACGTGCCGCCGCTGCCCGTCGTCTCGTTCGCATCGCGTGCGCCAAGCGGCACGCGGCCGGACCATACCGCGCCGATGGCAAGTTCCAGCCGGCCTGCCGGATCAGTGGACGATGTCGCGCCGGCCTGCGCCAGCGCCGGAGACGCCGGGAGAACCATCGCAGCGGCCACCACCGGCAAGACGAGCCGGATCACTTGCGCACGACCTTGACCTCGATCGAGCCGCTGTCGGCGCCGCGCGGCACGACGACCAGGCGGTCGTGGTACGTGACGCGGAAGTCGATGTCGACGGTCCGCGCCGGATCGAAAAAGCTGTCGAGATCCGCATCATCGATCGGCTCGACGCGCACGACGTGAGGCCCCGGAGAGAGACCGGCCATCGAGAATTCGCCCTGCGCGTTGAGCGCGAAGTTCCCCACCATGGTGCCGTTGGCGGGATCGAACGCGACGATGTGCGCGCCGAACAGCCCCTGGCCGTCCTTCGTCACGCGGCCCGAGAGGCTGCCGGTCGCGGTCGTGAAATCGCCGTCAGGATAGAGATCGGAAATGCCGGCGATATCGTCCGCGCGCAGCGTTCGGCCCGTCGTCGTGCCGGCGCCGTACGCAATCGGAAACATCACCGCCTGCGCCGCGAGCACGCGGCGCCCGCCGCCCTCGCGCAGTTCGGTCTCGCCGAGCGCCGAATGTCCAAGCCCGCTGAAGTGACCGATTTCGTGCAGCGCGATGCTCTCGAGATCGAACTTCCCGGCCTCGCCGTTCGCCGCGACGGACCAGGCGAACGACGCGTTGAAGAAGATGTCGGACTCGAGGAGCGCGCCGGTGGCATCGTCGACGAGAAAGCTCGTCGCGCCCAGCACACGATCGAGCTCCGGCTGGTCCAGGAATCCCAGTGTCGACAGCCCGTCGTCTTCCTCGGGCCGCGCGGTGGTGAAGCCGCCGAATTGATACGAGATCGACGAGGTCGGCACCGCCTGCCACGCCGCGAAAGCGCGGCCGGCGGCCGCCTGCAGATCGCTCGCTGTCACGCCCGAAATGCTTCGGTCGGTGATGAAGTACCGCACCGGCGTTTGCGCCCACTTCAAGGTGACCTGACGTCCGCCGATGCGCACGCCGAACTTCACGTACGCGAGCGCCGGCGGCGTCTGCGCGAAAAGAAAAATGACCAGCGTGGCGCAGGCTTTCGTCATCGCGCTCCTCCGGCGAGTGCGCGCACGCGTTGTTCGAACTCGTTGAGCGGCAGCGGGCGGCGTGACGGATCGCCGCGAACGATGGTCACGCTGCCGGAAGCGGGCGCCAGGAGTGCCGGCGGCGATACCAGCCACGTCGAGCCGTCGCTCGAACGCGAGATGCGATACACACCCTGGCTGAAGCCCACGACGTACGGAACGCTCGGTCCGCGGGCGCCGAGGAACACGACGACGCGATCGTCGACGTCGAACTCCGGCGCGCCGACGACGATGCTCCGAAAGCGGCCGAGCCTGCCGCCGGGCACGCGGAACTGCACTGTCTCGCCGAGCGCGCCTTTCAGATAGCTCTCCACTTCGAGCGTGACGAGCGTCTCGATCGTTCGTCGATCGGACGTCCACTGCGCGTCCACCGCCACCACGCGTCCGCGCGCAATCGCGCGGGCGTCGCGCGCGAGCTCGCCAAGATCGGCGCCAATCAGCACCGTCGCTCGTGCGGGGACGACGAGTGCCAATACGAACGAACCAACGAATACCAATCGCATCGCAAGACTCCTGGGCGGACACATGGGTCCGCCCCTACAGGCGGACACACGGGTCCGCCCCTACACCTCTTATGTCGTAGGGGCCGACCCGAGTGTCGGCCCTGTGCGGACGGTTCTGAGAATGGCTTCTGCAGCCCGCCGGCTCGCGCCCGGTCCGCCCAGGCGCGCGCGTACGCGCGCGAGCCCTTCGCGGATGCGCGCCGCGCGCGCGCGATCGGTGAGCATCGACACCGCCTCGCGCGCGACCGCGTCCGGGGTGAAGGCGTCCTGAATCAGCTCGGGGACGATCATCTCGCCGGCAATGAGGTTGACCATGCCGACCGTCGTGACGGTGACGAGCCGCTTGCCGAGGAGATACGTCATCGGCGACACGCGGTACACGATGACCATCGGCACGTCGTGCAAGGCCGTCTGCACCGTCGCCGTGCCGGACGCGGTCAGCGCCACATCGGCGGATGCGAGCACGGTGTTCGTATCGCCCTCGACGACGATCATCGGCACCATGGCGACCATCGAGTCGACCGGTCCGAACAATCGATCGGGAAGGTCCGCCGCACGCGCGACGACGAATTGCGCGTCACGCACGCGGTCGCGAATTCGTGCGGCCGAAGCGACGAGATCGGGCAGGATGCGCGAGACTTCATTCGGTCGGCTGCCCGGCAGCATCGCGATCGTCGGCGCGGAGGGCGACAATCCCTGCTTCGCGAGAAACCGCTCGCGCGTCTCGGACGGCGCCGACAGATCGACCAGCGGATGGCCGACGAACTCCACCGGCACGCCGCCGTCGCGATAGATGGCCTCTTCGAACGGAAAGATGACGAGCATGCGATCGGCGAACGCG